>DATNIC010000001.1:0-29504 GCA_035604635.1 Binatia bacterium
CGCGATCCGCACGTTCCAAGAGGCGATGAAGGCCCACAACGTCGGGATCGACTTCATGACCGGGATGGCCTGGGATCCCGCGATGATTATCATCAGCGCGTTGCGCGCGCTCGGTCCCGAGGCGACTGCGGAACAGATCCATACCTGGATCGAAAACCTGCACGACTTCGGCGGGATCAGCGGCGTCTACGACTTCCGAGACGGCAGCCAGCGCGGGCTATCGCAAAAGGACGTGCTGGTGCTGCGCTGGGACGATGCGCAAGGCAAGTGGATCGGGGTCAGCAAGCTCGGCGGAGGGCTTTAGTCCTCGAGCGCGTTGAGCTTGCGCAACAGTCGCGTGAGCTCGGCGCGTTCGCTTGGCGTCAGGACGCTCGTGTACTCGAGCTCCTTACGCAAAATCTCGGGCATGACGGCATCGATGAAGGCGCGCCCGCGTTCCGTGAGGACGGGCGGCGCAACGCGGCGATCGGTGCGGGACGAACCGCGCCGGACGAAGCGCAGCTCCGCGCAGCGGTCGACGAGACGAACCATCGTCGAGCGGTCGACGTCGAGGACGGCCGCGAGCGTCGTCTGCTTGATCCCCGGATTCGCGGCGATGAGGAGCAGAATCGTCAGCTGGGCCGGCGTGATCCCTGCGGGGACCGCCTCGCTGAACGACTCAAACAGCAGCAATTGACCGCGGCGCAGGTTATAGCCGAGCAACTGACCCAGGGCGCCCATGCGGACCTGTGGAGAGGCACGGGGACGCCGGATGGAAGGTTCTTCCGTGGTGGAGGCCCTGGGCATGGAAGGAGTCTACGCCCATTTTGTTGATTCGTCAAACTGTTGCACTCAGCAACAAAATGGGAGGCCGAATGCCGTCAGCCCGCCGCAAGGCCGAAGAGCCGCGCAGCATTCTCCTTGAGAATCAGCGGTCGGACGTCGTCGCGTATCCCGATCGCCGCGAAGTCGGCGATCCAGCGATCCGGCGTGATGAGTGGAAAGTCGGATCCGAAGAGCATCTTCGTGCGCAGGAGCGTGTTCGCGTACTGAACCAGGCTCGGCGAGAAGTATTTCGGCGACCAACCGGACAGATCGATGTACGCCTGCGGCTTGTGCAGGCAGATCGAGAGTGCTTCGTCCTGCCAGGGGAACGACGGATGCGCCATGATGATCGGCATGTCGGGAAAGTCGACCGCTACGTCATCGAGATACATAGGATTGCCGTACTTCAAGCGTACGCCGCCGCCGCCGCGCACGCCGGTCCCAATTCCGCTGTGCCCGGTGTGGAACAGCACGGGGAGCTTCGCTTCGGCGATCACCTCGTAGAACGGATAGACCGCCCGATCGTTCGGGAAGAACTCCATGAGCGGCGGATGAAGCTTGAATCCGCGGATTCCACCCGATGCAATGAGCCGGCGCGCCGCGTCGATCGCAGCCCGACCGCGCATCGGATTGACGCTGGCGAACGCGATCATAATGTCGGAATTCGCGGCCGCCAACGCGGCGACGTCGTCGTTGGCAACTTGCGTCTGTCCCGAAAGCTGCTCGTCTACCGAGAACATGACAAACCCAATCTTGCGTTCACGATAGTAGGACGGCACATCCGCAAATCCCGGTACTTCGGTCGCACCGAAATACCGGCGCACGGTCTCCCTAGCTTCGGAATCGTCGTCGGCCCACGCGTGCACGTGCACGTCGATCCCGACCAGAGCCGATGCGTTCATCGTCGGCACACTCTCCCCAGCAGTCTCGCGTTTCCTTCACCCGTCGCAAATCGGCATCCCGCCCGCTTTAGAAGGGAAACACCATGAAGCGTCTTTTCGCATCTTTCCTGTGCATCGGCCTGATCTCGAGCATCACCGCCTCGGTGAGAGCGCAGTCGAGCGCGCCGATCGCGATCGGAGCCGTCATCTCGTACACCGGTCTGAGCGCGCCGCTCGGGCTTCCCGAAAAACGGGCGTTTGAGCTCGCAGAGAAAGTCATCAACTCCAAAGGCGGCGTCTTGGGACGCCCGATCCACATCGAGATCCAAGACGATGAAGCGAAGCCTGACGTCGCCGCGCAGATCGCTACGTCGATGATCGGCAAGGGCGTCGTCGCGCTCCTCTGCGGGACGCGCGTCGCGACGACCGAGGCGGTTGCGCGCGTAACTGCGGCGTCCGGTACTCCGCAGATGATCATGGTCCCGGACGAAGCTTCGTGGCGTACACGCGACGGATCCGTACTCAAGAACGTCTTCCAGATGATCCCCGGCAACGACCTCGAGGCTACAGCGCTTCTGCAGTTCGCAAAGACGAAGCTGCACGCGAAAACGATAGCGCTGCTCCATGACGACAACGTTTATGGCGTCGCGATCGAAGGGGTGATGCTCAAGCAAGCCAAAGCGATGGGCGTCGACGTCGTCGCAGATCAAGCCTATCCCGGGACAGCGACGGACTTCACGCCGCAGATCGTCGCGATCCGCGATTCGAAGGCCGACGTCATGATGCTCCTGGGCGCGACGCTGACGACGGCGATTGCGACGCGCAACGCGCGCTCGCTCGGGCTGAAGATTCCGATCGTCGGCACGAGCGGGATTCAGAGCGACGGCTATCTCAAGGCAGCCGGCAGCGCAGCCGAGGGCGCCTTTACGGACGGCCCGCTAGACATGGATCATCCGTCGCCGCAGCTGCGGGCCTTCGAAGAGGCATATCGCGCGGCCTACAACGAGATCGGCGATTCCAAGGCGACGAGCGCCTGGGACGCGGTCTCGCTGATCGTCGATGCGATCAAGTACACGAAGGGCAAGACCGATGCCGCCTCGATCAACGCCGCGATCGAGAAGCTCTCGCCCTGGCATGGCGCCAACGGGACATTCCGCTTCACGCCGACCGACCATGGCGGACTCGTCAACGTCACCGATGTGCACATCGCGGTTGCCAAGAGCGGCAACTGGGTCACGGTGCAATAGTTGGCCGCTATGCTCCCGCCGTCGCTACGCGCCTCATATGAGGGGCGCGTAGCGACTCTGGAACTCGCGCGCCCGGAGAAACGGAACGCGCTCAACGACGCGACGGTCGAGGGGATTGCGCAGTTCTTCGCTGCGCTTCCCGAGGAGATTGGGGCGGTCGTCATCTGCGCCCAGGGGCCGCACTTCTCGGCCGGGCTCGACCTCTCAACGGTCTCCGGGATCGGCCTGCTCGACGGGATCGCCAAGTCGCGGCTGTGGTACCGCGCGTTCGAGAGCATCGAGTTCGGGCGCGTCCCGGTCGTCGCGGTGCTGCACGGCGCGGTCGTCGGCGGTGGCCTCGAGCTCGCGGCCGCGACGCACGTCCGCGTCGCCGAGCGCTCCGCTTACTACGGCCTGCCCGAAGGACAGCGCGGCATCTTCGTCGGCGGCGGCGGCTCGGTGCGGATTCCGCGCCTCATCGGAACCGCCCGGATGATGGACATGATGCTGACCGGCCACGTTTACGATGCCGAGGAGGGAGCCGCAATCGGAATCAGTCAGTATCTCGTCGAGGACGGTGCCGGACGCGCCAAGGGGCTCGAGATAGCGCAGATGATGGCCTCCAACTCCTCGATGACGAATTTCGCGATCATGCACGCCTTGCCGCGGATCGCAGAAAGCGATCCGCACACCGGCTACATGCTCGAAGCACTGATGGCCGCGGTGGCGGTCAACGACGACGAAGCGAAAACCCGCATCGAGGCGTTCCTCAGCAAGCGCGGGCCGAAGGTGCAACCGCCGTGAACCAGACAATTCGCACATCGTCATCCGAACGTTTCGTTCGCCTCGGCCCGCATGAGACGAGCTTCGAGACGCGCCCCGACGGAACGATTATCGGACGGTCGCTCGAACCGCTCGCGCCGCATCCCGTAAAATTGACCGATGCGCTCGTTCGTTGGGCCGCAATCCGGCCCGAGGCGGTGTTGCTCGCCGAACGCGATGCCGACGGAGGCTGGCGAACGATCACATACGCGCAAGCGCTCGCCGCGGTACGCAGCATCGCCCAAGCGCTCCTCGATCGTCCCGTCTCGCTGGAGCGGCCGCTCGCAATCTTGGCTGAAAATAGCATTGACCACGCTCTCGTTGCCTACGCGGCCCAGCACATCGGGATTCCGTATGCACCGATATCGCCGCCGTACGCGCTCGTCTCCAAGGATTATCAAAAGCTTGCGCACGTCATGTCGTTGCTCACGCCGGGTCTCGTGTTCGCCGCCGACATGCGCTACGAAGCGGCCCTCGCGGCGACGCTTGCGCCTGACGTCGAAGTCGTCGTCGCCCACGACGGGTTCGAACGGCGCGCGACGACTCCACTCGATGCCCTCAAAGCAGTGCACCCGACGCAGCGGGTCGACGAAGCGGGCACACGCGTCACACGAGAGACGATCGCAAAAATTCTCTTCACGTCAGGCTCGACCGGCGTCCCGAAAGGCGTGATCAATACGCAGCGCATGCTCTGCTCGAACCAGCAGGGCATTTTACAGATGTTCCCATTCATGGAAGAGACGCCGCCGATCTTCGTCGACTGGACGCCGTGGCATCACACTGCGGGCGGGAACCAACTCACCGGGACTGCGCTCTACAACGGCGGCTCATTTTACATCGACGAGGGCAAGCCCATCCCGGGGCTCATCGAGAAAACGGTCCGGAACCTGCGGGAGATCGGACCGACGATCTACTTCAACGTCCCCAAGGGCTTCGAAGAGCTTTTGCCGTTTCTGCGTTCGGACCGCCAACTGCGCGAGACGTTCTTTAGCCGTATGCAGATGCTTTACTACGCGGCAGCGGCGATCGCGCCGCGCGTTTGGGACGAGCTCAAGACGGTCGCGATCGAAGCCTGCGGCGAGAGCATCTTCATGACCTCGGGCTTTGGCATGACGGAGACGTCGCCGTCGACGCTCTTCGCGAACTGGCGAACCGACGTATGCGGCAACCTCGGCTTGCCGCTCCCCGGAGTCGCGATCAAACTGGCACCGACGGACGACAAGTACGAGGTTCGGGTGAAAGGCCCGAACGTGACGCCGGGATACTGGCGTCAGCCCGACGTGACGCGGGCGGCCTTCGATGATGAGGGATTCTACCGCACCAGAGACGCCTTGCGGCCGATTCTCCCACACGACCTTTCTGCCGGCTTTCTCTTCGATGGACGCCTCACCGAAGATTTCAAGCTTTCGACGGGGACGTGGGTGAGCGTCGGACCGTTTCGGATCCGCTTGCTGGGCACACTCGCGCCGTTCGTCAAGGATCTCGTTTTGGCGGGACACGACCGCGATTACGTAAGTGCTTTACTCTTCGTCGACCCTAGCGTTGCCGCCGATCCGAATGCGCGCAAGGGGATCGCGGACGTCCTCGCGCGGCAAGCGCGCGAAAGTACGGGCAGCTCAACACGCATCGAGCGCGCGATCCTACTCGACGAGCCGCCGTCCTTCGAGCATGGTGAGATCACCGACAAGGGCTCAATTAACGTACGCGCCGTCCTCGCGCGCCGCGCCGCGGCCGTCGACGCGCTCTACGCGCCGGATCCTTCGCCCGCCGTCATCATAGCGACGTAACGGCGCGTGGAGATTCGTGGCACGATCGCTATCGTCACGGGCGGTGCGTCCGGATTGGGCGCCCAGACGGCGCGCGCTCTCCGTGCAGCGGGCGCAACGGTTGCGATCGTCGACCGCAACGGCCCGGCGGCGGAGGAGGTCGCGCGCGAGCTCGGTGCGCGCGCATTCACGTGCGACGTGACCGACGGCGACCAGGGCGTCCAAACGATCGCTGCGATCGTCACGCAACTCGGCGCGCCGCGGATCCTCGTTCACTGCGCGGGGATCGGGACCGCGCGCCGGATCGTCGGACGTGACGGACCGATCCCGCTCGAGGAGTTCGAACGCGTCGTCCGCGTCAATTTGATCGGAACCGTCAACATGGTCCGGCTCGTCGCGGCGGAGATGACGAAGCTTGCGCCTCTCGAAGACGGCGAGCGCGGCGTCATCGTGATGACCGCCTCGGTCGCGGCCTTCGACGGCCAGCTCGGCCAGGCCGCGTACGCCGCGTCGAAGGGCGCGATCGTCTCGCTCACACTCCCCGCCGCGCGCGAATTCGCGCAGTTCGGGATTCGCGTCGTAACGATCGCGCCCGGCTTCTTCGAGACGCCGCTGCTGGCCGAATTACCCGCGGAGGCGCAACAGCAGTTGATCGGGGCGATCCCGTTCCCCAAGCGCTTGGGCCGGCCCAGCGAGTTCGCAGAGCTCGCGCTGCATGCAATCACGAACCGCTCGCTCAACGGTGCGACGATCCGCCTCGACGGAGCGCTGCGCCTCCCGCCGCGCTAGACCATGCTCCAGCTCATCGTCGCAGGTTTAACGGTTGGTAGTGGGTACGCGCTAGTCGCGCTCGGGCTGCACATCATCTTGCGAGCGACCCGAATCATCAATTTCGCGCAAGGCGAGTTCCTCATCGTGGGCGGCCTCTTCGCGCTGACGTTCGTCGAGGTGCTTCACGTCAACGTCTGGATCGCGCTGCTCGGTTCGACTGCTTGCGGGTTTATCCTCGGCTTGGTATTCGAGCGGCTGATCCTGCGACCGGCTTCGCGATGCAGCGAGATCGCCCTCACGATCGTCACCATCGGCGCGCTCTACATCCTCCTCTATGGTCACGCACTCGTCCCGCTGTGGGGCAGCTCGCCGCACCCGTTGCCGGCATTTTCCGGCGAGGGCGCTGATTCGTTCGCGTTCGGCGGCGCCTCGATTCCATATCAGTCGCTCTGGGTCTTTCTGTTGCTCGCGCTCGCACTCGCAGTCATGTATGCCTTTTTCGAGCGGACGTACTTCGGCAAGGCGATCCGCGCAGCGGCCAACAACCCCATAGGCGCGCGTTTGACCGGAATTGACGTCACGCAGACGCGTGCGATCTCGGTCGCGATCTCGATCGCGTTGTGCGCGTTCGGCGGGACGATCATCGGGCCGATCACGCTCGTCGGCGGGGCCGGCGGGACGGCGATCGCGATCAAAGGGTTCGTCGGCGCAATCGTCGGCGGGTTCGAATCGCCGGTCGGCTGCGTCGTCGGTGGGTTACTCGTCGGGATCGTCGAGAAATTGCTCGAGGGGAAATTCGAGTACGGTCTCGCCGATCCGCTCGTGTATTCGTTGCTCCTGGTCACGCTGCTCGTCCGGCCGCAAGGCCTCTTCGCGTCGCGCGTGGGAGTCCGGGATTGATCGCGCGCCTGCACGCTGACGCGCGCGCGATTCCGATTCTTCTCGCGCTCGTCGGCGTCTGCGGCATCGTTGCAAGCAGTAACGCAACGTTCGTGCAGGCCGCGACGTATGCGGGTATCTACGCGATCGCGGCGATCGGCTTGTCGCTCCTGCTCGGTAGCGTCAACCAAATCTCGCTCGGACAGGCGGCGTTCTTTGGGATCGGCGCGTATGCGGTCGCGTATTTGACGACGAGCGCGAACTGGTCGTACTGGCCGGCGCTCGTCGTCGGCGTCGTCCTCGCGGCGTTCTTCGGCGTCGTCATCGGATTCATCGCGCTGCGCTTCCACGGCCATTATCTCGCGATGGCGACGCTGGCATTCAACTTGATCTGCGTCGGGATCTTTCATCAGTGGAAGCTGATCGGCGGGGCAGTCGGGATCAACAACATTCCCTTCGCGCAGCTCGGCCCGATCCGCATCGCGGGGACGCCGGCGTTTTGGTTCGCCTGGATCGCCGCAGCGATCGTCGCGCTCCTCTCGCTTCGCTTGTTACGCGGACGCATGGGCTACGCATTCGAAGCGATCCGCAACGATGAGCTCGCCGCCGAGGTCACCGGCGTCCCGACGCGACGCTGCAAAATCGTCGCGTTCACTTACGCGGGCGCGCTCGCCGGACTCTCCGGCGCGATGTACGTCGCCGTCATCGGTTTGATGGCGCCCGACATCCCCGGCGTCGGCTTGACCGTCGATTTGCTCCTGATGGTCGTGCTCGGCGGGATGGGCAGCGTCTCCGGCGCGATCATCGGCGCGTGCTTCATCGGCTTCCTCAGCATCACCGGACACTCGTTCGACAACTGGCGTGAGGTCGCTTACGGCGTCGTCGTTATCGCGGTCGTCGTCGCTGCACCCGGGGGCCTCTTTGGCTTGATCCGCGGCCGCGCACGCACTCGCGCGACCGATGGTGCCCCTGCGCCGCGCATCGAGAGCGCAATGGCCCCGTTGGTCCTGCATTC
Source organism: Binatia bacterium (assembly GCA_035604635.1). Taxonomy (GTDB): domain Bacteria; phylum Vulcanimicrobiota; class Vulcanimicrobiia; order Vulcanimicrobiales; family Vulcanimicrobiaceae; genus DATNIC01. The sequence goes on from DATNIC010000001.1 coordinate 8,165, forward strand.
GAATGAGCTGCCGCTCGTCGTCAGCGGCGTCACGAAGCGCTTCGGCGGCCTGATCGCGGTAGACGCAGTAAGCTTTGCGCTAGAGTACGGAACGTTGACGTCGCTCATCGGCCCCAATGGCGCGGGGAAGACGACGCTCTTCAACGCGATGTCGGGTATCGGCCGCGTGAACAGCGGGACGATCCGCATCGCCGGGACCTCAGTGACCGGTTGGGCACCGCACCGGATCGCTCGCCTCGGCGTCGGGCGCACGTTCCAAAATGCTCGACTGTTTGACGAGATGACGGTCCTCGAAAACGTCGTCGCAAGCGTCCTCGCGCTGACCCGCGTGAACGAGCGCGCCGCCAACGATCGCGCGCGCGAAACGCTCGCGCGCCTCGGACTCGAGCATCTTAGCACGACCTATGCGATGCATTTGCCGTTCGGCGAGCGGCGACGCGTCGAGCTCGCGCGCGCGATCGCTGCCGACCCGTGGCTGCTTCTCGTCGACGAGCCTGCAGCCGGGCTCAATGCGCGCGAACGCACGACCCTACAGCAAGACTTGCTCGCGATCAGAGGCCGAGGCGTGACGATCTTGCTCATCGAGCACGACATGAAGCTCGTCATGTCGATCAGCGACCGCGTCATGGTCTTGCAGTTCGGGAAGATGATTGCCGACGGAACAGCCGGCGCCATCCGCAACGATCCGCTGGTCGCGGCCGCCTACCTGGGAATCGCGAGCTAGCACGCGCAATGCTCCTCGATGTTCGCGATCTGCGCGCAGGGTACGGCCAGCTCGACGTGTTGCACGGCGTGAGCGTCTATGTCGATCTCGGCGAGCTCGTTGCCGTCCTGGGTCCCAACGGCGCCGGTAAGTCGACCTTGCTGCGCGCGGTCTCGCAGCTCGGTCCGGCGGTCCGCGGTGGATCGATCGTCTTCGACGGACACGATCTCCTGCGGACTTCTACCGAACAAGGCGTACGTTACGGCTGCCTCCACGTCGCCGAAGGCCGACAGCTCTTCAGCGAGTTGACGGTCGACGACAATCTGCGTTTGGGTGCATACGCGACCGACCATAAGACGATCGAACGCGACCTCTCGTCGGTCTACGAACGCTTCCCGGAGATCGCGCGCCGTAGGAGCGCGGTCGCATTTTCGCTTTCCGGCGGCGAGCAGCAAATGCTCGCGATCGGGCGCGCGCTGATGGCCAAGCCAAAACTCCTCATGCTCGACGAGCCCTCAACCGGACTTGCACCGCAGGTCGTTGCGAAGATTTTTTCGATCATCGGCGACCTCTGCCGCGCGGGAACCGCGGTGCTCCTCGTCGAGCAGAACGCGTATCTCGCGCTGCAGCACGCTGACCGCGCCTACGTACTCGAAAACGGCGCGACAGCGCTGTCAGGGTGCGCCGCAGAGCTCTCCGCCGACGAACGCATAAAAGCGATCTACCTTGGCGGTGCTACCGGAGAATGACGATGGCGATAGATGACAACAGCTTTGCCGCGATGCTCGAGATGGTCCGGCGCTTCGTCGCCGAACGGCTCCAACCACTCGAGAACGAGCTCGAACGGACCGGCACCGTCCCGCAAGCGATCGTCGCCGAGATGCGCACGATCGGCTTGTTCGGCCTCACGATCCCCGAAGAGTACGGCGGTTTCGAACTGAACACGCGGCAGGCGTCGGAGATCGACATGACGTTTGCGCAAACCTCTCCTGCCTTTTCGCTCGTCTTCGCGCCGAACGCGGGCTTGGGCAGTCGGGCGCTGGTCCTTGCCGGGACCGAGGAACAGAAAAACCCCTATCTGCCGCGTCTGGCAAGCGGTGAGCTCTCGAGCGCATTCTGCCTGACGGAGGCCGAAGCCGGTTCCGACGCAGCGAGCTTGCGCACCCGCGCAGTGCGCGACGGCGACGCCTACGTCATCAGCGGTTCGAAGCGTTTCATCACGAATGCCCCACGTGCCGACGTCTTCACCGTCATGGCGAGAACCGGTTCGCAGGAGTCAGGCGCCGCGGGCATCTCCGCATTCATCATCGAGAAGGGCACAGCCGGCCTGCGTCTGGGGAAGCCTGAACGAAAGATGGGTCAGCACGGCTCCGACATCTGCGACGTCATCTTCGACGATGTGCGCGTCCCGGTCGATCAGCGAATCGGGCCCGAAGGCGAAGGCTTCAAGATCGCGATGCGCGTTCTCAATCGCGGCCGGATCCACATCGCAGCCAGCGCCGTCGGGATGATGAAGCGGATGATCGACGAATCGTCACGCTACGCTCTCACGCGCAAGCAGTTCGGCTCGCCCATCGCCGACTTCCAACTCGTGCAGGCAATGCTTGCCGATTCCGAGACGGAATACCATGCGGGTCGGGCACTCCTCTTCGAAGCCGCCGACGCTATCGATGCCGGCGCGGATGCCCGCCAGATCGCAGCCTGCGCGAAGTATTTTTGTTCCGAGGCCGCGGGGCGGGTTGCGGATCGTACGGTGCAGATATTCGGCGGGGCGGGGTACGTTGCCGACTATCCGGCCGAGCGTTTCTACCGTGACGCGCGCGTCCTGCGGATCTACGAGGGAACGAGCCAGATCTTGCAGCTCGCCATCGCCCGCACGATGCTGCAGCGTTACTAGCGGCTATTGGTCGAGTAGATCAGCTCGCTCGCCGGGAAGGACGCGAACTTTCCGTATTTCGCGGCGACGTCGATCTCGGGCTGCATCATCGACGGCGTCAAGCGATCGCCGAAACGGACGCGCACCATCGTCGCAACGACTGCGGGATCGATCTTCGTGTATTTCGCGAGGATCTCGGCGCTCTTCGCCTCGTTGGCGTTGGCCCACACCGCCGTCTCGCGCATCGCCGCCGCGAACTTCCTTACGAGATCGGGATGATCGCCGGCCCACTGCGACATCGTGAACCAAGAGCCGAAGAGAAAGTCTTTCGCGACGGCACCGAACGGATACGCGAGGACTCGGCCGTTCTTCTTCGCGATCGCAAGCCACGGCTCGGTGAAATAGGCGGCGTCGATCCGGCCGGCGGTCAGCGCATCGGGCATCGCCGAGTATTGCAGCTCGACGAAGTGGACCGTCGAGGAATCACCGCCGTTGTGGTCGATCCAGGCGCGCGGCCCGAACTCCGAGATCGTCCCGAGGCCGGTCACCGCAAAGATTTTGCCGTTGAGATCTTTGGCGCTGCGGATCGGCGAATTGGCGGCGACGAAGACCGCGGCATTCGGCGCCGCCGACGTGTAGAGCGAGGCCGGCGCGATGACGACGAACGGGATCTGCTTGCTGTGCGCGATCGCGATCGGGACGAGACTCGACCACCCGACGTCGACCGAATTCGACGCTACGGCCGTCGTGACGACGCTCGCGCTCGCGATCATGCGAATGTCGGCGTCGAGGCCGGCCTTGGCGAAGAACCCCATCTCCTTCGCGTAGAAAGCTTCGGCTGACGTCTCGGTCGGCACGACGCCGACACGGATCGGCGTCGCCGTCTGCGAGTGAGCGGGAGCGGCGCTTGCAGCGAGCGCTCCCGCGACAAAGGCAGATCTAGTGCAACGCCTCAAAGATCCGCTCGGCCGTAATCGGCAATTCAGAGATGCGAACGCCGCACGCGTCGGCGATCGCGTTCGCAATCGCCGGCGCGACGCCGGAGGTCGTGAGTTCCCCGATCATCTTGGCGCCGAAGGGGCCGGGCCCGTCTGCGGCCTTGACGTGGACGCTCCGGAACGGCGGTACGTCCATTTGCGTCGGCAGCTTATAGTCGCCCAGATTGAGATTGACGATCTTCCCGCCCTCGACGCGCAGGTCTTCGGTAAGCGCGTGGCCGACGCCGAAGACGAAGCCGCCGTTGAGCTGCCCGCGGAAGGCGACCGGATTGATGATCGTGCCCGCGTCGATGATACAGAGCACGTCGTGAATCTCGATCGTCCCCGTCTCTTTGTCGACCGAGAGATCGACGTAGAAGAGCGAGACGTCGGTCCAGTCGGGATCGACCCCGTGCTTGTGCGTGTCGACGTAGTTTCCCGTGATGTCGACGGGACCGGCACGCAGCAGTTCGGCGGTTGCGTCGTCCCAGCTTTTCTGCGGGTATCCAAGCGCGTCGAGTTGCGCACGCAGCTGCGTTGCGGCATCGAACGACGCCTCGCCGAGGATGTGCGTCGTCCTGCTCCCGCCGACGCCGAAATCGAACGGGAAGTTCGCCGTGCTGTCGCGCCGGACGCGGACCCGGGCCGGATCGACCTCGAGTACCTGCGCGGCGACACGCGCGGTCATCGTCAACGCTCCCACGCCGACCTCCGTGCAGCCCGTGCGGATGTCGACGATGCCACCCGGTAAAATAGAGAGCTTCGTCATCGAGTTGCCGCCGCCGATGTGGCGCGCGGTAAGTGCAATCCCATGACCGCGCCCCGGCTCGCGCTTGCGCCCCCAATCGACGTGCTCGCGCAGCGTCTCGAGCACGGCGACACCGTTTGCATCGTGGTGCGGACGCCCGTCCATATCCGGCTCGCCCGGACGCATGGCGTTACGCAGACGGAACTCGAGCGGATCGATCCGGAGTTCGCGGGCGATCGTGTCGATATGCGCCTCGAGTCCGAAAAGCGTCTGCACGTCGCCCGGTGCGCGGAGAAATCCACCGGGGACGGTATTCGTATAGACGGTCATCCGCTCGATGCGAGCTGCCGGGATATGGTAGGGCGTCTTGGGATACATCCCGGGTAGCAAGTGCGGGATGATCTTCCCTGCAGCGTACGCACCGCCGTCGAAGACGACGCGCACGTCAAGCGCCAGGATCTTGCCGTCTTTGGAAACCGCCGTGCGGAAGCGATTCGTCGAGGCGTGCCGGACGTTCGTCCCTTGAATGTCGTCAAGGTAGTTGCGAACGTGCTTGACCGGCCGCTTCGTCGCCGCCGCTAGGAAGTAGCAGTGGAATTCTTCGACGGAGAGGCCCTTTGCGCCGAACTCGCCGCCGATGAAACACGGCTCGATAACGATTTTTTCCTTCGGGATTCCGATGCAGAGCGCCATTTGGTCGCGTAAGCCGTAGGGCGATTTGTTCGTCGAGATGACATGGACGAGGCCGTCGTCGTCGATCCACACGAGCGTCGCGCGCGGCTCGATGTAGCCTGGGAAATGGCGCGGCGTCCGGTACGTCTCCTCGAAGACGCGATCGGCCTTGGCGAAGACCGCATCGACGTCGCCGTTGACGACCTTCTCGTAACCCTGGATGTTGGGATGCGGGACGGGGAGACGCTTTGGCGGCGGCGCGAGGAACGGATAGCGCTCCGCGTGCTCGTGCAGCACGAGCGCGTCCGACGCCATCGCTTCTTGCGGATCGAAGATAGCCGGCAGCTCCTCGTACTCGACTTCGATCGCCGCGGCCGCGGCTTGCGCGATCTCCGGCGTCTCTGCTGCGATCGCTGCGACGTAATCGCCGATGAAGCGGACGCGGTCGATGGCGAGGACCGGCCAATCGAGCAGCTTTCGGCCGAAATAGTGCTCGCCGATGTCTTGGCCGGTGAGGACCACGTGCACGCCCTTCATCGCGCGCGCCGCCGACGCGTCGATCGACGCGATCTTCGCATGGGGCGTTGGCGACGTCACGAACGCCGACCAGAGCATCCCCGGCATCGTGTAGTCGGCGGCGTACAGCGCCTCACCCGAGACTTTCTCCCGGCCTTCGACCCGGTATTCGCCGGTCTCCAAGATACTGGTTTGCGGGCGGTCTATGGTCGTTGTCATTTTACGGCGCTCCGCCCCAGGCTCCGCGCCCCCCACGCTCCGCGTGGGGCCCCCAAACCGACGGGCCCATCAACCTGTTGCGGCAATAACCATCCCCCGCGGGGGCCCGTAATATCATTCTGCATGAAGTGCCTCAAAAATGCGTTCGGAACTGAGAGGAAGGTCGGTGATGCGGACTCCGCAGGCGTTCGCGATCGCGTTGGCGATCGCCGGCGCGACTCCGGAGGTCGTTAGCTCCCCGATGGATTTCGCCCCGAAGGGGCCTGGACCGCTCGCCGCCCTGACGGTCGCGTAGCGGAAGGGCGGCGTATCCATCTGTGTCGGGAGCTTGTAGTCCCCCAAATTCAAGTTGACGATCTTGCCGCCCTCGACACGCAGATCTTCCATCAACGCGTGGCCGACGCCGAAGATGAAGCCGCCGTTGACTTGGCCGCGGTAGGCGACCGGATTGATGATCGTCCCGGCGTCGGTGATCAGCAGGATATCGTGAATCGTGAACGCGCCGGTCTGGGGATCGACGGAAAGGTCGACATAATAGAGCGAAACGCCGGTCCACTCGCCCTCTCCGTGCTTCTCCTCACCGTCATAGGTTCCAACGATGTCGACGGGTCCGCTTGCCAGCAACTCCGCCGTCGCGTCATTCCATGATTTGCCTGGATAACCGAGTGCTTCGAGACGCCGGCGCAGCTGCAGCGCGGCATCCAACGATGCGTCGCCGACGATATGCGTCGAGCGGCTCCCGCCGACACCCGGATCGACCGGCACGTCACTGGTATTGCCGCGGCGCGCGCGGACCCTCGACGGGTCGACCTCGAGCACCGTCGCGACGACGCGCTGCACGACGGTCAAAACGCCCATCCCGACTTCCGGATTGCCGGTCCGCATATCGACGATGCCGCCGGGCAACAGCGACAAATTCACTCCGGTCTTCCCGCCGCCGATATGCCGTGCGATCAAGGAGATCCCCACGCCGCGCCCCGGTTCGCGTTTGCGACCCCAATCGACGTGCTCGCACAGCGTGTCGATGACCGCGACGCCGTTGTAGTCCTGGTGAGGATGTCCGTCGACGTCGGTATCGCCCTCGCGCATCGCGTGGCGCCGGCGGAACTCGAGCGGATCGATCCCAAGCTCGTGCGCCATCAAATCCATGTGCGATTCGAGTGCGAAGAGGATTTGGACGTCGCCCGGCGCTCGCAGGAAACCGCCGGGCACCGTATTCGTGTAGACCGTCATCCGCTCGACGAAGGTGTTCGCGACGTTGTACGGCGTCTTCGGTATGCGGCCCGGGATGAGGTTCGGGACGATCTTCCCCGCCGCGTAAGCTCCACCGTCAAAGACGATCTTGACGTGCAGCGCGACGATCATGCCGTCTCTCACGCCCGCACGAATCGTCGTGCGCGAGGCGTGCCGCACGCAAGTCCCTTGGATGTCGTCGAGGTACGCGCGAACGTGCTTGATCGGCCGCTTTGCGGCCGCAGCCAAATAATAACACTGAAATTCTTCGACCGAGAGCCCCTTCGCCCCGAAGTCGCCGCCGATGTAACACGGCTCGACGACGAACTTCTCCGTCGGCAATCCGGTCGAGATCGAAAGCTGGTTGCGAAGCGAGAACGGCGATTTCGTCGTCGAGATCACGTGCGTTATCGCGCCGTCGTCGATCCACACGAGCGTCGCGCGCGGCTCGATGTAGCCCGGAAACATGCGCGGCGTCGAGTACGAATGCTCGAAGATCCGGTCGGCTTGCGCGAAGCCGGCGTCGAGGTCGCCCTTGCGGACGAACTCGTAGCCCTGGACGTTCGGGTGCGGGATCGCGCTGCGCTTGGGCGGTCCCATGAACGCGTAGCGTTCGCCCTCGGGATGCAGGAGCGGCGCACCGTCTGCCAACGCCTCGCCGGGATCGAAAATTGCCGGCAGTTCTTCGTACTCGACGTCGATCGCGGCCGCCGCCGCCTCGGCGATCTCGCGGGTCTCGGCCGCGACCGCGGCGACGTAGTCGCCGATGAAGCGGACGCGGTCGTGCGCCAGGACCGGCCAGTCGAACAGGCGGCGGCCGAAGTACTTTCCGGCGACGTCCTTACCGGTGAGGATCGAATGGACGCCCTTCATCGCGCGTGCGGCGGAGACGTCGATCGAGACGATCTTCGCATGCGGTGTCGGCGAGGTGACGAACGCGGACCAAAGCATCCCCGGCATCGAGCAGTCGGCGGCATACTGCGCCCGCCCCGAAACCTTCTCGTTGCCTTCGACGCGATATTCGTCCGTTTCGAGAAGCGTCCCGGCTCGCGTCTCGAGCGTGGTCGTCATCGCTGCAATGCCTCGAAAATTCGCTCGGACGTAAGCGGAAGAGTCGTCACGCGAATACCGCACGCATCGGCGACCGCGTTTGCGATCGCGGGCGGGACCCCCGAAGTGCTCACCTCGCCGGCCATCTTCGCGCCCCATGGGCCGGGCCCGCGTTTGGTCGGCAGATAGACGACCCGCAGCGGCGGCATGTCCGCCTGCGTCGGCAGCTTGTACTCGCCGAGATTGAGGTTGACGATCTTGCCGTCCTCGACGACGAGCTCTTCGGTCAACGCGTGACCGATGCCGAAGCTGAAGCCGCCGTTGACCTGCCCGCGATGCGCGACCGGATTGATGATCGTCCCGACGTCGACGACGAAGACGACATCGTGGATCTCGAGCGCTCCCGTTTGGGGATCGACGCTGAGTTCGACGCAATAGGCGTTGAAGTCGTGCCATTCCGGCTCGCCGTGCTTGTGTTCTCCGTCGTGCGTCCCCGTAATATCGACGGGCCCTTTGCGCAAGAGCGCCTTGACAGCTTCGTCCCACGCGACCTGCGGATAGCCGACCTCTTCGAGCATCGCGCGCAGCTGCTCGGCGCCGTTCATTGCGGCCATCCCCCCGACGTGCGTGACGCGGCTCGCACCGACCCCAGGGTCCGGCGGGACGCTCCCGGTCGCGCCGCGCGCGACACAGATCCGATCGGTCTCGATCTCGAGCACGTGCGCGATGACCCGCGCGATGACGGTGAACGTCCCGACGCCCTGTTCCGTCGTCCCGGTCCGCACGCGGATCGTCCCGTCGGGATCGAGGCCAATCTTCAAGCTGGTCTTGCCCATCCCGACGTGCCGCGTCGTCAATCCGATCCCGCGACCGCGTCCCTCCGGAAGAGCCTTGCCCCAGTCGACGGCTTTTCTCAAACCCTCGAGGACGTCGACCGCGCGCGCTTCGTGATACGGCGTCCCGTCGATGTCGATCTCACCGTCGCGAATCGCGTTCTTGAGGCGAAACTCAAGCGGGTCGGCGCCCAATTCGCGCGCGATCATGTCGACGTGAGATTCGAGCGCGAACATGATCTGGACGTCGGCCGGCGCGCGGACGTGCCCGGCGGGGACGGTGTTCGTGTACGCGCAGATTCGCTCCATGCGCGAGTTGCGGAAATAGTACGGCGTCTTCGGCGTGACGCCCGGGATCAATTGCGGGACCGGTTTACCCGCGGCATACGCGCCGCCGTTGAAAACGAGCCGCGCGTCGAACGCGACGAACCTGCCGTCGGCGTCGACCCCGCTGCGGAACGTGATCTTCGAAGCGTGACGGACGTTGGTCGACTGAATGTCGTCGAGGTACGTGCGGACGTACTTGACCGGACGGCCGGTCGCCCGCGCCAAGTAGTAGCACTGGAACTCTTCGATCGAAAGCCCCTTCGAGCCGAAGTCGCCGCCGATGAAGCTCGGCTCGATGACGATCTTCTCGGGCGGGAGCCCCGTGCACGTCGCCATCTGGTTGCGCAAGCCGTACGGCGACTTATTCGTCGTCACGACGTGGACGACGTCGTCCCGGTCGATCCAGACGAGCGTCGCTCGCGGCTCGATATATCCGGCAAAGTAGCGCGGCGTCGTGAACGTGTGCTCGAAGACCCTCGCAGCCTTGGCGAAGCCTGCCTCGACGTCGCCCTGTTTCATCAGGTTGTAACCCTGCATGTTCAGATGCGGGACCGGCGGCCGCTGCTTTCCATTATATGCGTAGTTCTCGGGACGCTCGTGAAGGGTGACGGCGTCCTTCCCGATCGCCTCCTCGGGATCGAAGACCGCCGGCAACTCGGCGTAGTCGACCTCGATCAGCCCAACTGCTTCGAGCGCGGCCTCGCGCGTCTGCGCTGCAGCGGCGGCAACGTAGTCGCCGATGAAGCGAACCTTCTCGTAGGCCAGCACCGGCCAATCGAAGAGGACGCGGCCGAGCCGCCGCTCGCCGATGTCGGCGCCGGTGAGGACCGCAACGACCCCGGGCACTTCTTTGGCCTTGCGCGTATCGATGGACCCGATCTTGGCGTGCGCAACCGGGCTCGTCAAGAACGCCGCCCACAGCATCCCATCCATCACGAAGTCGGCGGAATACTGGGCCTGGCCCGATACTTTTTCGCGTCCCTCGACGCGAATCTCGTCGCGCTCGAGCGCCCCCGGGCGTGACGGTGCTTGCGTTACCGTCATCGCGCGATTATCCGACCGGGTTGGTGGAGAGTGCCTTCTTCATGTTCTCGACGATCTCGCCGACGGTCTGATCGGCCTTCTTACGGATGATCGGCTGCCCGAAGTCGCCGATTCGCCCGAGCACTTGCGCATCCGTGACGATCTTGAGCGTCGTCGACGCAGGCGACGTGCCGCCGAGCTCCATCGTCATCTGCGCCTTGACCGCGCCGCCGATCCGCTTGTCGGCCGCATCCACGGCGAGCACGGCGCGCCCCGCGGCTTCATCTTTTTCGACGATCGACAGGTCGCTCTTCAGCGCGAGGCCGATCGGGCCGACGCGAACCTTCATCGTCGCGCGATACTTGTCGCCGCCGAGATCTTCGAGCCCCTCGAGCCCCGGGACGCACTTTGCTACGCTCGGGACGTCCATCACGAATGCCCAAACGCGATCGCGTGCCGCCGGCAGCTCGACCGTATGTTCGAATTTCACGCTGCTATCCTTATTTGATGAGGCTCTTGATCGCGCGCTCGGTCCAGACGCGCGCCATCTCGCGCTTGTACTTCGCGGAGCCGCGAATGTCGTCGAGCGGATCGACTTCATCGCGCACGAGGGCCGCCGCTTCCGCGACGATCTTGTCCGTGAGCTTTTTCCCCTTCAGTGCGGCCTCGGTCTTCGGCGCGCGCAACGGCGTCGGGCCAAGCGCACCCAAACCGATGCGGATATCTTCGCACGTTCCGCCGCTGCCGAGCTTCATGACGACGGCGACCGCGACGGTCGCATAATCATCCTTCGACTGCGGCAAAAACTTGACGTACGTCCCCTTCACCCCTGAAGGTTGCGGCGGGATCCGTACTGCGGTGACGATCTCCCCGGACTCGAGGGCGACTTCGAAAAAATCGCGGAAGAACTCGGTCGTGGGGATCGTGCGCGACTTTCCGTCGGAGGCGACAACGATCTCGGCGTTGAGAGCGAGGAGCATCGGCGGGGGATCCTGCGCCGGATCGGCGTGGACGACGTTCCCGCCGATCGTCGCCTGATTGCGAATCCGGACCGTCGCGACGTGGCCGAACGTCTCGCACAACGCCGGGAAGAAGCGCGCGACCATCGCCGAGCGTTCGACCTCGCGATGCGTGGTGAGCGCGCCGATTTCGATCCCGCCCTGCGCGGTCGGCGCAATCCCGCGCAGCTCGCGCAGCTTGCGCATCCCGATGACGTGCTTGGGCTGCACGAGGCCCTGGCGCATCATGATGACGAGATTCGTCCCGCCGGCGATCAACTGCGCATCGTCGCCGTATTTCTTGAAGAGCGAGAGCGCCTCCGCGAGTGAGGCCGGTTCGTGGTAATCGAAGGTCGTCATGCGGAAGCCTCCGCGGCGGCCTGGATCGCCTCGACGATCTGGTAGTAGCCGGTGCAGCGGCACAGGTTGCCCATCATCCAGGCCTTGATCTCGTCGACGCTCGGATGCGGGTTGGACTGCAAGAGCGCGGTCGCGGACATCAGCTGTCCCGAAGTACAGATTCCGCACTGGAAGCCGCCCTTACGAATGAAGGCGTCCTGGAGGGGCGTCAACTCGCCGTCCTTTGCCAGCCCTTCGACCGTCGTGACCGAGGAGCCGTCGACGAAGACGGCCGGCGTCAGGCATGCCGAGGTGACCTCCCCGTCGATGATCACGCTGCATGCCCCGCAGACCCCGACGCTGCAGCCTTCCTTTGTACCGGTCAGGCCGCAGTCGTAGCGCAGAAGATCGATCAGCAACCGACCGGCCTCCACGCTGACCGTCCGCTTCTGCCCGTTGAGTTCGAATTGAATGTTGTGAGTGCTCATGCTCCCCCTAAGGAAACCTGGGCCGAGTTCTACTAGGGTTGTTGCGAGCCCCCTCTGACCATGCTCGAGGCGGCGATCTGCTCGTATCCGCGGCGGATCGCCTCCGGCGGGCCGACGAAGCTCGTGCGCAGCCAGCCTTCGAAGGCGTCGCCGAAGATCGCGCCCGGAATTGCGATCACGTTCTTGCGTTCGATGAGCTCGAGCGCAAAACGCAATGAGTCGCCGCCGACGCGCACCGCCAGAAAGAAGGCGCCGTCGGGTTCGATGAACGTGAGACCCGCGTCCCGCGCGACCGCGACAACCGCATCGCGCCGCGTCCGGTACCAGTTGCGGTTGGCAGCGATCGCGCCGTTGCGAAAAATCTCGAGCGCGACGCGCTGCGCGAAAGTGCTGGCGCACGACGTCGTCCACGCGTGCATTTTGACGATCTCCGGCATGACCTCGCTCGGCCCGATCACCCAACCCAAACGCAACCCGGTCAGCGAATTGCTCTTCGAGAGCGAGTTGACCGAAATCGTTTGAGGATAGACCTCCGCGAACCAGCCGGCGTCCTCACGATAGATCTGCTCGCGATAGACCTCGTCATGGAGAACGTGGACGGGGGGCCCGGGGCGATCGCCAAGCGCCTTCGCGACTCGCGTGACGGCGTCGCGCGAGATCGTGCGCCCGGTCGGATTGCACGGCGAGCACACGACGATCATCCGCGTCTTCGGACCGATCGATTCGAGGATCTTTTCAGGATCGAACGCGAAGCCGTCGGCTGCGCTCATCGAGACGGTGCGGACGGCGATCCCTTCAACCTGGGCGATCTTGACGTAGACGGCGAAGGCCGGCTCGACAACGAGCAATTCGTCTCGCGCCGGATCGAGCAACGTCTTGATCGCGCAGTACACCGCCTCTTGCGAACCGGTCGTGATGCACACGTTCTCGGCGCGCGCGAGCTGCGGAAAGTCGTAGTGCGCGGCGATAGCGGCGCGCAGCTCCGGATCCCCGACGTTGGGCGTATATCGGCAGCCGTGCTCGGCAACCCAGCGCGTCGCCGCCTCGAACGGTGCGATGTCGGGCATCAGCGTCGGCTCCCCCAAGCCGAGGTCGATCGATTCGGCATTGCGCTTCGCGTTGAGCGCCCGAATCATCGAGGCTGGAACTTCGACGACTCTAGGATTCATGTGTAAGGCGCTCCGGGCCTAGCCCTCCGCGCCCCCCATGCTGACGCATGGGGCCCCCAAACCGCATGGGCGCTCTCGATCATCTTCCATAGTACCATTCCCCGAGGGCGCCCGTCAGACAGCTACCTCATAATCGCGCAGCACGCGTTCGAGCGAGACTTTGCGGTCGGTCTCCTCGCTGCGCGTCCCTATGACGAGCGCACAGGGCGCGCCGAACTCGCCGGCCGGAAAAGACTTCAGCACGGTCCCGGGGATGACGACGCTGCGTGCCTCGATGCGACCGCGCGTCGTGATCGGCGTCGCCCCGCGGACGTCGACGATCGAGGTCGTCGCGGTAAGGACGACGCCGGCCCCGAGGACCGCTTCGCGACCGACGCGCACGCCCTCGACGACGATGCAGCGCGAACCGATGAACGCCCCGTCCTCCACGATAACGGGCTGCGCCTGCGGCGGCTCCAGCACGCCTCCGATTCCGACGCCGCCGGCGAGGTGGACGTTCTTTCCGATTTGCGCGCAGGAGCCGACGGTCGCCCACGTATCGACCATCGTCCCTTCGTCGACGTACGCACCGATGTTGACGTACCCCGGCATGAGCACGACGCCGCGCGCCAAGAACGATCCATAGCGCGCGACGCCCGGCGGTACGCAGCGCACTCCGGCTTTCGCGTAGTCGCGCTTCGTCACGATCTTGTCAAAGTATGCGAGCGGCCGTCCGTCGCCCATCAGCTCGCTATCCCGGCGCGCGAAATAGAGGAGAATCGCTTTTTTCACCCAGGCGTGCGTGATCCACTCATCACCCGAGGGCGCGCACACGCGCAAGCGACCTTTGTCCAAGAGATCGATCACCTTGTCGATCACCTTTCCGGCCTTGGTTCGCACGGCACGCGGATCGCCGGCAAGCTCCTCGATACGCGACTGCATCTCTTCGATTGTCATTTTTCTGTTATGCCGAGTTTAACGGGCGTGTCCCAGGCTCCCGCGCGGCAGGATGGACGGTTCGTGTCACGGCGAACATTCCGACTCCGGCCCCGAGGGCCGGAAGAACGGAGAATGCGTGGCAAATTCGGCTGACGACGAAAAGCGGATCAACGCGATCCGCATGCTCTCGATCGATGGGGTCCAGAAGGCAAATTCGGGACACCCGGGGCTCCCGCTCGGTGCGGCAGCTACGGCCTTCACCCTGTGGACGCGCCATATGCGCTTCAACCCGAAGGACCCGCATTGGCCGAATCGCGACCGTTTCGTCCTCTCCGCCGGCCACGGCTCGATGCTGCTCTACTCGCTGCTCTATTTGACGGGGTACGACGTCTCGCTCGACGATCTCAAGCAATTTCGCCAGCTGGGCAGCAAGACTCCGGGCCATCCCGAGTTCCCGCATACTCCCGGCGTCGAGGTCACGACGGGCCCCCTCGGCCAGGGTCTGGCGAACGCGGTCGGGCTCGCGGTCGGCGAGGCGCACATGGCCGAGGTCTACGGATCGTCGATCGTCGATCACTACACGTACTGCCTCGCCGGTGACGGCGATATGATGGAAGGCGTGACGTCCGAGGCGTGTTCGCTGGGCGGGCATTGGAAGCTCGGAAAGTTGATCGTCTTCTACGACGACAACAAGGTTACGCTGGCCGGGCCGGCCTCCGTCGCGTTCACCGAAGATGTTTGCGCGCGATATGAAGCCTACGGCTGGCAGACCCTGCACATTAACGACGGCAACGACATCGCAACGATCGACAAGGCGATCACGGAGGCCAAGCGCGAGACCGGTAAGCCGACGTTGATCGCACTGCATACGCACATCGGCTACGGCTCGCCCAAACAAGATACGTACGGGGCGCACGGCGAACCGCTCGGCGCCGACAACGTCAAGGCGACGAAAGAGAAACTGGGTTGGCCGACGGAGCCCGACTTCTTCGTCCCGGACGACGTGTTGAAATGGTGGCGCGACGTCGGCGTGCGCGGCGCGCAAGTCCAGAGCGATTGGCGCAAGACCTTTGACGGCTGGAAAGGCGCGAACGCGCAGCTCGCCGCGCAGTTCGAACGGGTCCATGCCGGAAAGGTCCCGCAGCTTCCGTGGCCGTCGTTTAACGCCGAGAACGGCTCGGTCGCGACGCGCGACGCGGGCGGGACGGTTATGAACGCGATCGCGAAGGCGTTGCCGGAGCTGGTCGGCGGCTCGGCCGATCTGGACCCTTCGACCAAGACGTACCTCAAGGACTGCGGCGACTTCCAACCGGGCTCGTATGCGGGGCGCAATATCCACTTCGGCGTTCGCGAGCACGCGATGGGAGCGATCGTCAACGGGCTCGCGCTGCACGGCGGGTTGCTGCCCTTCGGAGCGACCTTCTTCAATTTTCTCGACTACATGAAGCCCGCCGTCCGGCTCGCCGCTCTGTCGAAGATCCACGCGATCTTCGTCTACACGCACGACTCCGTGTTCCTGGGCGAAGACGGACCGACGCATCAGCCGATCGAACAGCTCGCGATCCTGCGCGCGCAGCCGAACACGATCACGATCCGCCCCGGCGATTCGCTCGAGACGCTCGAGGCGTGGAAGATCGCCGTCGAACACAAAGACTGCCCGATCGTGCTGGTCCTCTCGCGACAGAAGTTGCCGTACCTCGGCGATCGCAACGCCGACGTGAAGCGCGGCGCGTATGTCTTGCAGGATGCAAACGGGAGCCCGGATCTCATCTTGATCGCGACCGGCTCGGAAGTCTCACTGGCGGTCGACGCGGCCAAAATCCTGACCGGGAAAGGGACGAAGACGCGCGTCGTCTCGATGCCGTCCTGGGAGCTCTTCGCCGCGCAAAGTCAATCGTATCGCGACAGCGTCCTCCCGCCTAGCGTCAAAGCGCGTGTCTCGATTGAAGCAGCTACGACGATGGGCTGGCAACGCTGGGTCGGCGAACGAGGCCTCGCCATCGGGATCGATCGCTTCGGCGCCTCGGCTCCGGCCGCCGAGATCGCGAAAGCGCTCGGGTTCGTCCCCGACAAGATCGCCGAAGCCGCCGCATCATTGCTGACGAAGGTCTAGGAGCAGAACAATGGCAGATCAGCTAAAGCAACTCGCAAGCTACGGACAGAGCATCTGGCTCGACTATATCCGCCGCAACATGTTCTCGTCAGGCGAGCTGCGCCGCCTCATCGACTCAGGTCTTCGGGGGATGACCTCGAACCCGACGATCTTTGAAAAGGCAATCGGTGCCGGCGACGACTACGACGAGCAGCTGCGTTCGCTGATCGGAAACGAGCACGATCCCAATAACCTCTTCGAAGCGCTGGCGATCGACGACATCCAGCACGCGTGCGATCAGTTTCGGCCGCTCTACGAATCCACCAACGGCGGCGACGGCTTCGTCAGCTTGGAAGTCTCACCGCTGCTCGCTCATGACACGCAAGGGACGATCGCCGCAGCCGCGCGCCTGTGGAAAGCGGTCAACCGGCCCAACGTCATGATCAAGATCCCCGGGACGCCCGAAGGCCTCCCTGCGATCCGCGCGACGATCGGCGGCGGGATCAACGTCAACGTCACCTTGATCTTCTCCCTCGACCATTATGCCGCGGCCGCAAACGCGTACATCGAGGGGATCGAAGACCGCGCCGGGCGCGGTGAAAAAGTCGATCGCATCGCGTCGGTCAACAGCGTCTTCGTCTCGCGCATCGACACGGCGATCGACAAGCTGCTCGAAGCGAAGATCGCGAAGGGCGAGAAGGTCGACGACCTGCTCGGGAAGGCTGCCCTTGCCAATCTCAAAATGCAATATCAGCGCTATCGTGAGCTCTTCGAAGGCGCGCGTTTTGCCAAGGCCAAAGCCGCCGGGGCGAAACCGCAGCGGCCGCTCTGGGCGAGCACCAGCGTGAAAAATCCGCGCTACCCGGATTTGCTGTACGTCGAGTGCGCGGTCGCGAAGAACACGGTCAACACCGTCCCGCCGGCGACGCTCGACGCGCTGCTCGACCACGGCAAGGTTCGGCCGGACACGATCCTCGAGGGGCTGGACCAGTGCAAAGCCGATCTCGAGAAACTCGCGAAGGCCGGCATCTCGCTCTTCGACGTAACGGCGCAGTTGCAAGCCGAAGCAGTGAAGCTGTTCGCCGACTCGTACAATGCGATGCTCGAAGCGATCAAGTACAAGCAGAAGGCCCTCGCCGACAACACCCACATTCGCGTGACGACAAACCTCGGCAAGGCGCAAGCCCAGGCCGATGCGGCGCTCGAGATGCTCGTCAAGAGCGACTTTCTCAAGAAGCTGTGGCGTAAAGATCCCGCGCCGTGGTCGACCGATCCGGCGCACGTCGAAATCATCAAGAACGCGCTCGGATGGCTCGACATCCCCGAAAAGATGCACGAGCACGCTGCCGAGCTCAAGAAATTCGCCGAGGAACAGGCGAAGCGCTTCAAACACGTCGTCGTCCTAGGGATGGGCGGCAGCTCGCTCGCGCCGGACATCCTGCGCGAGACGTTCGGCCAAATGCCGGGCTACCCAAAGCTGCACGTCCTGGACTCGACCGTCCCCGTGTACGTGAAGGCACTCGAGGACGCGCTCGATCTCCCCAACTCGTTGTTCATCGTTGCGAGCAAAAGCGGGACGACGACCGAGCCCGACGCGTTTTACCGCTACTTCTACGAACGCGTGCAAAAGGCTATGGGCGGGCGCAATGCGGCCGATCATTTCATCGCGATCACGGACCCCGGGACGAAGCTCGAAGCAGAGGCGAAACAGGCCGGGTTCCTGCGCATCTTCCCAGGGACGCCCGACATCGGCGGCCGCTACTCGGCGCTCTCGAACTTCGGGATGGTCCCCGCGGCGCTGGCAGGGTACGACATCGGGCTGATCCTCGACCGCGCGATCGGGACGGAACATGCGAACGCCGCGTCGAGCGATCCGCGCAATGCGCCGGGCTTGAAGTTCGGCGCCGCCATCGGCGGACTTGCCAAGAACGGGCGGAACAAGCTCACGATCGTGACGCACCCGATGGTCCGTGCGTTCGGCGCATGGGCCGAGCAGCTCATCGCGGAGAGCACGGGAAAATCGGGTACCGGCATCATCCCGATCGAAGGTGAGCCGCTCGGCGCCCCGAGCGTCTATGGCGACGATCGCGTCTTCGCGTATGTCGGCGACGGGCTTGCCGGCGCCGACAAGAATGCCGAAGCGATGCTCAAGGCGCTAGAAGATGCGGGTCAACCCGTCATCCGTCTCTCGATGACCGATCCGTTCGACGTCGGCGAGCAGTTCTACACGTGGGAGATCGCGACGGCTGCGGCCGGATCGGTCCTGGGCATCGACGCGTTCGATCAGCCGAACGTTCAGGAGAGCAAGGACAATACGAAGCGCGTCCTCGATGAGTATGCTAAAAACGGCGCGTTCACCGAACCCAAGCCTGCATTCATCGTCAACGACGTCGCGGTTATCCCGCTGGGCGGGAGCAGCTCGGCGAAACTCGGCAATAGTCTGAGCTCGGCGCTCGCGGCGGTCTTCGGACAGATCAAGCCGGGAGACTATGTGGCCTTCAACGCGTACGTTCCGATGACGGAAACGCACCAAAAGCTCTTGCGCGAGCTGCGGACGAGGGTGCGGGACGCGTTCAAGGTCGCGACGACCGTGGGATTCGGTCCGCGCTTCCTGCATTCGACCGGGCAGCTCCACAAGGGCGGACCGCCGATCGGCGTCTTTATCCAAATCGACGGCGAGCCGCCGATCGACCTGCCGATCCCGGGGATGCCGGGCTTCCGCGCGCTCATCCGCGCGCAGCCCCTGGGCGATTTCGAATCGCTCGATAAACGGAAGCTGCGGGGGACGTGGCTGCACATCGGCGGCCAGCTCGACGCGGGATTGAGCAAGGTTGCAGCGGCGGTCGACGACGCCGTGACGACGAAAGCGTAGGATAAGACTGCATGGCTGACACGCTCGTCGGAGGCGACGGCGCGGCCGCCGCCCTCGATCTCAACCCGCTGCGCGAAGGCCTCGAGAGCAATCGCATCAAGGACCCGTGCACCATCGTTTTTTACGGTGCGAGAGGCGACTTGATGAAGCGGATGCTTCTGCCCGCGATGTACAACCTGCGCTTAGAAGACGTCCTGCCGAACGACTTCTCGATAATCGGTTACTCGCGGACCGACTGGTCCGACGACGAGTTCCGCGCCGAGATGAAAAAGAGCATCGAGGAGTTCTCGCGCAGCGGGCCGCCGCGCGATCCGATGTGGTCGGATTTCGCCAAGCGTCTCTTCTACGTCCCGGGCGAATTCGACGATACGAAATGCTACACGGCCCTGCACGATCGTCTCCAAAAGAACGCTGCCGAGCTTGGGACGAAGGGGAACGTCCTGTTCTACCTCTCAACCCCGCCGAGCGTCTTTCCGGTCATCATCCGGATGCTCGCGAACTGCTCTCTCGCGCCCAAAGACAACCCCAAGGGCTGGACTCGGGTCATCATCGAGAAGCCCTTCGGGACCGACATGGAGTCGGCGTGCGCGTTGCAAGCCGAAGTCGCGAAGGTTTTTGACGAAAAGCTCGTCTACCGCATCGACCACTATTTGGGTAAAGAGCCCGTTCAGGACATCATGGCGCTGCGCTTCGCAAACGTGATCTTCGAGCCGCTCTGGAACCGCCGCTACATCGACTCCGTGCAGATCACCGCGGCCGAGACCGTCGGCGTCGAGTTGCGCGGCGGCTACTACGACCACGCGGGCGCCTTGCGTGACATGATCCAAAATCACGTCATCAACCTGATGACTTTGGTCGCGATGGAACCGCCGAACAGGCCCGATGCCGACAGCATCCGCGACGAGAAATTCAAAGTGCTGACCGCACTGCGGCCGATCGAGCACGATGAGGTCCCGCAGACGACGGCGCGTGGCCAGTATGGCCCCGGGACGATGGACGGAAAACCGCTCCCCGGCTACCGGGAAGAACCCGACGTCGATCCGCAATCGAATACCGAGACGTACGCGGCGGTCAAGTTCTATATCGACAACTGGCGTTGGTCGGGCGTACCGTTTTATCTACGCAGCGGTAAGCGCCTTGCTCGCAAAGTTTCTGAGATCGCCGTTCGCTTCAACCCGATCCCGCATCGCCTCTTCGGCGAGGCGGGTGACGCGCTCGAAAACAACGCCCTCGTCATGAAGATCCAGCCTGAGGAAGGCGTGACGCTGCGCTTCTCGGCGAAAGTCCCCGGCCCGAAGATGCACATCCGCTCCGTTAACATGGATTTCAACTACGGGACCGGCTTCGGAGTCGTCTCGGCCCCCGCATACGAACGCCTCATCGGTGATGCCATGCGCGGTGACGCGACCTTGTTCACGCGCTGGGACGCCGTCGAACGCGCCTGGGAGGCGGTGATGCCGATCCTCGAATATTGGCAAGCCTTACGCGACAAGACGTTCCCCAACTATCCGGCCGGCGGTCAGGGGCCGCCTCAGTCCGATGCGATGCTCAAGAGAGACGGGGAGGAGTGGAGGCGAATCTGATGCGTGTAGACTCTGCATCGATCACCGACGTCGAAGCGATCAAGTCCGAGCTCTCTCGCGCACGCCGCGAATTCGAAGAGCACGACAAGGGGGTGCGGGTGGCGACGACCACCATGAACTTCGTCGTCTTCATCAACGATACCGAGCACCGCGCCTGGATCCTCGACCGTGTTAAGAAGATCGCCGACAAGCACCCTTCGCGCACGATTATCCTCGATGCGAATGCTGACCGCACAGGTGCAGATGTCTTCGTCTCGTCGCTGGACGAGGCGGGCTCGACGATTCACGGGGAACGGATCGAGCTCGGAGTCCCCGACATCGATCCCGTCACGCTGCGCAACGTCGTCGCTGCGCTGCGCGTCCCCGGAATCGAAACACACTTGCTTTGGAGCGCGATACGCCTCACGGAAAGCGCGCGCTTCAAAGAGCTCATCGAAATCGCCGACAGCATCGTCGTCGATTCGTCGGCCGCCGTCCGGGACGAATCGACCGTCGGCGAACTTGCAAAATTCTTCGCGCAGTACCGCCACATCCCGATGCGCGATCTCGCGTGGGAGCGTTTGGCACCCTGGCGCGACATGGTCGCGCGCTTCTTCGACGATCGCGGCTTACGGGAAGAACTTTTTTCTATTCGCAAGGTAGCCGTCGCTTCAGGTTCGGACGCGGAAGCGCTCTATCTTGGGGGCTGGCTCGGGAGCCGGCTC
>DATNIC010000002.1:0-3756 GCA_035604635.1 Binatia bacterium
GCTTTCGCTTCGAAAGAGTAGGCGCCGTAGGCGATGCACGAAAAGACGGTTTGCGGCCGAAGGCTGTCGACGAGATTTTTGGTTGCCGCTTGATCGTTCAAGTCGACGGTCACGACGAAATCGTCCTTGACGTCGGCGAGCCGCCAGCTCTTTCTCCGCTGTTCTATGCCGAAGACGTCGTTGCGGTATCTCAGCAGCGTCTTGAAAAGATTCGCACCGATGAATCCCGACGCGCCGGTCACTACGATCGGCCCCCGCAGGGAAAGGACGTAGTCGGAGAGCTCAGCCATTGCTGCGTTCTTCGTAGTTGCTATGAAATTGCCGCCAGCATGCCGCGGACGTCGAGTCCCGATTTTTCGCGCATGTACGGCTGCGCTCCGTAGCGGTCGTACTGATGATCCAGCGCGTGCAAATGGCGAAATGCCCTAGGATGAACGCCGCGCATGCTCAGGTGGAGCGCTAGGCTGGAGGCGAATCCGCCTTGCTTGACGTGCTCCTCGACGACGCAGACGCCGGGACCGTCCTTGATTTGCCCGACGAGCTCGGGCGGTAACGGATTTCTTTCGAGGGGCAGTTCCGCAACCGCCCAAAGATTCGGCCGCTCCGCTTCGGGGAGCGCCTCGAACGCTGCTAGGTACGTCCCCGCCAATGGCCCGACCGCGATCACGCTCATGCCGGCTCCCTTTGTCAGCCATCTCCACGGCGCGTAGGCGGGAGGCTGATAGCCTTCCGGCTTCTCGCCGCGACCCAGACGCAAGTACGTGGGAGACGACGATGCGCCCGCGCGTTCCACCGCCGCCGCGACGTCTTCATCGAATGCCGGGACGATCACGAGGATTTCCGGCAGGGTCAGTAGCACGCCGTAGTCTTCAATCGCGTGGTGCGTCGGGCCCATGACACCGTAACCGTATCCGCCGCCGTTGCCGACCAGTTTCACGGGCAGCTTGTGAAACGTGACGTCGTTGCGGATTTGCTCGAACGGCCGCGCATAGCAGAACGGTGCAATGCTGTAAGCCCAGGCTTCAAAATTCTGGCGGGCGAGCGCGGCGGCTACGGAGATCATGTTCTGCTCGGAGACGCCGGCGTTGATGAATCGCTCGCCGAGTACGGCTTGCAGCGGCTCGAGGGCCATGAAGCCGAGATCGCCGGTCAGAAAGACCATGTCGGCCGATCCGGCCCGTTTCACCATGGCATCGCAGAATTGCGTCCTCATCCGGCTTCGATCTCCGCGAGCGCAGTACGAAACTGTTCGGGTGTCAGCGGCAGATAGTGCCACTCCATACGGCCCTGCATGAAGCTGACGCCGTGTCCTTTCGTCGTCCGAAGGACGACGACGCGCATGCGATCTCGCTGCTGTTCGAGCACGCCGCGAATGGCGCTGGCGTCATGACCGTCAATCACCTGCACGTCGACGTCGAAGCCTCGCAGCTTTTCCCACAGCGGCGACATCGAGGCGACGGCCTCCGTCGTTCCGAGGCCCTGCAGGTTGTTATGATCTACCAGGACCGTGAGATCGGTGAGTTTGTGATGAGCCGCGAAAATCAACGCTTCCCACGTCGAACCCTCCTGCCATTCAGCGTCGGATGTCAGGCAGTACGTTCGGCTGTCTTCGCCCCGCAACTGATGCCCGAGAGCCGTTCCGGCAGCCAGGGACAAACCGTGACCGAGACTGCCCGTCGCGAACGGAATATCAGGGATGCCGTGCGCGGGCGGATGACCGGCGAGCAAGGTATCGTCCTTGTGAAATGACTTGAGGTCCTCATCGCTCAAGCGCCCGACGCTCCAGAGCGCAACGTACAAGGCCCCGGCCGAGTGTCCCTTAGATAAGATGAAGGTATCGCACGGACGCAGATACTCGTTGAACACGATCAGCGTGGCATCGAGCGCGGACAGGTTGCCGCCGATGTGACCGACGCGGCTCTCAAAATGCATTTGCAACAAACGAGCTCGCGCGCGCTTGAAGTCCGATGGGGCAAGCCGCTTCTGCGTTACCAAGTCCACCAGGGTACCTTAGCTCCCGTACTTAGGCGTCCTGCACGCGACAAAAGTCACTTTATCGCCAGAATAGCGAGGTTTCCGGCGGGGAGCGGAATCGTTGCGTCCCCAATCCGGCGCAGACTCCCGGCGAACGCGTCGAGCAGCCGCGCCTTCATCCGCGCCGGCATCGGAAACAATTTCGCCCAATATGCAAGCGGATACGCGTTGAGAATCGGAAAGACCGAGACCTCTCGAAAACCGGCCTCGCGCATGAGCGTCGCGGCGCTGCGGCGGTTCAAGAGCTGCATATGCTCGACGTCGAAGATCGGAGACTTCGCACCCATCAGCTTAGCGCTCAATGCGTCTACGTTATGTCCGATCAGAAACGCCGTTCCGCCCGGCCGCAGGACGCGATGGATGTCCTTGACGAGCGCAAGCGGCTCGTACACGTGCTCGATCGTCTGAAAACACGTTACCAAACCGAACGTCTCGTCGGGGAAGCTCGAGCCGTCAAACAACTCGACGCGAAGCCGGTCGCGAATGTCATCGGCTGCGGCTCGGACGGGCGCTTCCGAAGGTTCGAAGCCGATGAGATCGTCGAATCCGCGGCGCTGTAATTCGCGCAGAAAGGCGCCGTCGCCGGCGCCGATGTCCAGCGTCGCGACCGGTGCCAGCCGCTGCGCCCTCGCCAGGCAGCCGACGTAGGTCCTGGCAGCATACTCGGATTCTTTCGAAGCTTCGAACGATGCCGTACGATACGCGGCCGCAAGCGTCTCCGGCGACGGGACGGGAGTGGCGTACACCAGATCGCAGCGCCGGCACCTCATCAGCCGGAAGTGCATGTACTCGGGAAGCTTGCGTGAGGAAAATGCCGCCAGCGTCAATCGCTCGGGATCGAAATTCTCGCGCCGAAACAGCACCGACCGGTCCGTCTGCTTGCAGATCGGACACGGTCGAGCTTCAAGCTCCATGCGGAGGGCCGCCGGTAAGCGGCTTGCGAGCGAAGGCCGTGTATCCGAGGCAATCGTCGCCGTCGGCAGCTCGCAGCGAGATGTTCCCGGCGATCGCAAGCGCGACGAACAAAGGCAGCACGCAGACGCCGACGAGCCTCAAGCCGAACGCCTTGACGCGCGAGGCGGTGTCGGGCAAGACGAAACCGGTGAGGAGCGCAAGGCACTTGTATGCGGCGACGGTGGCCGCATTCCCGCGCGCGAATACTTCGAGATCGACGAACCCGGTCTGCGTTAGCAGCCGCGAGAGCCCCGACGGAGTAAACCGCCAAAAGTCCGCCGGAATGTAATGCCATCGAGCCGCAAAGGGGACCGTCAGGATGAGACGGCCTCCCGGCTTCAACGCTCGATACGCCTCACGCAAGAATGCGTCTGGTTCGTCGACGTGCTCGAGCGTCTCCGTCGCGAGCACGGCGTCGGCGCAGCCGTCGTCGACCGGCCACGTACGTCCCTCATAATAACGCGTGTCGGCGGTATGGTACCCGAAGGCGCTTTTCGCATCGACCGTGTCGATTCCGATATAACGCACGGCGTCGGGGAGCAGACTCCGGTACGGCTGCGCGCCGCATCCCACATCGATCAGCGTCCCGCTCAGACTCGGGAGCACCGCGGCGAGATCGCGCCAGATCGTCCCCGCCTGCAAATCGAAAAAGCGGCGAAGCGGCGAAACGCCGGTACACGGCACCGGTCGCCATCGTTCTCCCCCGCTGCGCGATGCCTGGTTCTCACGCGACCGGTTCGACATCTCTCCCTAGAGCTTGCGGATTAC
>DATNIC010000003.1:0-87406 GCA_035604635.1 Binatia bacterium
GGGCCGGTCTGCTCCTTTGATGCGCCGGACCGAGTCGTCCCCGTTGAGCCCGACGATGAGCGCGTCGCCCTGCGCGCGCGCCCACGCCAGGTACCCGACGTGACCGGCATGGATGATATCGAAACAGCCGTTGGTGAAGACTACGCGCTTACCGTCCGATCGTTGCCGCTCGCGCCAGCGCACGGCTTCCTCGACATCGACGACCGAAGCAAAATCGTCAAGCATCGTGGCTTACGAGCGCGACGATCTCAGCGGCCGATGCCGTCGCGGTCCCGAGCTTCTCGACGACCGCTCCGGCGGCGTAGTTGGCCAGCTGCATCGAGACGCTCATCGAAGCGCCGGCGGCGAGCGCGAGCGTGAGGACGGCGACCACCGTATCGCCGGCGCCGCTGACGTCGTATACCGTTCGCGCGACCGACGGAACTTTCGCGCGCTCGCCGTCACGTCCGAAGAGCGCCATCCCCGCCTCGCCGCGAGTGATAATCACGTAGCGCGAGCGCAACCGCTCGAGCAGATCCGTCCCCGCTCGCTCGAGCGACGCGTCGTCGACGATCTGCGTCCCGGTCGCGCTCGACGTCTCGCCGGCGTTTGGCGCAACGCAGGTCACGTCGGCAAACAAGTCGATGTTCCCGGGCTTCGGATCGGCGACGACGATCCGTGCGCCGAGCGCCGCCTCAACGATCTCACGCGAGAAAAGCCCTTTGTTGTAGTCGCTCAGAACAACGGCGTCGCAGCCCTCGACCGCACGCGCGACGGCGGCCCGGACGCGCTCGCGGTCGACCGGGTCGAGTTCCATCGCGGACTCCCAATCGGCGCGCACGACCTGCTGATTGTGCGCCACGATCCGCGTCTTGCGCGTCGTGGGGCGATCGCGCACCGTGAGGAGTCCCGGCGTATCGATCGACTTCTCGACGAAGAGCCTGCGGACGCGCTCGCCTTCGGGATCATCGCCCACGACGCCGATGAACGTGACGCGCGCGTCGAGCGCACGTAAATTGTTTGCGACGTTGGCGGCGCCGCCGAGCGTGAACGAGTGATCGCGCACCGCGACGACTGGAACCGGCGCTT
The DNA here is from genome assembly GCA_035604635.1 of Binatia bacterium. Lineage (GTDB taxonomy): Bacteria > Vulcanimicrobiota > Vulcanimicrobiia > Vulcanimicrobiales > Vulcanimicrobiaceae > DATNIC01. The sequence goes on from DATNIC010000003.1 coordinate 1,069, forward strand.
CGGGCGAGACCCGCGTCACCGAACCCCAAATCCATTCGTCGAGCATCGCATCGCCGACGACGAGGACGCGCCGCCCGGCCATCTGCTTGAGCAGCTCCGCCGCCGTCGGTGCCAAGACCCTAACGTCCGACATGCTCGACGATCCAACGCGCTGCATCGACGAACGAGCGAGCGCGATAGTCGGGCTCGGGTCCGGCGTACGGATAGTCTTCGGACGGCATGAGAACACCCGGCAGGCCCGCGTTGCGCGCGAGATTGATGTCCGCATCACGATCGCCGACCACGACGCTCGTGAGGAGATCGAGAGCGTGCTCTCGTGCAGCCCGCTCGACCATTCCGGCTGCCGGCTTGCGACAGGCGCAGCCGTCCTTGTAATGCGGACAAAAGTAGAACGCATCGACGTCGACGCCGTGACCACGAAGCTGCGATCGCAATTCGTCTTGCACCCGCACGACGACGTCTTCGCCAAAATACCCGCGCGCAACGCCCGACTGATTGCTCACGACGATCTTCGCAAAACCCGCATCACCAAGTGCCTTCAGCCCTTCAACAACGGTCGGCATCAGTTCGACGTCCTTCGGATCCCTAACGAAGCCCTTGTCGACCATGAGCGTGCCGTCTCTATCCAGGAACACAGCCTTTCTCAGTTAAACGGCGCTCCGCCCCAGGCTCCGCGCCCCCCACGCGAAGCGTGGGGCCCCCAAATCACACGCGCGCTCATCATTTTCATAGCTCTTAATTCCCCGAGGGCGCGCTTAACAACATTGTCATAAGAAGAGTTCTTGTTCGACCAGGTCGCAGATGATGTGACCCATCGTGATGTGCACTTCTTGGACGATGGCCGAGTATCCGTCGGGGCCGACGAGCGCGAGATCCGCGATCTCGGCGACGCGTCCGCCGCCGTTCCCGGTAAAGGTAACCGTCGTTGCGCCCATTCGCTTGGCGGCCTCGAGCGCCATGACGATGTTGCGCGACATTCCACTGGTCGTGATCCCGACGACGACGTCGCCCGGCTGCACGAACGCTTCGACTTGCCGCTCGAAGACGTGCTCGTAGCCGAAGTCATTCGCGATCGCCGTCACGGCGGAGGGATTGATCGAGAACGCCTCCGACGGAAGGCCGGGGCGTTCGCGCAGGAAACGGCCCGAGAATTCGGCGGCGAGATGCTGAGCGTCGGCGGCGCTCCCGCCGTTGCCGAACCAATAAACGCGGCGTTTTGCGCGAAACGCCTTCACGAGCGCAGTGACGATCGCGGCAACCTGCGCTCCGTAACGCGGCTCTTCGATCAGTCCGCGGCGGTCGGCGAGCAGCTCGGAGTAAGCGCGTTTGGCGCGCGCGTCTAGGGTTCGATCCACAACAAGTCCTCACCGGCGGTGACGAGCTGGCCGCTCTGGGGGAGGATGCGCGTGACGATCCCGGCATAGTCGCTCGTGATCTCGTTCATCATCTTCATCGCTTCCAAGATGCACACGACTTGCCCGGTTTCGACGCGATCGCCGACCTCGATGAACGGCGCGGCGTCGGGCGACGGCGAGCGGTAAAAGATACCGACGAGCGGTGCCGTCATCCGTCGCACGTTTGGCGGCGGCTCATCGTGCGGCGCGCCGGCGGGCGATCCAACCGCGGCCGGCGCCGATGCGGGGGCCGGGGCCGCAGGGTCGCGCCGGACCAACTCGTAGGTCGAACCGTCGACGCGCAAAGTGAGCGCATCGAGGCCATACTCGCGCATGATGCCCAAGAGGGTTTCGATCCTCGCCTTCTCGTCGCTCATTCTCGGGCCGCTTCGACGAGCGCGCGCGCGGTCTCTTCGACAGTCGACGCCGCGATGCGCCGATCGCTTCGCGCGATCAGGTCGCGCAAGACGACCTCGCCCTTAGCGAGCTCTTCATCACCGACGATCACCGCGTACCGCGCGCCGTTGCGATCGGCAGCCTTGAATTGCGCCGTCAGCTTTCGATCGCCGTAGTCCATGAAGGCCATAACCCCGTCGCCGCGCAGCGCGGCGACGATCGAAGTGAGAAAACTCCGCGCTCGCTCGCCCAGCGCGATCGCTTGAAAGCCGGAGCGCGCCGGCTCGCCTTGGCCGCCGCGCGCTCGCAAGACCATCAGGAAGCGCTCGATTCCCAGGCCGAAGCCGACCGCCGGCGTCGGCGGACCGCCTAGCGACTCGACGAGCCCGTCGTAACGTCCGCCGCCGCAAAGCGCATTCTGCGCGCCGAGCGCCTCGCTGCGAATCTCGAAGACCGTACGCGTATAGTAGTCGAAGCCGCGGACGATCAGAGGGTCGAGCGCATACGGAACTTTCGCCGCATCCAGATAGCGCACGATCGCATCGAAATGCGCCCGGCACGGCGCGCACAGATAGTCGATGAATTTCGGCGCGCTCGCGATGAACGGCGCATCTTCGGGGGACTTGCTATCGAGCAGGCGCAGCGGATTGCGCTCCAGCCGGCGCTGCGAGTCGCCGGACAGCGCCGCGATATGCGGCCGAAAGTACGCGAGCAGCGCCTGGCGGTACGCGGGACGGCAGCCCTCGTCGCCGATCGAATTGATTTGCAGCTTCGCGTCCGCGATTCCGTGCTGCAAGACCAATTGCATTGCCAGTTGCATGACCTCGACGTCGGCTTCGGGCTCGCCGTAGCCGAGGCACTCGACGCCGAACTGATTGGCTTGCCGATAGCGTCCGGCTTGCGGCCGTTCGTAGCGGAAAAACGGGCCGATGTAGTAGAGGCGAAGAGGACCCTGGGCGAGCAGGTTGTGCTGCAGGACCGCGCGCACGACCGGAGCGGTCCATTCCGGGCGCAAGGTCATGCTGCGGCCACCCTTGTCGACAAACGTGTACATCTCTTTTTCGACGATGTCGGTCGTCTCGCCGACGCCGCGGACGAAGAGCTCCGTCGCCTCGAACATCGGCGTGCGGATCTCGCCGTAGCCGAAACGGTGCGCGAGGGTGCGGATCTGCGCTTCGAGCCGGTTCCATTCGGCCGACTCAGGCGGATAGACGTCGGCGGTCCCGCGCGGCGCCGTGATCTTAGGGGCGGCCATCAAGGCCCCTGTATTCCTTCCTACAGCGCGGAGCACTCCCAACGGGTACAATCCGGACATGCGCAGACCGATGCCGCCGATCGCTTGGGCCGCCTTGACCCCGCTCCAGCGCGCCCGCCTGCGACTCTACTGGCGAACCTACGCCGCGACCCAACCGACGGCCAAGCGCGCTTGGGGGATGGCCGCTGCGCTTGGCCGGTACTACGTCACCCAGGCCTACCGGAAGCGCGATTGGGACGACGGGCCGATCGAACCCGTGCGTCCGGCCGATTCGATCAGTCGTCCTTAGGCTCGAGCAGCTCGACCGGAATCCCGTTGGGATCCTCGACGAAGGCAATCGTGCGCGTCCCGTTGGGTGATTTCTTGGGCTCCTTGACGACTTTCACGCCGGCTGCGCGCAGCCGCTCGATCGTCGCCGCGACGTCGTCGACCTCGACGGCGAGGTGCTCGTAGCGATTGCCGAGCTCGTAAGGCGCGTGATCTTCGAGATCGTAGACCAGCTCGATATACGCCTCCCAATCCGAGCCGACGAATGCCATGTCGGCGTTGCCCGGATAGTGCACGGGCCCGCGCAAGAGCTTCAAGCCCAGCTTCCCGGTATAGAACTCGATCGACTTCGCCATGTCGTTGACGAAGATCGACGTGTGCAGATAGCGCGGCATAGTCTTCCTAGAATACCATAGATGCGGAGCAGGATGCTCGGGAGCTGCTAGCTTATCGGGTGACGACGTGCAACAGTGCGAACGGGGCCGTGAGGACGGCCCCCACCACGTAGAACACCGCGAAGACGCCGAGCGAACGCGCCGGCCCCGCGACGAGCGCGCAAACGACCGGAGCGATCGCGAGCATCGGCGTCACTTGGTTGCGCAGCGCCGCCAATTCTTCGCTGCGATCGAGATCGAGGAAATTCCAAATCGAATTCGCGATTGCGAGCGCGACACCGATGACCACGACGTACGTGATGACCCGGACGATGAATCCCGCAAATCCGCGCGCGCTCATGTCAGTGCAGGAAGTAGCGGTAGTTGGAAAAGACCAGCGCGATTGCGCGCTCGTCGGCAGCTTTGATGACGTCCCGGTCGCGGATGGAGCCGCTTGGCGCGATGACGGCCGTGCACCCGGCGTCGGCGGCGGCGATCAGTCCGTCGGGGAACGGGAAGAAGCCGTCGCTCGCGCAGGCCGAACCCGACGCGAACGCGCCTGCCCGCTCGCCGGCGATCTTGACGGCGCTCACGCGATTCGTTTGCCCAGCGCAGATCCCTCGCGAAACCCCATCGCGGACGACGACGACACCGTTGCTCTTCACGTGCCGTACGACGTCCCAAGCAAACGAGAGATCGTTCCACTCCGCCGGGCTCGGCGCACGCTTCGAAACGACGGTCCAGTGTTCGGCGGTCGCGCCCGGATCGTCGTCTTCGGCGAGGATCCCACCCAGGGCGCTACGGACCCGCAGCTCGCGGGCGATTTGGGCCGGAAACGTCGCCGGATATCGGATGATACGCAGGTTCTTCTTGCGCTGCAGCAGCGCGAGAGCATCGGCGTCGAACCCCGGCGCCGCGACGATCTCGAGAAAAAAGTCGCCGAGCGCCTCGGCGCTCTTCTTGTCGATCGTGCCGTCGACTGCGATGATCCCGCCGTACGCCGAGATCGGGTCGGCGTCGAGCGCGAGCCTGACGGCTGCCGCGACCTCATCGCGTTCAGCGACGCCGCACGGAACGGTGTGCTTGACGATCGCAGCGCGGTGCTCTCCGTGCTCCGCTACGTCGGCGGCGCCGCTGGGCGCGCGGACTAGGAGCCGCAAGGTCGCATCGAGATCGAGCAGATTGTTATACGAAAGATCTTTGCCCCAGAGCTGTTCCGGCAGCTCGTGCCCGTGGCTCAGATAGAATGCCGCGCGCGACTGCGGATTCTCTCCGTAGCGCAGCGACTGCGCGAGCGGCATCGTAAGAGCGAGCGATCCCGGGAGCTCGTTCGCGCTCAGGCCCGCTTCCAAATAGCGCGCGATCGAGGCATCGTATTCGGCAGTCCGCTCGAAAGCGCGCGTTGCCAAGCGCCGCCGCACCGCCCGATCGACGCCGGCCGGAAGCGCATTTATGAGCTCCCGGTATTGGTCAGGATCGATCAGGACCGTGACGTGCGCGAAGTTCTTTGCAGCTGCCCGAATCAGCGAGACGCCGCCGATATCAATCTGTTCGACCGCCTCTTCGAGCGACGCGCCGGGCTGCGCAACCGTCGCTTCGAACGGATAGAGGTTCACGACGACCGTCGAGATCGCGGGGATGCCGTGCGACTGGGCTTCGGAGAGATGCGTGGCGTTGCTGCGATCGGCCAGGATCCCCCCGAAGACGCGCGGATGCAGGGTCTTCACCCGGCCGTCGAACAGCGACGGAAAACCGGTGAGTTCGGCGACATCGCGCGCATCGATCCCCTGCTCGAGCAGGTGCGTGCGCGTCCCGCCCGTCGCGTAGAGCGTTAAGCCCGAAGCGACGAGCGCGCGCGCAAGATCGGCCACACCGCGACGCTCGTAGACGGAGAGCAGCGCCGCGGGTTTGATATCAATGGGCAAGGGCCGTCTCGGACGCAGGCGCGACGCCGTCGGAGGGAAGCTGGTCGAGCGCTGCGGAGATGATCGAGCTGACGCCCGGCTCTCGCATCGTCACGCCGTACATGCGCTGCGCCAACTCCATCGTTCTCTTATTGTGCGTGACGAGCAGGATCTGCCCTTCGCTTGCAAGCTCGCGGACCATGTGCGAGAAACGATCGACGTTGGCGTCGTCGAGGGCCGCGTCGACCTCGTCGAGCAGGTAGAACGGCGACGGCTTCACGCTGATCAACGCAAAGATCAGCGCGGCGGCCGTCATCGCGCGCTCGCCGCCCGAGAGAGCCGAGAGGGCCATCATTTTCTTGCCCGGCGGCGCGACCGCGATCTCGATCCCCGTCTCCGAGAGATTCTCGGGATCGGTCTGCCACATCTTCGCCTCGCCGCCGGGGAAGAGGCGTCCGAACATCACGGTGAACGCCTGCGCGACCGCAACGAACGTTTCGTTGAACTGCGTCTGCGTCTGGCTCTCGATCTCTTTGATCGAGGCGAGCAGCGTCTCGCGCGCGCGGGTGAGATCGTCCATCTGCTCGCGCAGCGCGCGCTCGCGCTCGACGAGCTCGTCACGGTCGGCTTCGGCGTTGAGATTGACGTTGGCCGAGAGGCGCGCAAGCTCTTCACGCAGGCGCGGCAAGTCTTCGACGACGCTATCGGGTTCGTCCGCATAGCGCTCGAGGACGCCGGAGCATTCCTGATCGGTCGCGGGATTTTGCGCGAACGTCGATTGCAGCATCCCCAGCTCCGCATCGATCTCGGCCAAGCGCGTCCGCGCGCCTTCCCCGGAGTCGTTCGCCTCGCGCTCCTGCGCGTGCGCGATCTTCTCGTCGGCATCGAGCTGTTGCGCGCGCCCGCTGAGCTCTTCGCGCTTGGCGCGAGTTTGTTCAACGTCGCGATCGACGGCGGCGACACGGTCCTTTGCCTGCACGATCGACGCATCGGAGGCTTGAGCCGCTGCGCGCAGCCGCTCGATCTCTTGCAGCATCGCGGCACGCGCCGCGCCGGCTCGTTGCGCATCGACGTCAAGCAGCTCCAACCGCTTGGCGTTGCCTTCACGCTCGGCGACAAGCGCCGCATCTTGCTCGCGAAGCCGGCTCGCCTGGGCATTGACTTCGGCCGCTTTGGCTTCCAACTGCGCGATGTGTGCGCGCGCGGTTTCCAGCTCGCGCTCCAAGCGCCGCCGCTCTTCGTCGTGCTCGACGTGTTCCGTCGCCGAACGCTCGAGCGCGTGCAGCCGTGCCTGCGCTTCGGCCAGTTCCGCACGCAAAGCGGAACAGCGCTCGTTGGCCGCGGCGTGCTCCTCTTCATAACGTTGGATCTCGAAGGCCAACGTAGCGAGTCGCGTGCGCGCGACAAGGGCCGCTTCGCTTTCGGTCTGCGCTTGATCGAGGGCGCCTTGCGCGGCCTCGGCGTCCGCGCGCATCTTCGGGACGCTTTCGCGCAGGCTTTGCGTCTGCGCGCGACGAGCCAGGATCGAGGTATCGTGTCCCAAACTCCCGCCGGTGATCGCTCCGCCATCGACGATCTGCTCGCCGTCAAGCGTTACGACCGATTGGCGGAATCCGTCGCGGACGAGCTGCAGCGCGATCGCAAGCGATTCGACGACGAGGACGTCACCGACCAGGAACGTGACGAGACCGCGATAACGCGCCTCGGTCCGGACCAACTCGGGCGCGTATCCGATGACGCCGGGACGCTTCGCCGGCTTCTCCGGTGCTTGACCGGTACGCCCTTCGAGCGCGTCCAGGGGGAGAAACGTCGCGCGGCCGAGCTCGCGCGAGCGTAACAGCGCGATCGCGGCTTCGGCATCGCCGGAAGTCTCGACGACGATATTCGAGAGTGCCGTACCGAAGGCAGCATCGAGGGCGCGCGCATAGCGCTCGTCGAGGTCGATCAAATTGGAAACGACGCCGACGACGCCGTGAACCTCGCCTCGACGCTCGACGATCGCGCGGGTCCCCGGAACGTGCCCCTCGAGCGAGGCCTCGAGTTCTTCAAGCGTATCGAGTCGCGACTCCGCGGCGGCCAGCTCGCTCGAGAGGTCTCGGACCCGCTCGCTGTACTCGGCGACGCGCTCGTTCGCGCGCGTCACTCGCGCCTCGCTTTCTTCGAGGGCGCGCTCTCGCCCGGCCGCGTCCGATTGGGCGGCGGCTCCGACGGCCTCGAGCTCGCTGAAGCGTGCGCGCCGCTCCTCGACGATCGCGGCGGTGCGTGCGATCTCGCCTTCTTCCCGTCCGATCCCGGTTTGCAAACGCTCGACGTTCGCGCGACTGCTCTGGATTTGGGCGCGGCGTTCGCCCTCGCTCGCCGCGCGTTGTGCGGCGGCGGCCTCCACGGCGCGAAGTTCGGTGAAAATCCCGTCGAGCGCGGCGCGCGCCCGTGCTACCGATTCGCCGGCTTCTGCTTCGGCCGCGCGCGCGGTCTCGATCTGCGCCTCGAGCGGCCCGATCCGTGCATCGAGCTCGCGCAAGATCGCCTCGCTGTGCTCGCGCTCGGCGATCGTCCGCTCGTGATCGGCGATCGTCGCCGAGGCTTGCGTCTCGAGCGCTTCGCGGCGCGCGAGCGCGGCCGCCGCATCGCTTTCGAGCTTTGCGAGTTCCGCCCGCGCACTCTGCGCCGCGGCGCGTTTTTCTTCGAGTTCGAGCTCGGTTTGATAAAGCTCGTACCGTGTTTGCGCCAGCTGGGCGCCCAGGGTCGCCGCCCGCGCAGCGGCCTGCGTCCTGCGCATGTCGACCGCATCGAGCTCGGCACGGACGCGCTCCCGTTCGGCGCGGCGGCTCGAGCTCGCTCGCAAATACGAGAGGATCTCCAAATCGCGGACGCGTTCGCTAACGCGCCGGAACCGCCGAGCGCGGCGTACCTGCGTGTCGAGCTCCGGGACGCGGCGTTCCAGCTCGGCGATGAGGTCGCTGACGCGAATCGCATTCGTCTCCGTTTGCTCCAGCCGGCGAAGCGCCTCAGCCTTGCGCGCCAAGAAGCGTCCGATCCCCGCGGTCTCTTCGAAAAGGCTGCGCCGTTCGGTCGGCTTCGATGAGAGAATCGCGTCGATCTGACCTTGCGAGACGATCGCATACGAGCCGTGGCCAAGCCCCGTCCCGCTCAAGAGATCGATGATATCGCGCAACCGGACGCTGTTGCGATTGATGAAGTATTCGCTTTCGCCGACGCGATACGCACGCCGCGTGATCTGGACTTCGTTAAAATCGAGCGGCAGCTGATGATCGGAGTTATCGAAGGTCAGGGAAACTTCGGCCATCCCGAGCGGCTTGCGCCCCGCGTTGCCGGCGAAGATCACGTCTTCGAGCCGTTGCGAGCGCAAGCTGCGCGTGCTCTGCTCGCCCAGAACCCAGCGAATCGCGTCGACGAGATTCGATTTCCCCGATCCGTTCGGCCCGACGACGGCGGTAATCCCCGACTCGAACTCGACCGTCGTCTGCTCGGCAAAGGTCTTGAAGCCGAAGAGCCGCAGCTCTTTAAGACGCAAAGCGCTTTCTCAAAGTCTGCAGTGCTTGCAGCGCGGCGTTTTGCTGCGCGGCCTTTTTACTGGGACCGGTGCCGACCCCGACGACCTCCCCGTCGATGCTGACGTGTGAAGTGAAGACGCGCTCGTGCGGCTTGCCGTCCGCCGTCTCGAGGTAGACCGGCATCCCGGCGGTCCGCGCTTGAACGAGTTCTTGCAACTCCGTCTTCGGATCGACCAGCGTCACGTGGCGCTCGAGCTTTGCGAGATGCTCGCGCTCCAAGAATTTCGTGACGATCTCGAGGCCCTTGGCGTGGTAGAGCGCCGCGATGAAGGCTTCGAACGCGTCCGCCAAGATCGAGGTACGCTCGCGCCCACCGGTCTTGTGTTCACCTGCGCCGAGAATCAGCAGATTCCCGAAGCCCAAGCGGCGCGCTGTCGTCGCCAACGCGTCGGTGTTCACCAAGGCGGCGCGACGCCGGTGGAGCTCACCCTCGCTCGCGCCGGGATAGCGTTCGTACAACCAACGCCCGACGACGAAGCCCAGTATGCCGTCACCCAGAAATTCCAGGCGCTCGTTCGACGGTCCGGCGCCTTCTCGCGAACCGCTGTCGTGGACAAACGCCGGATCGATGGCGCTCTGCGCGACCTTCAACTTACAGCGGGCTAACATCGCGCCAAGGCGACGACGCCGCATCTCACCCGCCACGATACTTCTTGAAAACGGCGACGCTATTGTGGCCCCCGAAGCCGAAGCCGTTGGAAAGCCCGATCTCGACGCTCGCGCGACGCGCGACGTTCGGCACGTAATCGAGCCGGCACTCGGGATCGGGGAATTCGTAGTTGATCGTCGGCGGGATGATGTCGTGATATACGGCAAGAGCGGTCGCGACGCCCTCAATTGCGCCGGCTGCACCGAGCAGATGTCCGGTCATGCTCTTGGTCGAGCTGATCGCGACCTTCTGCGCGGCCTCGCCGAAGATGGTCTCGATCGCTCTGGATTCGGCGACGTCGCCGAGCTGCGTCGAGGTCGCGTGCGCGTTGATGTACGAGACCTCCTCCGGGGTTATCCCGCAGGAGGCAAAGGCACGCTTCAAAGCAAGCGCGATCCCGGCGCCTCCGGGCTCGGGGGCGACGAGGTGGTGCGCGTCGGAGGATTGGCCGAACCCGAGTACCTCTGCGTAAATGCGCGCGCCGCGCTTGCGCGCGAACTCGAGCTCCTCGAGGACGAGGATTGCGCCGCCCTCGCCCAGGACGAAACCGTCGCGCTCGGCATCGAACGGACGGCTCGCCCTCTCCGGCTCGTCGTTGCGCGTCGAGAGCGCCTTCATGACGCAGAAGCCGGCAAAGGTCAACGGCGTGATCGTCGCTTCGGCGCCGCCCGCGAGCATCGCGGTCGCATCTCCCGATGCGATCGTCCGGTAGGCGACCGCGAGCGCGTCATTCGCGCTTGCGCACGCGCTCGAGACGGCGTAAACCGGGCCGCGCAGTTTGTGCCGCAGCGAAACTTGCGCGCCGGCGGCATTCGCCATCAGCATCGGGACGAAGAACGGGCTGATCCGTCCGGGCCCCTCGGTGAACAGCCGGCGGTCGGCTTCTTGCAGCGTGATGACGCCGCCGATCCCGGTCGCGATGATCGCGCCGGTCTCATCCCTGACCATTGCGTCGTCGGGAAGCTGCGCGTCGCGAACCGCTTCCTCGGCAGCGATCACTGCGAACTGCGCGTAGCGGTCCATATGTCGAGCGTCGCGCCGACCAAGGTGGGCGATGGGATCGAAACCCTTGATCTCCGCTGCGATGTGCGACGGGAAATCCGTCGTATCGAAGCTCGTGATCGTCGCGACCCCGCTCGCCCCGGCGACCAAGGCGTCCCAAAACTCAGGGTAGGTGTTGCCGATCGGGGTGATTGCCCCGAGGCCCGTCACGACGACCCGCCGCTTTTCCAAATCTAAGGCGCTCCGAGCCTAGCTCTCCGGAGCGACCAAGGACGAGAGCCTGCCGCGCAGCACAGGATGTGCGTTTGCGCGGCCGCCCCCCAAAGCAAAGCTTTGGGGCCCCCAGACGATAGCGCCCCTCATTATTCTGCTCATACACCCATCCCCCGAGGGGGCGCTTAAGAACTGTTTCATCGCAAAACCACTGGAAGTTCCAGCGGTTGAGGGGCGTCCCTGCCGGTTGCACCGGGCCCCGCCGACCTGGTATACTCGGGAACCGATGCTGTTCTTCGATTTGCAACTTTTTGCGTCCAAAAAAGGCGCCGGATCGACCCGCAACGGGCGGGACTCGAACGCGCAGCGCTTGGGGGTCAAACGCTTCGGCGGCGAGCGCGTCCTGGCCGGGAACGTCCTGGTCCGCCAGCGCGGCACGCGTTTCTACCCCGGGATGGGCGTCGGGATCGGCAAGGATCACACGCTGTTCGCACTCGTCGACGGGACGGTGCAGTTCTCGACGAAGCAAAACCGCAAGCACGTCAACGTGGTCGCCGGGGCCTGAGCGGCCGCTGCCGCACGTTCACCGAGAAGGGCCCGCCGGGCCCTTTTTTATTTTTTTAATGAACCAGTACTTTAGCGCCCCCTCGGGGGATCGATGTCTGAACGAAATGATGGGGGGCGCGCAGAGCTAGGCTCGGAGCGCCGTTCAACATGAAATTTATAGACGAGGTCGCGATTACCGTAGCCGCCGGACGGGGTGGGGACGGCGTCGTGGCGTGGCGGCGCGAGAAGTACGTGCCGAAAGGCGGGCCGGCCGGGGGCGATGGCGGGAGCGGAGGCGACGTTTATCTCGAGGCCGTCCCTGAGCTGGGGACATTGATCGATTTCCGCCACCGGCGGAGTTTTGCGGCCGAGTCGGGCAAGGCGGGAAGCACATCCAACAAATCCGGGCGGAGCGGAGAGGATCTCGTCGTTCGGGTCCCGCTCGGGACGCTCGTCTACCGCCGGCCGCTCGACGACGACGTCCTCGAAGGCGAAACGGGTGGCGAACGCTTAGTCGCTGACTTGAGCAACCCGGGGGAGCGGTTCTTGATAGCGCACGGCGGTCGCGGCGGCCTCGGAAATCAACACTTCGCAACCAGTGCCCGGCAAGCGCCGCGCTTTGCCGAAAAGGGCGAGCCCGGCGAACGCTACGCGCTGCGCTTGGAATTGAAGCTGCTCGCCGATTGCGGCTTGGTCGGCATGCCGAATGCCGGCAAGTCGACGCTCCTCTCCGTCGTCTCCGCCGCCCGTCCAAAAATCGCCGACTATCCGTTTACGACGCTCGAGCCGCAACTCGGCGTCGTCCGCATCGATGAGGAAGCCTCGTTCGTCATGGTCGACATCCCCGGGTTGATCGAAGGCGCGCACGAGGGCGCGGGCCTCGGCGACCGCTTCCTGCGGCACATCGAGCGGACGCGGATCCTCGTTCACCTGATCGACGGGGCCAAAACCCGTGATGAGATCGTGACCGAGCGCGCGACGATCGAGGCCGAGCTACGCGCGTGGAATCCCGCGTTGCTAGAACGCCCGCGCCTGCTCGTCATCACCAAAATCGACGTACCGCTCGCTCGCGAACGCTTTGAAGAACTTCGCCTCGAGTGGCCGGGACTGCGCGGCATCTCGGCTGCGACCGGCGAAGGCGTCCGGGAACTGATGAACGACGTCTGGCGGACGATCGAGTCCATCCCGCGCCCCGCGGTCGCGGTCCCCGATCCCGCGCACATCCTCTTGCGCGCCGACGAGCCCTTCGACGTGAAGATCGAGGACGGCGTTTTCGTCGTCAGCGGGGAGCGCATCGAACGGCTCGCGGCGATGACGGACTTCGACAGCGACGAAGCTCTCGCGCGCTTCGAGCACGTCCTCAACCGCATGGGCGTCGAGCGTCGTTTGCGCGAGCTGGGCGTGCACGACGGCGCGACGGTGCGCATCGCCGGGAACGAGTTTACGTACTCGTGAAGATCGGGATCTTCGGCGGCGCGTTCGATCCGATACACGACGCACATCTCTTCGTCGCCGAAGTCGCGCGCGAAGAGTGCGCGCTCGATCGCGTCCTCTTCGTCCCGACGCTGCACGGGCGGCACCGCGAGCCGCCGCAAGCGTCGCCGGAAGATCGCGCTGAGATGATCCGCCTTGCAATCGCGTCCAATCCCCGGTTTGGAATCGATCTCTCCGATCTCGAGCTCTCGGCGAGCGGCTACACCGTCGACCTCCTGCCCGTCTTGCACGAGAAGTATCCCGACGACGAGCTCTCGTTCATCGCGGGCGGTGATTCGCTCGTGCGCTCGCCGTGGTACCGCTTGGCCGAAGTCCTGGGGATGCTCGCAAGCTTCATCATCGCGCCGCGCGGTGAAGTCCCGCAGACGGAGCTGGACGACGCGCTTGCCGAGCTGCCGCGCAAACTGCGCGACAAAGTCATCGTCATCGACATCCCACGCGTGACCGAATCGGCGACCCTGGTCCGGACCCGCTTGGGCGAAGGAAAAAGCCCACGCTACTTGATCCCCGAGCCCGTCTTTCGCTATATAGAGCGGCACGGATTGTATCGCGCCCCGATCGAGACGCGGCCATGATCGACCTCGCCGACTGGAAAGGTGCGACGGCGCGCGGTCAGCGGCGCGACCCCGATGGGACGCTCGTCATCGGCGGCGTCCGCGCCGACGTCCTCGCGCGCACATACGGAACCCCGCTGTTGGTCTTGGATCGCGGGGTCCTCGATGAGACCGTCGGGCAGTTCATCGGCGCGGCGCGCGCTGCGCGTGTCGACGTTGCGTACGCCGGTAAAGCGCTGCTGTTCACGGGCTTGGCGGGCTACTTCGCGCAGACCCAACTCGCACTCGACGTCTGTTCGCTCGGCGAGCTGCACACGGCCGAGCGCGCGGGCTTTCCGGCGCAGCGCATGCATCTGCACGGCTGCGGGAAGACCGACGATGAGCTCGCTGCCGCGCTCGACGGCCGAGTCGGCGCGATCGTCGTCGACAATCTCTTCGAGCTGGAACGCTTGGTCGCGCTGCGCGGTGAACGGTCCTGCGCCGTCGTGCTGCGCGTGAACGTCGGCATCGAGGCGCACACGCACGACTACGTGCGGACGGCCGGCGAAAATACGAAGTTTGGAATGGGCGAACCCGAGTTCAGGCGCGCCCTCGAGATCCTCGCGCGCGTCCCCGCGCTCGCGTTCCTCGGCGTTCACTCGCATATCGGCTCGCAGATCTTCGAGGTCGAACCGCTGCTCGAAAACGTCGACGCGACGTTCGGTTACGTCGGACATGCGCTGCGCGCCGGGATGACGCCCGAGCTGGCGATCTTTGGCGGCGGACTCGGCGTCGACGAGCGAGGTGCGGAAGGTTTGCCCCTCGGTTCGCTCTTTGCAAAAATGCGCGCGCGCGCGGACGACGCGGCGCACGAGCTCGGGATCGCACCGCTGCGCTTGGGCGTCGAACCCGGCCGTGCGGTGATCGCCCGCGCGGGGACGTCGCTCTACCGCGTCGTCGCGACCAAGCGTTTCGGAAAACGGCGGTTCGTCGTCATCGACGGCGGGATGGCCGATAATCCGCGTCCCGCATTATACGGTGCCTTTCATCAGCCGCTCGTCGCCGTCTCGAGCGCGCGCGAAGCGGCGAGTGAGGCGACGATCTGCGGACGCTCGTGCGAAAATGACGAGATGGTCGAGGCCCACCTCCCGGGCGATCTCGCGTACGGCGACCTGCTCGCGCTCGCGACGACCGGTGCGTATACGTTCAGCATGGCGAGTAACTACAATCGATTCGCGCGACCGGCCGTCGTGTGGACCGCAGCCGGAACGCACACCTTGGCGGTCCGCCGCGAGTCACTCGATGACATCATCCGCAACGACGTTTAGGTGGCCGGCTCTCGCGCTGGTCGTTTGGTGCGTTGCATGCGCGGGTCCGGCCGGCGGCGACGCGGCGAACGCACAAATCTACGACGCTTGGCGTGGCGGCCATTCGGGGATCGAGGTCCAAGCCAGCGGCTCGATCGCGCGGGTCTTGGGCGAGCGTACCGGACCGAGCGGTCCGCATGAGGGCTTTTTGCTCCATTTGACGGGCTCCGGAGGTCACGGCCTCACCGTCCGCGTCGAGTCGAACCTCGATATCATGGGCTCGGTTCCGGTCCGCGACGGGGAAGCGGCGACCGTCCGGGGCGAGTACGATTACGATCCGCGCGGCGGCGTCATCCATTGGACGCATCGCGATCCCCGGGGCCGCCATCCGGACGGTTTTGTTGAGATCGACGGCCGCCGTTATCAATAAAAAATGCGACGCACGACAGTATACAATCAGCGCGCTCAAGCCGTATACTGAAATGCAACAACGTGCGCATACTCCGCAACATCATCCTCGCGAGTGCGTCACCGCGCCGCCGGGCAATTCTCAGCTCGGTTGGTTTGGATGTATGCGTGGTCCGCAGCCGTTATGAAGAGACGCCGGCAGCGGGGATAACCCCCCGAACCCTTGCCGCCCGCCATGCTCGCGGCAAGGCGATGGGGGCCGATCTCGAGGGCGTCCCCGCCCAAATCCTGGCCGGCCCGGCCCTGATCGTCTCGGCCGATACCGTCGTCGACGTCGATGGGGCGGCGCTCGGGAAGCCGCGCGATGCGGCAGAGGGACGGGCGATGCTCGGGACCCTGGCAGGGCGCGAACACCTCGTGCACACCGCATTCTGCCTGCGGACTCTCGACGGCCGGACCTTCGAGCACACCGAGACGACGGCCGTGCGCTTTTATCCGCTGACCGACGACGAGATCGCCGACTACGTCGCGACCGGCGACGGCCTCGACAAAGCCGGTGGGTACGGCATCCAAGGGGTCGGCGCCCCGCTCGTCGAGCGGATCGACGGCGATTTCTATACGGTCATGGGCTTCCCGCTCGGTGCGTTCGTGCGCAGCCTGCCCAAGCTGGGCTGGATGCTGCGCTCCGGCTACGCTGCACCGGCAGGCGTCGCATGAGTTTATTTACCTCGCTTCGCTCGACGGTCAGTCCCGATATCGGGATCGACTTGGGGACCGCAAATACGGTCGCCTACGCTCGGGCGCACGGAATGATCGTCTCGGAACCGTCGGTGGTCGCG
The DNA here is from genome assembly GCA_035604635.1 of Binatia bacterium. Lineage (GTDB taxonomy): Bacteria > Vulcanimicrobiota > Vulcanimicrobiia > Vulcanimicrobiales > Vulcanimicrobiaceae > DATNIC01. The sequence goes on from DATNIC010000003.1 coordinate 17,225, forward strand.
TACGATGCGAACGACGCGATCGTCGCGCTCGGTGAGGCGGCAAAGGTCCTCGACGGCCGTGCCCCTGGCCGCATCCGCGTCGTCCGTCCGTTGCGCGGCGGGACGATCTCGGATTTCCGGGGCGCGCACGCGCTCATTCGCGCGATTATCGAACGAGCGCAAGCCGGCCGTTCGTGGATCGCGCCGCGGGTCGTCGCCTGCGTCCCCGGGTGCGCGACGGACATCGAATGTAAGGCGGTCGAGGAGGCAGTCCGCGCGGCCGGCCCTCGCAGCACGATCTTCGTCCCGCAAGGCGTCGCTGCGGCGATCGGCGCCGGGCTCACGATCACCGAACCGAAAGCACAGATGGTCGTCGACATCGGCGGGGGGACGACGGAGATCGCCGTCCTCGCCCTGACGGGCGTCGTCGCACTCGAATCGATCAAGATCGGCGGCGACCACTTCGACGCGGCGATCGTGAACCGGCTGCGCGCAGATCGTTTCGCCATCGGTCCGTTGACCGCCGAGAAGTTGAAGATCGAGCGCGGTTACGCGGGCCGCGCCCCAGGACGCGGAGCGATACGCGTGAGCGGGAGCGACTTGGCCGCCGCAGCGCCGCGCGTACGCGACATCCCGGAGGAGGTCGTCGGCGAAGCGATGGTTGAGGGCGTCGGGCGGATCGCGCGCGCGATTTGGTCGATTCTTGAGGATTTACCGCCCGATCTCTCCGGCGATCTCTTAGACAGCGGGATCTATTTGACCGGAGGCGGCGCGTTGATTACCGGCTTGGCTGCCGAGCTGGGTCAATTGACGAACGTGCCGACGATGGTCGCGCCGGAACCCCTGCTCTGCGTTGCGAAGGGTGCTGGCGAGATCCTAGCGTCACCGACGCTGCTCGAGGGTTTGCGTCCGTCGGCGGATCGCGTCACGAGGTGGTACCAATCTTTACGTATCGGGATGAAAGAAAGCTATTCGCGCTAATCGCGACCATCATCGTCGCGTCGCTGATCGCTCTCGTTCAGCTCGAATACGCCCGTGATGGAAAAACCAGCCCGCTTTCGCTCGCGGTAACGACGCTCTCAGCCTACCTGGAAATCGCGCTCTCGGCCGTCAGCGGCGGCGTGCAGCACGCTGCCGATTCGACCGCGAGCGTCCCGTCGCTGTACAGCGAGAACCAGCGTCTGCGCGGGGAAAACGCGCGACTTCGCACCGAAAACGATGCGCTGGGCGAACAGCTTGCAATTACTCCGTCGGAGGATGCTCGCCGGCGCGTCCTTGAGCGCTTCGCGAACGGCATCCCCGCGACGGTGATCGGCTACGATCCCGAGAACGTGATGCGCGTCGTCACGATCGATCGTGGCGCCAACGCACGCGTAAATCGCGATGACGGCGTCATCAACGATGACGGCGTCGTCGGCCGCGTCGTCGAAGTCGATCCGCTCACCAGCAAGGTATTGCTCATCACCGACGTCACGAGCAAGCTGCCGTCCGTCGTGCAGCGCGGGCGCTGGTGGGGCATTGCGAATGGGACGATGACGCGCGTGAAGCTGCAGTACGTTTCCCAAGACGCGCCTTTGAAGGTCGGCGATCGCGTCGTAACGGGCGAAGGACGCTCGTTCCACGCCGGGATCCTCGTCGGGACGATCAGCCGGATCGAACCGATGCCGGCCGGCGGGCTCGATCAGTCGGCCATCATCGAACCGGCGGTCTCCTTTGGCCGCCTCGACCACGTCCTTGTCCTTCCGAAGTAACGATCGCGAGATCGCCGCGGCCAGCGCGCCTTCGATCGCACTCGCGGTCGGGGTTGTCGCACTCGCGGCGATCCTCCAAGCGACCTTGCTGCACGTCGCCGTGATACGCAACGCGACGCCGAGCTTGGTCCTCATCGTCGTCGTCCTCTATGCGTTGCGGGTCGGAGCCGAACGCGGGCTCTTGATCGGGGCGCTGGGCGGGCTGTTCGAAGATGCGCTCACCGGCGGGACCGGCGGGAGCTGGACGCTTGCGACGGCAATGGTCGCGATCGTCGCCGGCGCGATGTCGCGTTTCTTTTTCTCGGACGCTCCGCAAGCGCTGATCATCGCGGTCGCACTGGGCTCGCTGCTCCGCAGCGCCTTCTTCTGGAGCATCATGAGCTTGGGCGGATACCCGAGCGGGCTCGCGGCCACGCATCTGCATACCGCGATTCTTCAGGCACTCTACACGACGCTGGTCGCGATACCGATCATCCTGTTCCTCGCCCGCAGCAAAGAACGCCCGGTTCAACGCATCAAGCTGCGCGATTTTCGATCGACATAATGGCTGCGCTCGGGCATGACTAGCAACGTCCGAAATCCGATCAGGCTCGGTTTGTTTCTCGGCGGGCTGGCGCTCGCGACGATCGTCATCGTCGCACGGCTGACCCAGGTGCAGATCGTCCAAGGCAACGTCTTCGCGGCAGCGGCGCGCGCGAACCAAGTCAGACGAATCGCCGTCGCGGCGCCCCGCGGCCTCATCCTCGATCGCCATGAAGTCGTCATCGCGCGCAGCCGGCCGTCCTTCGTGTGCGCGCTGATCCCCTCGGAAGTCAAGGACGTCGAGAAGACGCTCAACGAGCTCTCGGCGATCTTGGGCATCGACCGCGATGTCCTGCGTCAGCGCACCTTCCATCATCGCGGCGCCGATTACGCGAATTTCGACCAACTCGCCGCGGCCGAGCCGTTCGGCCCAATCATCCTCGCCAACGACTTGACGACGGCGCAGATGGCGCGGCTCGCCGAAGCGCTCAACGATCTGCCGGGCATCGACATGGAAGAGCAGCCGGTCCGGAACTATCCGTACAAGACGGCGGCTTCTCACGTGTTCGGCTACGTCGGCGCGATTACCGAGGACGAGTACCGGTCGCTGCGCAGCCAGGGGTATTCACCCAACGACGTCATTGGGAAAGACGGCCTCGAATCGGAGTACGATCAGTACTTGCGCGGCAAGTACGGCGGCGAACAGATCGAGGTCAATTCGCAAGGCGCTCCGGTGCGGCGCTTGGGATACGTCGATCCGACACCGGGGAACAGCCTGGTCCTCACGATCGATTGGCGCCTGCAGATGATCGCCGAGCGCGCACTCTCCGATCAGATCAACGTCGTCTCGAAAGCGCGGGGACGCCGGGTCGCCGGCGCAGTCGTCGTCCTCGATCCGAACACCGGCGGCGTCTTGGCGCTCGCCTCCAATCCGAATTTCGACCCGAACGACTTTTCAACCGGGATCAAACTCGCGACGTACGAGCGCTACTTGCACAATCCGCTGCAGCCGCTCTACGATCGCGCGATCGGCGCCGCGACGCCGACCGGCTCGACGTTCAAGATGGTCACGGGGACGGCGGCGATCAGCTCGGGCGCGATCAAGCCGCATCAGGTCCTCTACGACAGCGGCTCGTACTATTGTCACGGCGTGACGTTCACCGATCTGGCCGCCGGCGGGCTGGGCTCGGTCAGCTTTATTCCCGCGCTCGCCGCATCGTCGGACGGTTATTTCTATCAGGTCGCGGACCGGGTCGGGCATGAACGGCTGCGCTACTATGCGCTCCAATTCGGCCTCGCGGAAAAGAGCGGGATCGATCTGCCCGGCGAGTTCGAAGGCAACTGGCCGACCAACGAATGGATGATGAAGGTCTATCATCTCCCACTCGAGCCGAGCGACGTCTGTATCCTGGGGATCGGACAAGGCGCGATGGAAGCGACGCCGTTGCAGATGGCCAACGTCACCGCGACGATCGCGAACGGCGGGACCCTCTATCGCCCGCGCTTGATCGCCGCCGTCCGCGCGCCGAACGGGAAGATTATCAAGCGCTTCGATCCCCAAATCATCCGCGAGGTTCCCGTCACGCGCGAAGCGGTCAAGGAAGTCCAAGCGGGGATGGCGCTCGCGACGTCACCCGGCGGGACCGCGTACGGCCTCGCGATTACAGGCTTGCCGTTCAGCGGAAAAACGGGGACCGTCGAGACGGACGGCGGGAAAGGACCGAACACGACCTGGTTCGTCGCCTATGCGCCGACGAAGAACACCCAGATGGCGATGGCCGTCTTCATGGAGCGGACGGGCGGCTATGGCGCAAGCGTCGCGGCACCGATCGCGCAGCGCATCATGGCTGAATACTTCCACAAGAAGATCTGAGAAGAGGGTTGCCCGTCATCGCAGTTCGATCGCGTCGATCACGACGCGGAATGCGGCGGCACGCTCGGGAGACGCTTGGCGCAGATAGATCGTAACGCGATCGCGGCCGCCGTTGTGCATGAGTCCCCAGCACGCCGTTTGCGCGACCGGGAGGCACGGATCGTCGAGTCCGCGTTCGACGACGTCGAGCGCGCCGATCGCGGCCAGCGCTTCGTACGCCAGGCTGCGCTCCGACGGATCGGCCGAGCGCGATGCGCGCTCGAGGGTCGGTCGCGCATCCGGCGTCGCGGCATTGCGCAGCTCTTCGAGGATGCGAATGCGCAAGGCGGCATCCCTTTCCTCTTCGTAGGCCTGCGCGAGGATGCCGATCGCCCAGGCATCGTCGAGCACGGTGAGGCTCTCGATGACGCTCGCGCGCGTCGCTTCGTCGACCAAGTCCGGATCAAGACCAACCCGGCGCGGCCAACGCGGCGGGATCGGCTTCGGTTCGCCCGTGACGGCGTCTTCGGAGCCCCACGTTGTCGGGCTGAAAGTGACCTGCTCGCGACGCGATGTCCTCGTGCGGACGATGATAACGACGGCTAACCCCAAGACCAGGAGTAGGAGCGCCGCGAGCCACACGGTCATCCGCCGCTAACTTCGATCTCCGACCGGCGATGTCACCTCGAGGGGCGCTCGAAGCGTCTGCACGACCTCACGCAACGCTTCGTCGAGGGCAGCATTCGTGCTGCTGATCAGGACACGATGAAATTCCGTCAACGGGAGCGGCGCGACATTGTTGAGCGCGATCGAGAGCACGGAGCGGTATTGTCCGATCGCCTCGGAGCGCGCCGTCCCGCGTTCGATCATCGAGCCGATGAGCGGAACGATGGCGATCCAAGGAGCGACTGAGCCGAGCGGCGCCGCCTCGAGCGAGGGCAGGCTCGATCCGACCGCGACCGCGTCGACCGTCCCCCAGATCCGGACGTTCGTCGGCGCCGGGAGCACGGCGGCGCGCACGCTCGAGTTCGAAATCGCTCCGAGCAAGTCACGCAGCGCACCACGGCTCACACCGTCTTCGAGATCTTTGGCCGTGAGCGCATAACGCGGCAAGCGCAATTTGATGAACAGGCGATCGAGCGTCGTGCGCTGCGCTTCGCGCAACGCGTCGAGCCGCACTTGCACGCCTTCATCGGCGCCGTGAATCGTATCGGGAAAGAATGCGCGCATCGCAAAGAAGTGGGTGATCAGGCCCTGGAAGTCGGCTTGTTCCAAGTACCGCAACGTGCGCGTGAGCCGCTCTTCAGGCAAGTCGAGCGTCACGCTCAAAGCACCGACCTGTGCCTGCGCCGGCGCCGGCTCTTCGATGGACGTCACGGGGAGTTCCGCAGTCTCGCTTGGCGCCGCTTGGGGAGCCGGCGCCCGTTCTGCACCTTCGACCGCCGCTTCCGCGAATTGCGCATCGCTGACGCTCGGCACCGGTTCCGCTCGAATGGGAACGGCGCGCGGCAACGCGGCGATTGCAGCGGGCGGCAGAATCGCTGCGGGCATCGGACGAGACGCCGGCGTTGCGGGCGGAACGTCGACGCCGCTCTCACGCGCTGCGACGCCGGCAACGTTGAAAGGCAAGCCGTTCGCGCGCACCGCAAAGGCGGGCATCGAACGCACGCGCAATGGGATCGCGTCGACCTCATGGCGGACGGTGTCATCCCATTCGACCTGCGCCTTCGCTTCGATCAACGTCCCCAGCGGTAATGGCGTATTCACAATAGCGGACCAGCGAATCAACGCCTCGACTCCGGGACCGACGTCCTCGAGACTTAATCCCTCGTCATGCCAGAGGAGCGAACCTCCATCGACGTCGAGTAGCGGGACATCGTTGACCGAGGTGCTTCCGGGGACGTAGACCGTGTTTGCGATCGGCGGCACGAAGACGGTGAGTTTGCGTGCCGCGCCGTCACCCGTGTTGCGCAGCATCAAGATGAAATAGAGCGGCGCACCGCTCTCGACGGTTTCGACAGGCTGCGTGCGCAACGCCGCACCGTGGCGAAACTCCGGCGCCGCTTCGGTCGCGATCGTCACGGGGAAGAGCGCTAAAGGCAGCAGGCCGACGCCGGCGAGCCGGCCTTCGACCGAAATCGTGCTTCCGCGCTCGACGAAGCGCGCGAGACGGAAGCGGACCGTCGCCTCGGCGCTGGCACCGGCCGCAACGTCGCCGAAGATCAGGGTCGAACCATCGCGTGACGCGCCCTCGACTGCTTCGAGACGTGCTTCAGGCGAGACGCGCAACGTCACGCGAACGTCGCGGGAAAAATCGGAGCCTTCGTTCTCTATCCGGACCCGCACGTCGGTTGCGCGATCGGGCCGCAGCGGCTCGGTGCTCGAGAGCATAAGGCGGGAGCCGCTCGGCGTAAAGCGCGGCCGTGAACGCGCGACGAGGACGACGCTGCCGAGCGAAACGTGCTGCACTTCTCGGGTCGAAAGCGTCGCGCCGAGCCGCAGCTCGGTCCGATCGGCAAGCGGCGAGACGACGCGCGCGCGGACGACGATGGTGCGCGGCTCGAAGGGCTCGAGCGATCCCAGATCGACCGAATCGCTGCCGAGCTCACGCTCTTCGCCGTCGCCGATGCGATAGCGGATCTCTTGAAACGGGTCGTCGGTCGAGATCGTCAGCTTGGCGTCCGTCGCCGTCGTCGTCCCATCGTTTGCGACACTAATCAGGAACGAAACGAGCTCGCCGGGGCGCGCCGCAGAGCTGCCCCTGATCTCTATTTTGTTGCGTGCTTCCAGGAAGCGCGGGCGCGCTCGCAAGATCAGCGTCCGTTCGAGCGTGCGGTTCCCGGTTGACCACGTCAAATTCGCGCTCAACGGCAAACGCGTCCCATCCCGGGCGGGCGCGACTGCGTACGCTTCGATCGCCGCTTCGATGCGCTGGCCGGCGGCGACGCGGTCGAACGTAAAGACACCGGGCTCTGCTCCCTCGCCGACCGCGCGCAGATCCATCGTCCGCGATCCGGCCGCGTAGCGCAGCCCCTCGGGCAAATCGACGCGGACGCGGACGCCTTCCGCATCGCACGTCCCCGTATTGCGCGCGACCAGGGCGATGCGGACCCGCTCACCCGGCTCGACTTCGGCATCGCCGGAGACGACGATCGCGGTCTCGTCGCCGTCGAACCGGCTCGCGGATTGAACGACGAGTTCTGCACGCGCCAGGGGAAACTCCGGCGTCTCCGCTGAGGCGACGGCCCCATCGACGAACAACAGCGTCCCGTTCTCGAGCGGGATGTCGATCCGCGCGCGGTATTCGATCAACAGCGCGGCGCCGGCACCCAAGGTCCCGGCCGCGATCGGCGCGTGGGTGAACCCGAAGGGATCGCCGCGCTCGTCGACCGCGACCTCACGCCCGTCGATCCGCGCGCTGCCCGGGACGTACGTAGTGCGATCGGGGATCGGCAGGACCACGATCACGTCGCGCGCGCTCGATTGACCGGAATTGAAGACCCGTGCGACGATTTGCACCTCTTCTCCGGGTTCGGGCTCGCGGACGGGCTCGAGCATGACGGTCGTCGAGGCGTTGCGCAATTCGGGGGCGCTGCGCGCCACGAGCCGTACGATGTTGGAGCCGATGGCGGGGATCTCGAGCGACGCGATCGCCGCCTGCAGCTCGAGCACCGCGCCGTTCTCGATCGCAGGAGCGACCGAATAGGAAATCGAGATCTTGCGCTCGGTCCCGGACGGGACTTCGCCGATGTCGGCGCCGTTGCTCGAGAGCAACGCCGTTTCGCCACCGGGTTCGTCGAGCGGTACGTCGTCGATCCGTGCGCTGCCGACGAGATAGCGCAGACCGTCGGGCAATGTAAAGCGGATCCGCAACCCGGTTGCCGACGCGCCACCCAAGTTGTAAAACGCGAACGTGGCGCGTACCGTCATCCCAGGTTCGACGAAGCGATCGGGAGAAACGACGAGGGTTCGCAACCCTTCGGGTAACGGTGATGCACCCGGCGCGAAAACATCCGTCAGGGTCCGCATAATGCCCGACGGACGTTCGTCGCAGCAATGCAGCCGACCTTGACCGCTTTTCATAGGGACCCATCACATATGTTCACGGCCCGACCGACCGATCAACTCTCGCGCGGCTACTCCCGGCTCGGGAGCGAAAAGGCGTTTGAGGTCCTCGGCTTGGCGCGGGCATTGGAAGCGGAGGGCCGGTCGATCGTCCATCTCGAGATCGGCGAGCCGGACTTCGATACGCCCGACCACATCAAACGCGCCGGCATCGCCGCGATCGAAAAAAACTACACGCACTACGCGCCCGTCCCGGGGATTCCCGAACTGCGCGACGAGATCGCGCGCCATGCTGCGAAGGAACGTGGTGTCGCTCCGTTCGCGCGCGACAACGTCGTCGTCGGCCCCGGCTGCAAGATGGTGATCTGGAACGTCCTCTCCGCGTTGATCGACCCCGGAGACGAAGTCGTCCTCACCGATCCCGGCTACCCTGCGTACGCCTCGGCGCTCTCGTACTTGCAGGCGAAGATGGTCCTGGTCCCGCTGCTCGAATCGCGCAACTTCGAATTCGACCTCGACGTACTCGGCGCGCGGGTCACCGCACGGACGAAGCTGATCATTCTGAACACGCCGCAGAATCCGACCGGCGGCGTCCTTTCCAAAGGCGACCTGCAAGCCGTCGCCGAGCTCGCGCAGCGGCACGACTGCATGGTCCTCGTCGACGAGATCTACCATCGGCACCTCTACACCGGCGAACCGTTCGTTTCGATCGCCGCGTTGCCGGGGATGCGCGAGCGCACCATCCTGATCGACGGCTTTTCGAAAGCCTATGCGATGACCGGCTGGCGCCTGGGGTACGGCGTCATGCCGGAGTGGCTCGCGCACGCGACGACGCTGTTCAACAACAACACGTTCTCGTGCGTCTCGACGTTCGTGCAAATCGCGGGGATCGAGGCACTCACCGGCCCCGACGAGCCGATCGCAGCGATGGCGGAGACGCTTCACAAGCGGCGCGACGTCCTGATCGCGGGACTCAATGTACTTCCCGGCGTCTCGTGCACGCTGCCGAACGGTGCCTTCTACGCCTTTCCGAATATCTCGCGCATCACCAAAGACGACCAGGAGCTCGCGCGCTACCTGCTCGAGGACGCCGGCGTCGCCGTGTTGGGCGGCTCGTCTTTCGGAGATGCCGGCGCAGGCTACCTGCGCCTCTCGTATGCGAGCTCGATTGAAAACATCGAGGTAGCGCTCGAACGAATGCGCAAAGCGCTTCCGAAATATCGCGACTAAACCTACTTGAGGTTTTGCGCGAGGAACGCCTTGACGCGGTCGTGCGCGTCCTTCGTCGCGTCGGGATCGAAGTTCATCGTGTAGATATTCGTGCCCACGTGAACCGTCCCCCGATCTGCCGGATTGTCGAAAGCGTGCGTTGCGTTCGGATACGTGTACGCCGTCACCGGGTAACCCCGCTGCGCCAACGCCGCCGCGTCGCGTTCACACGGTTCGGCCGGTGTCCAATCGTCGGCAGAACCGAGGAGGACGAGTAGCGGTGCGGCAACCCCGACGGAGCTCATCATCGCGCACACGGGGTACAATGCGACGGCGGCCCGGAAGCTTGCGCCTTGCATCACGGTATCGACGAATCGTTTGTCGTCGCTGACCAGGGCGGTCCCGGCGCCGTGGGACCAGCCGATCACGCCGACGCGTGCACCGTCGACCTCGGAACGCGTCCGCAGAAACGCAAGTCCACCGTAAGCGTCGAACGCCCGCGTCCGCATGTTCGGAGGCCCGCCCGTGCAGACGTTGCGCACGCCGCGCGGTCCGAAGCTGTCAACGACCAGCGCTTCATAACCGTTCACCGCGAACCACCCACCCCAGTCTTGCTCGTGCTTCTGGGGTCCGCCGCAAGTGTGCAGCAAGACCATCGCCGGAAACGGGCCGGGTCCCGCAGGACGGTAGAGCGTCGCCGTCAGCTGACCTTTGAAGTTCGTATCGAGGCTCGGAAAGGTCACGCTCTCGCGCGCGCTCTGCGCCTGCGCGATCGATAGAAGCGCGACGGCGAAAATGACGCATGCCGCAGCACGTTTCACGGCAATCCTCCGGTCAGCTTAGTTTCATGGCATCTTTTGCCGCCCGCAACGTCTGCGCCGCTACCGCTCGCGCCTTGTTACTACCTTCGTTGAGGATCCGCTTGACGGCGCCGTCCTCAATCTGCGCACGGCGCTCGCGGATCGGGCGGAGCCAGCCGTTGAGGTTTTCGGCGAGCTCGCCCTTGCATTGCACGCATCCGAGTGCGCCCGAGCGGCAGTTCTCCTCGATCCACGGCAGGCGCGGCTCGTTTCCAAGCTTGTGCAGCGTGAAGACCGGGCAAATCTCCGGACGGCCGGGATCGTTCTTGCGCACCTTCTGCGGATCGGTGAACATCGTGCGCAGCTTCTTGGTCGTCGTCTCATCGTCGTCGGCGATATCGATCGTGTTGCCGTACGACTTGGACATCTTGCGTCCGTCGGTCCCCGGGACTGCCGGAAAATCCGAGAGCGTCGCCTCCGCCTCGACGAGCGTCTCGCCGTAGAGATGATTGAAGCGCCGCACGATCTCGCGGCCGAGTTCGAGATGTGCGAGCTGATCGCGACCGACTGGGACGCGGTTCGCACCCACGATCGCAACGTCGACCGTTTGGAGCAGCGGATACCCCAGGAACCCGAAGGTCGCGATCTCGCCTCCAAGCTGTTCGATCTGTTCCTTATATGTAGGGACCCGCTGCAGCCACGAGACGGGGGTGATCATCGAGAGCAGCACGTGAAGTTCCGAGATCTCGGGGATGCGCGACTGCACATAGATGGTCGAACGCAAGGGATCGAGACCGGCTGCCAGCCAGTCGCGGACCATCTCTACGGTGTTGGGCCTGATCTCGCTCGTCTCGGCGAACCCGGTCGTCAGTGCGTGCAGATCGGCGACTTCGAAGAAGACCTCGCTTGCGCGGGCCATTTCGACCCACTGGGACAGCGCCCCAACGAGGTGCCCAATGTGCAAGCGGCCCGTCGGCCGCATGCCGGACATCACGCGTATTTTGGTACGTTTTTGCGCGGCAACCATCGCTTTTTGGTGCTAGTTGCGCGCCTGGGGGCCGTATGCTACGATGCGGGCATCGTAACCCTGGCTTTCGAACCACGCGCGGTCCCGGGACAGTTGGAGTGCCATCCACTTCAGGTACTTAGCGAGTCGAAACCGTCCCACGAACAACAAGGAGCCTCGCTTTGTATACTGACGAACGGCTGACCTGCACCGATTGCGGCGCAGAGTTCGTTTTTAGCGCCGGAGAACAAGAGTTCTTCGCGAGCAAAGGATTTCAAAACAAACCGAATCGCTGCCCAGACTGCCGCGCCGCGCGCAAAGCAGCGCGCTCGGGCGGCGGCGGCGGCGCCGCCGGCGGAATGTCGTCGGGCCGCGCCGGCGGAGGCGGATACGGCGGCGGACAACGCGAGATGTACTCGGTCACCTGCAGCGAGTGCGGACAGCCGGCGGAAGTTCCGTTCCAACCGCGCGGCGACAAGCCGGTCTACTGCCGCGAGTGCTTCCAAAAAAGCCGCTCCGGCTACCGCTGACTTCGTAACTGAAGGAGCGAACAATCGAAGAGCGCCGCAAGGCGCTCTTCTTAATAGGCGACGTGCATGTTTGCGAAGTTTCGGGCCTGCCCGATTCGCTCGCGCACGACTGCGCGAGCGCGCCGCACCGCCTCGACGAGCGGTGTCGCCCGCGCGAGCTCGAAGGCCAGCGCTGCGGCGAGGACGCACCCCGTCCCGCGCATTGTGCCCGGAAGGCGGACATCTTCGAAGCGCGTCATCTCGCCGTCGCGGCACAGGACGTCGATCGCCCGGCCGCTCAGATGGCCGCCCTTGAGCAACACCGCGCGGGCGCCGAGCTCGCAGAGACTTCGGGCGGCGTGCTCCATCGACGCGACGTCGGCGATCGGCTCGTTCGTCTCGAGTAGGATCCGGGCTTCCTCGAGGTTCGGCGTGACGACGTCGCACCGCGGGAACAGTCGATCGCGCATTGCCGCGATCGTTGCGGCATCCGCGAGGACGCCGCCGTCGCTCGAGGCGATCACCGGATCGAACACCGCCGGGATGCCGTACGATCGCTCGAGGATCGCCCCGACGCTGCGCACGCTCTCCGGCGAGAGCAACGCGCCGACGCGAATTGCATCGATGCGGGCGTGGCGTAACGAGGCGAATTGCGCGGCGATCGTCTGTGCATCGACCGGCATGCGCGCGACGACCCCGTCGGGCCCTTGGGCGCTGATCCCGGCGACGACGCTCACCGTGCGTGCGCCGAGCTCATGCAGGACCAAGAGATCGAGGCCTAGTCCCGCGACGTTCCACGGATGGGTCGTCCCGATCGAGCAGACCACCGGCCGGCGGTCCGTCACGCGCGCGACTCCCAAGCCGCAACCAGCGCCCGCGCCGTAGCGGCGACATCGGTCGCGCCGGCAAGCGCCGAGATCATTGCCGCCATGGTCGCCCCGCTTGCGCGGACATCGCCCAGGCGGGAACGATCGATCCCTCCGATGGCGACGACCGGGACGCGGCTCGCACGCACGACGGCCGCGACGCCGGCGACACCGATCGGAGCGCCGGCATCGCTCTTGCTTGCCGTCGCGAACATTGGTCCGACGCCGAGGTAATCCGCGCCGACCGCATTCGCGATCTCCGCTTCGGCCGGCGTCCCGCAAGAGAGACCGATGACTTTGTCGGCGAGCACTCCGCGCAGCACCGCCAGGTCGACGAGCGCGGCATCCTCTTGCCCGAGGTGGATCCCGTCGGCCGATCGGGCCGCCTCGACGTCGTCGTTGACGATGAGCAGTGCCCCGTCGGCGTGAGCGCACGCGACGAGAGCGCGCAGCTGTGCGGGATCGATCCCGTCCTTCGCGCGCAGTTGAACGACGCGGATCCCGCCGGCGACCAGCGCGGCCCCGAAGCCGACCGGATCGGCGGTGACGGCGGTATCGACGATTGCGTAGATGCCGTCGGCGAGCGACGGCCAGCGTTCGCGCGGCGTCATCGGACGGCGGGGCGGCTAGAGATCCAAGAGCAGATCGACGATGCGCGCGAGATCGCTCTGATCGGCGTAGCGGATCTCGATCGAGCCCCCGGCACCGCGCCCGACGATCGCAACGTGCGTCCCTAGCCTGTACCGCAAGCGTTCGACGACCGCATCGACGTCGGCGTTGCCGTCTTTGGAGCGCCTCGGCGGCGTCGGGGTTCCCGCGGTTTTTCGGCGCTGCGCAAGGGCCTCGACGGCACGCACCGACAGACCGCGAGCGACGATCATCCGGGCAAAGTCTTCGCGCTCGGCTTCAGGGACCGCGAGCAACGCCTTCGCGTGGCCGGACGTAAGCGAGCCACTGCGCAGCGCCGCTTTGATGGTTTGCGAGAGGCCCAGCAGACGCAGTGCGTTCGTGACGGTCGGACGGCCTTTGCCGACGCGATCGGCGACTTGATCCTGCGTTAAACCGTACGTGTCGATGAGGTGTTGAAAGCCCATCGCTTCCTCGAGCGGATCGAGATTCTCGCGCTGCAGATTCTCGACGATCGCGACTTCGAGGCTCTCGCGATCGTCTGCATCGCGCATGATCGCCGGGATTGTCTCGAGTTGTGCAGCCATGGCAGCGCGCCAGCGGCGCTCGCCGGCGATGAGTTCGAAACCGTCGTCGCGGCGGCGAACGATGATGGGGACGAGAACCCCGAGCTCGGCAATCGAGCGGCGTAGCTCGTCCAAACTCGCAGGATCGAAGTTGGTTCGGGGCTGCTGTGGATTGGGCCGGATCTGCGTGACCGGTATCGGCCGCACCGTTGATGACTGATCGGGGCCGAGCAACGCACCCAATCCACTCCCCAGACCTCTGCGGGGGGCTGCGCTCACGATACGGCTTCCAATTCGCCGAGGATCTCGCGCGCCAAAGCGAGATAGGCTTGCGCGCCGCGGCTCTTGATATCGAAGATGATCACCGGTTTACCGTACGACGGCGCTTCCGATATGCGAATGTTTCGTGGAATCTGCGTCTTGAAAACGACACGCGGAAAATAGCGGTGCACTTCGTCGAGGACTTCGGTGGCGAGCCTCGTTCGACCGTCGAACATCGTGATCAGCACGCCTGAAATCGCCAGTCTCGGGTTGAGCGCGCCATGCACGCGTCCGATGACGGTCGTGAGTTGCGAGAGTCCTTCGAGGGCGTAAAACTCCGCCTGCACGGGGACGATCGCTTCGTCTGCGGCAGTGAGCGCATTGATCGTCAAGAGTCCGAGCGACGGCGGGCAATCGATGAGAACGAAGTCGTACTGATCGCGCACCGCTTCGAGCGCGTTCTTCAGCCGCGTCTCTCGCGAGAGCATCGAAACGAGTTCGATCTCGGCGCCGGCGAGATTTAGCGTAGCCGGAACGACGAAAAGGTTCGGAATTTCGGTCGCTTTTGTCACTTCCGCGATCGGCGCGTCTTGCAGCAAAGCCGAATAGATGCACGCCGGCAAGCCGCGCTTGTTGATCCCCAGGCCGGTCGTCGTGTTGCCTTGCGGATCGATGTCGACGACGAGCGTCTTGCGTCCAAGCGTCGCGAGTGACGCGCCCAAGTTCACGGCCGTCGTGCTCTTACCGACGCCGCCTTTTTGGTTCACGATAGCGATGACGCGACTCAATTTTAAGGCGCTCCGCCCCAGGCTCCGCGCCCCCCATGCTTCGCATGGGGCCCCCAGACCGTCGGGCCCGTAAACATTCTCCTCACAATTCGATTCCCCGAGGGGGCCCGTAACAACAAATCCGGTGTTCGGCCTACCGTCCGGGATGCTTTTGTTCGCGATGCGGAATATCTTTCCATAAAACGATAAACTATGTTCCCCGGGGAACCTTGGCGGCCTGGAGCCGGAGGATCTCGAGCTGGGCTTCTCGCGGCAGGGTCGGTTCGTCGAGGACTCGCTCGAGGACCGCTTGCAAAAGGGGGCCCACGCGACGGTCGCCGCCTTTGGCCGTCGGCTCGGCGCCCAAGGCCCGCAAGGCGTCCTGCCCGTCGACGGCGAGGTCCCGGACCGAGAGGGGTGGCCGCTCGGCGAGGATCGCTTGGACCCGCCGTTCGAAGCGCTCGTTGCTGTCGCCGCGCTTGGGCAACCCGCTCCCAACGATATCAGCCCGTCGAAGCTGAAACTGCCGCTCGAGCTCGTCTTGACCGACCCGCCGGACGAAGCGCCGGATCGCTCGGTCCGAAAGTTCCGGCGCCGCGACGTACATGTGCTCGCGGACGAGTCGCGCGATCTGTTCGGTCTCGTCATTGGAAAAGCGCAGCCGCTCGAGGATCGATCGGGTGACGTCCTGCCCGACGACCTCGTGCCGGTAGAAGTGCGGGCCCTCTTTGGTGCGGGGTTTTCCGACGTCATGCAGGAGCGCCGCTACGCGCAAGACGAGGTCGCCCGGCGGCGTGGCATCGAGCGTCTCCAAGCTGTGGCGGTAGACGTCGTAGGCGTGCCATTCATTCTGGTCGACGCCGACGCCCTCGAGCAGCTCGGGGACGACGTGAGCCAGCACCCCGCCCGTGCGCATCAACTCGATCCCGATCGAGGGACGCGACGCGTCCGCGAGCAGCTTGACGAGCTCGTCATGGATGCGCTCGGCTGAGACCGTTGCAACGAGCGGTGCGACCGCTCGCATCGCCTCCATCGTAGCCGGGGTCAGGGCGAACTCGAAGCGCGCCGCAAATTGGCAAGCCCGCAGCATGCGCAGCGGATCTTCGACGAACGCTTCGGGCCGCAAGATATCGATTCGCCGGGCAGCGATATCGGCGGCGCCCTCGTACGGGTCGACGAGGCCGCCGGAAGGGATCGCCCGCGCAAGCATGTTCATGCGAAAATCGCGCCGTGCGAGGTCTTCCTCGAGCGAGACGTCCGGCCCGGCGGCATCAAGCGCGAAGGCACGGTGCCCGACCCCGGTCGAGCGTTCGCGACGCGGGAGGGCAACGTCGACCGTCACCCCCTCGATGATGCACTTCACGACCGGGAACGATGCCCCGGCGACCTCAGCTCGGCCGACGTTCGCGAGCCGCTCGACCAGGGCATCGAGCCCGATCCCGGTCGCGACGTAGTCGAGGTCTTTGACCGGCCGCGGGATACCGTCGAGCTCGGAACGCAGTTCATCGCGGACCCGTCCGCCGACGGCAAAAAGGGAGCCCGCCGGCAGCACGGCAGCGAGCCGGACATCGATCGCCGCCAGGTCCGCGAGCGGCTCAGTCATAACACAGCGGTCGCTTCGTGGGGATGCCGGTCCGCCGAGGAAACCGTCCCGGGGTCTCCCCCCGCTTCTCGATGATCACGATCCGGCGCTCTCCAGCGAGCTGCCGCTCCTCGATCAGTGTGCCCCCGAGCATCTCCGCCGCACCAGCGACAGCCGCCCGCTCGCGTTCGTCCATCGCGCCCCGCTGTAGGAGCGCGACGCCTCCGGGCGCCAGGAACGGGAGCGTCAGCTCAGCGACTGTCGACGCGCTCCCGACCGCGCGCGCCGTCGCCGTCAGGAAGGTGCCGCGCAGCGCCGGGTCGTGCGCCAGGGTCTCGGCCCGTCCGGTTCGCACCGTCCCCTCCAAACCCAGATGCGTCAGCGCGCTCCCGAGAAAGTCGGCCTTCTTTGCGACCGCCTCGACACACGTGAGGCGCTGGGCGGTCGCGAGGGCAAGCGGGATCCCCGGCAACCCTCCGCCCGCACCGACATCGACGAGCGCACCTCGGACGAACGGGGCGAGCGTCAACGCATCGAGGAGATGCGGGACGAGCGCGTCCACCGTCCGCGCCGCGGTCAAGTTCACCCTGCGCGTCGCCTCGAGGAGAAGTGCCCCGTACCTCGCCAGCCGCTTGGCGAGGTCCGCGGCGACGCCGTCGGCCATAAGACGCGCGCCGATCTCGGTCTCAGCGGCCAACGGCCGCGGTCTGCGCCCGCTCGCGGCGGTGAAGCATGATCGAGAGGATCGCAACGTCGGCCGGCGTGACGCCGGGGACTCTCCCAGCCGCCCCCAGCGTGCGGGGCCGGTGGAGCGAGAGCTTTTCGCGCGCCTCGTGCGAGAGCGCGCGCAGGGCGTCGAATGCCAGGTCGTCGGGGATCGCGACCGCTTCGTCGCGCTGGGCTCGCTCGATGGCGGTCTGCTGCCGGCGCGCGTAGCCGGCGCACTTGATCTCGATCGCAACCCGCTCGCCGATGGTCGAATCGATCTCCAGCCGCGCGGCAACGTCGGCGAACGCGATCTCCGGACGGCGCAACGCCTCGGCGACGCTCGTCCCGTTCGCGATCCTACTATTATTAATTAATAACTCGGGCAGGCGAATGCGTTCGGCACGCGCTACGCCCGTTTCGACTGCTAAACGCCGTTTTTCAAAGGCTTCATAGGCCTGATCATCGAGCAATCCGATCGCGTGACCGAGCGGCGAGAGCCGGACATCGGCGTTGTCGTGGCGCAAGACGATGCGATGCTCGGCGCGTGAAGTCAGCATGCGGTAGGGCTCGTCGACGCCTTTGGTGACCAGGTCGTCGATCATCGTCCCGATGTACGAATCGGTCCGTCCCAGGCGCAGCGGCGGCGCACCCTTCACCGCCAGGGCCGCGTTGATCCCCGCGACGAGCCCTTGGGCCGCAGCTTCTTCGTAGCCGGAGGTCCCGTTGAGCTGCCCGCAGTGGAACAAGCCCGCGATGCGGCGCGTCTCGAGGGTCGCCTCGAGCTCGATGGGCTGCACGATGTCGTACTCGACCGCGTAGCCCGCCCGGAGCATCCGGACGGCCTCGAGCCCGGGCAAACTGCGCAGCATCGCTTCCTGGACTTCGGCGGGGAGCGACGTCGAGAACCCGCCGACGTACCAGGTCGGCTCGTCCCACCCCTCGGGCTCGATGAAGATCTGGTGCGTCGGGTTGTGCGCGAACTTGACGACCTTGTCTTCGATCGAAGGACAATATCGCGGTCCGATCCCGCGGATTAGGTCCAACCCGTAGAGCGGCGAGCGATGCAGGTTCTCGCGGACGAGCCGGTGCGTAAGCTCGGTTGTTTGGGTGATATAGCACGACAGCTGCGGCCCGGCAAAGACCGGCTCGCTCCGATACGAAAACGGGAGCGGGACCGCGCTTGGCGCTTGGGCGACCATCGCCGTGACGTCGACCGTCTCACGGTCGATTCGCGGCGGGGTCCCGGTCTTGAGCCGGCCCATCGTAAAGCCGAGCCGGCGCAACGCATCCGAGAGCCCGAGCGCCGGGCGCTCGCCAAAGCGCCCGGCGGCTTCGTGGTGCTCGCCACGAAAGATGCGGCCGCCCAGAAAGGTCCCGGTCGCTAGGACGACCGCTCGCCCCAAAAGCCGCGTGCCGGCGTCCGTCAGGACGCCGCGGACGCGGCCGCCCTCGACGATCAGATCTTCGACGAGCCCTTGGTGGATCGAGAGGTTTGCCTGCCCGGCCAGTGCCTCGCGCGCGCGCTGCGCGTAGCGCGGCTTGTCGGCTTGGGCCCGCAGCGCGCGGACCGCCGGCCCCTTGCTCTCGTTGAGAAAACGGACGTGGAGCGAGCTTTGATCGATCAGACGGCCCATCTCGCCGCCCAGCGCGTCGATCTCGCGAACCAGTTGGCCCTTCGCGCTCCCGCCGACGCTCGGATTGCACGGCAGGGTGCAGACGCGCGCAAAATCGGCGGTGACCAGAACGGACTCGACCCCTAAGCGCGCCGACGCGAGCGCTGCTTCGACGCCCGCATGTCCGCCGCCGACGATGATCACGCCGGCGCCTCCATCGAATCCCATCGAGGGTTATTGTACGTGAAGCAATGGCCGATTCAAAGCTCGCGGTGCGCGAGAACGTCGCCGGGCCGTTTTTCGTCGACCGCACCTGCATCGATTGCGATGCCTGCCGGCAACTCGCGCCCAGCGTCTTCGGCGACGGCGCGCGGACGTCGTTCGTCGCGCAACAACCGCGCGACGCAGGCAACCTGCGCGCGGCCCAGCAGGCCGTCCTGGCGTGCCCGGTCGGTGCGATCGGCGACCGCGACCACCGCCCGAACGCGGCGACGCACGACTTTCCGCTGCTCATCGATGGTGATTTGGAAACGCGCGGCGTCGCCTTCTGCGGCTTCAACGCGCGCGCATCCTACGGCGGGAACAGCTATCTGATCGTCCATCCCGACGGGAATTGGCTGGTTGACTCGCCGCGCTTCGTGCGGCCGCTCGTCGAGCGGATCGCGGCTTTCGGCGGCCTGCGCTTCATTTTCCTCACGCACCGCGACGACGTCGCCGATGCCGCGGAATTCGCCGCACACTTCGGTGCGCAGCGCATCATCCATGAAGGCGACCGCGGCGCGGCGCCCGGCGCAGAGATCGTCATCGAGGGCAGCGCGCCGGTCGCTTTCGCGCCCGAGTTCACGATCATCCCCACGCCCGGCCACACGCGGGGGCACTGCGTCCTCTTGCACGAGCGCTACTTGTTCACCGGCGACCATCTTGCATACGACACCGACGCGCAACGTCTCGTCGCGTGGCGCGACGTCTGCTGGTATTCATGGCCCAAGCAACTCGAATCGCTCGAAAAACTCGCAGCTTACGATTTCACGTGGGTCTTACCCGGTCACGGCAAGCGTATCCATCAGTCGCCGGACGTGATGCGCACGCAGCTGCACCGCCTCGTGGAGCGCGCCGCCTAGGCTACTTTCCGATACAGAAGCGCGCGAAGATCCCATCGAGAAGCTCTTCGGTCGCATCCTCGCCCGTGATCCCGCCGAGTGCGGCCGAGGCTTCAATGAGATCGGAGCTGGTGAAATCCAGCGGGTCGCCGCGCTCGATCGTCTCGCACGCGCGTTCAAGCGCGCGCACTGCCGCGCTCACGCAATCGGCCTGACGCGCGCTCGCGAGATGCGGGCGCTCGAGATCAGGCAACACGCCGCCCCAGCCGCGATGCGCGATCAGCTCGCGCACGTGGGCCAAATCCGTCGAGTCGCGCGTCGAGCCGAGCAACGCATCGCGCTCCGCGGCCTCGCGGGCGTCGTAACCGGTGCGTCCGAGATCGCGCTTGTTGAAAAAAAGGACTCGCTCGCGCTCGCGCGTCGCGACGAGGATCGCGCGCGCCTCCGCACCGAGCGGCTGCGAAGCGTCGATGACGACGAGGGCGATGCGCGCCTGCTCGAGCGCTCGCCGTGCGCGCTCGATCCCTGCCGCCTCGAGCCGGTCGGCGTGTTCGCGGATCCCGGCAGTATCGACCAGCCGGACGAACACGCCGTCGATCGCAAGCGATTCCTCGATCGTATCGCGCGTCGTCCCGGAGATCTCGGAGACGAGCGCTCGCTCTTCGCCCAAAAGGGCATTGAGCAGCGACGACTTGCCGGCGTTGGGCGGCCCGACGATCGCGACGGTCGTCCCCTCGCGCACGAGCCGCCCCGTCTCCCACGATCCGAAGAGGCGTTGCAATTCGTCTGCGATCGCATGCAGACGCGCCGCGAACGGCGCGCGCTCGGGTTCGGGGACCTCGTCGGGGAAATCGAGCGAGCCCGCCAGCTCCTCGAGCATCGTTTGCAAGCGGGCGCGCAGGGCGGCGACGATCTCGACGAGTCCGCCGGCAAGCCGGGCCGCGGCCGAACGCACGGCCGAGCGTCCTTCGGCCTCGATGAGATCCGCCACGGCCTCAGCCGCCGAGAGATCGAGCTTCCCCGCCAAGAAAGCGCGCCGCGTGAATTCGCCCTGCGTCGCCAGGCGCGCGCCGGCGGCCAACGCGGCGCGCAAGGTCTCGCGCACCACGACGGGCGAGCCGTGCACGTGCAATTCGAGAACATCCTCGCCCGTATAGGAACGCGGCGCGGGCATCCAAAGCGCGAGCCCACGATCGAGCGTCTCGCCGGCTGCATCGAGGATCGTCCCGGTCGTCGCGACTCGCTCGCGCAACGCGGTGCGCGAGCGAAAGACCCGCTCCGCGACGCTGCGCGCGCCCGGTCCGCTCACGCGCACGATCGCGACCGCCCCGCGCCCGGGCGGCGTCGCGAGCGCGACGATCGTGCCGAGGTCGGAACTTATTTCGGCGAGATGACGACGCGCCGCTCGGGATCGACGCCCGTCGACTCGGTCGTCACGTACGGATTGTCGGCCAGCGCCAGATGGATGACCTTGCGCTCCGAGGGCAGCATCGGCTCGAGCATTTGCGGCTTGCGCTCGCGCACCGCGCGTTCGAGGGTCGCCAGCGCGACCGCCTTGAGCTGGTCGGCGCGGCGCGCGCGATAGCCTTCGGCGTCGATCGTGTAGTAGCGGCGGTTATTACGCACGCCCGCATTCACGATATTATTAAATATGAGGTTGAGCGCCTCGAGCGTATGGCCGTGCCGGCCAATCAAGTTCGCGAGATCGGGGCCGCGCACTTCGAGGTACTCGCCTTCCGTGCGCACGATGTAGCGCACTTCCGCGGACGGGACGCCCATGCGCGTGAGGATGCCTTCGAGCAGCTCGCGCGCCGGCTTGGCCGATTCGGGCTCGACGCTCGGCGCTTCGCTGTGCCGCTGCCGGCGCGGTGGAGCCTCGGCCGGCCCGCTTGCGCGCGGCAGTGGCGCCGAGCGGCCCGCGCGGCGTCGATTGCCGTGTTCGCGGCTGGGCTGCGCCTCGTCGTCGTTGCGCTCGCGTTCTTCGTCCATCGTTCTCTCCTTAATGCGCTACCGGCGCGACCGCCGCTTGCGACGCGACGGTTCTTTCCGGACGCCCGAGGCCGGTGCGCCGTTGCGCGACGGGTCGGCCGCGTTCGCGGACTCGAGGGCCGGGGCGCCGGCGGGTGCCGGTGCGACACGGAAACGGCGCAACATGAAATACTGCTGCGCCATCGTGAAGGCGTTGATCGCCAGCCAGTATAGGATCAGCGCGGATGGCCACGAGCGGCCGAACCACGCGATGAACAGCGGCGAGGTGAACGCCATGATCTTCTGCGTCTGAGCCTGCTGCGGATCAGACGACGGCGGGCTGCCGAAGCGGACGCTGAAATACATCGAGACAACGTAGAGCACGAGCAGCACGTAATCCGGCGCCGCGAGGCTGGTCGCCAGGATATTCGGAAATTGGTGCGAGAACGCGCCGCCGATCCACAGCCACTTCTCGTTCGTAAACGTCTTCTGCTCGGCGATGATCGCATAGTACAAGCTGAAGAGAATCGGCATTTGCAAGAGCAGGGGCAGGCAGCTCGCAAACGGGTTGACGTTGTGCTCTTTGTAGAGCGCCATCGTCTCGGCGTTGATCTTCTGCGGATCACCCTTGTGTTTTGCTTGGATCCCCTTGAGCAGCGGCGCAATCTTCTGCATCTCCGCCATCGACTTGAACTGCACGAAAGTCAGCGGCAAGAACGCGATCCGGATCAGGGCGGCCAAGACGATCAAGCTCCAGCCCAGATTGTGGATGACGCCGTTGAGCGCGATGATGACCTGAATCAGCGCATCGACGATCGGTTGGAGCGGATTGGAAAAGGCGAGAAACAACGAGGAGCCTTTCGAGGGCGCGAAGACCGGACGCCTTACGGGACCGGGTCAAAGCCTCCCGGATTCCACGGGTTACAGCGTACGAGGCGGCCGGCTGCGAGGAGGACGCCGCGCCAGGGGCCATGCTTCAACACTGCTTGGTAAGCGTACTGCGAGCACGACGGCGCGAAGCGGCATGCGGGCGGGAACAGCGGCGAGAGCACCAGCTTGTATAAGCGCAGGACGCCCAAGAACAGCAAGCGGATCACAAAGCCCCCGCCAACTCTCGCGCCAGCTCGGCATATGAGGCTCGGCCGCTTCCGGCGCGCGCGACGATGACAAGATCGCGCGGCGCCGTCCCCAACAAGCGGCGCACCGCTTCGCGCAGCCTGCGGCGGATTCGATTGCGCTCGACTGCCCCGCCGACCGTCCGGCCGACGACGATCCCCACTCGAACCGGCCCCTCGCGTTTCACCAGACTATATACCGCCAAACGCGGCGTTTGGGTACGCCTGCCCCGGCCTCGCACCCGGGCAAAATCGCCCCGGCGCCGCAGGCTCTCGAAGCTCACGGCTACACCGAGAGCCGCTTGCGGCCTTTCTTGCGGCGCGCCGCCAGGACGCGACGACCGTTCTTGGTCCGCATCCGCTCCAAGAATCCGTGTACGCGCTTGCGCCGGCGGTTGTGCGGCTGATACGTCCGCTTCATGACAGGGGGTCGGGCCTTTCCTCGGGCTAGAAATCCGGCCGGGGTCGCCCGCGGCCGCAGTCATCGAGTATACGGCGGCGCCGTGACCCGCGTCAAGAAAAAGGCACGAAATGCGAACCCTTCGCAGCCTTTCCACACCTGTGGACAAGCCTGTGGAGACGCTCGCTGCACGGGAGGCCTCTAAGGGCGCAACGACCGAGTTTTTTCGCTGTAATAGCGCCACGATCAGCTTGCGGATAAGCCCGAAAAACCCTGATTTGACGGGCTTTCTCTGATGGTTCATTGCCTGTGGATAAGTGGATAAAATCGTGCTTGGAAACCGCAGGAACGCAGTCGCTCGCCGCTAATTGTGCGGCTCACTCCGACGGGTCGATTCGCGCATGCGGGGGCCGATCGCTACGGCGGAAATCTGCGTTTTCGGTAGGTACTGCATGGGATCAGCGAGCGGCCAAACGGCGATCGGGAGCGATTTGTGGACCTCGGCCCTGGATGCTTTGGAGCGTAAATACTCCAAGCCGATCTTCGAGATGTGGATCAAGCCGATGCGTCTGGTCAGCCTTGCAGGGACCGACGTCGTCCTCTCGGTCCACAGCAACTTTGCCCGCGATTGGGTCGAAAACCGGCTACGCGGAGATATCACTGAAGTGATGATCGCGCTCTTGGGGCACGACGTGAGTCTACATTTCACGGTTGCCGAGGGCGCCGAAGGCGGCAACCGCCCGGTCCCCGTGCCCACGCTCGCGCCGGCGGCGGCGATCGAGGAGCCCCGCACGGCGAATCTCAACCCGCGGTACACGTTCGAAGAGTTCGTCGTGGGCAATTCCAACAGGTTCGCCCATGCCGCCGCTCAAGCGGTTGCCGAGGCGCCGGCGCGCGCTTACAACCCGCTTTTTTTGTATGGAGGCGTGGGACTCGGCAAGACGCATCTCATGCACGCGATCGGTCACCGCGCGACGTTCGAGAATCCGCGGGCGAACATCGTTTACGTCTCGAGCGAGAAATTCACCAACGAGTTCATCATCGCGATCAAGAACAACCAGACGGTCGAATTTCGCAACAAATACCGCCACGTCGACGTCCTCTTGATCGACGATATCCAGTTCTTGGAAGGCAAGGAGCAAACCCAAGAGGAGTTCTTTCACACCTTCAACTCGCTCCACGAAGCGAGCCGCCAACTCGTGATCTCAAGCGACCGTCCCCCAAAAGAGATTCAAACCCTCGAAAGCCGGCTCAGATCGCGTTTCGAGTGGGGACTCTTGACCGACATCCAGCCGCCCGATCTCGAGACGCGCGAGGCAATCCTTCGGAAAAAGGCGGAAACCGAGAAGGTCCCGGTCCCCGACGACGTCACGCTCTTCATTGCCAAAGTCATCCCCTCCAACATCCGCGAGCTCGAGGGCGCGCTGATCCGCGTCGTGGCTTTCGCTTCCCTGACGAAATCGCCGATCACGGTTGAGCTCGCCTCGGAAGTGCTCAAGAACGCCGTCGCGCAAGCGCCGATGCACCGAGTCACGATCCCGTTGATCAAAGAGCGCGTCGCGAAAGCCCACGGCCTAACGGTCAAGGAGATGGACCATCAGCGCCGTGACCAGCGGCTCGCGGCACCCCGCCAAATCGCAATGTATATCGCGTGCGAGCTCACGGACTGCTCGTTGCCCCAGATAGCGCGCGACTTCGGGAAGAAGGACCACACGACGGTCATGTACGCGCGCGACAAGGTCAAAGAGCTGATGGTGCGCGACGAGGCCTATCGCAACAAAGTCCGCTCATTGATCGCGCTCTGCCAGTCCGAATAGCCGGGCTCGAGCCCGGGGATAGCTCTGCACAGGGCCTGCCTGCGAACGTGGATAAAACGACTTCGCCGGCAGGCCCGTGAATATGTGGAAGTCCCTGCCTCATCGATCCACAGCTTCTCCCGGCTCCGCAGGCTCTCCGTATCGGTCCGCGAGGCGATCTCCACACTGCTCACCGCCTTACTACTGGTACGACTACATACTTAATTTACTAAGACGCGGACAAGGCTTGACGGCCAACGGTGGATAGTGAAGTTTACCTGTAGCACCAAAGAGATCGCCCAGGCAGTCGGCGCAGCCAGCAAGGTCGTCAACGCGCACACGACCGTTCCGATCCTCTCGAACGTCCTGCTGTCCTCCGACGCCGGTCTCGTGCGGGTGCGCGCAACCGATTTGGAGCTCACTCTCGAGCACTCGTTTACGGCCGAGGTCAGCGAGAGCGGGAGCGTCACCTTGCCGGCGAAACTCTTCAGCGGGTATCTCGGGAATCTTCCGGCCGGCCTCCTCGAGCTTTCCGGTACGGCGACCCGCGCGAGCGTCAAGTGCGAACGCTCGAACTACGATTTTCACGCCCTGCCCGCCGAGGAGTATCCGCCGCTTCCGGCTGCGCAAAAAGGCGCAACGCTCGAGATCTCGGCAAAGCGTTTTCGAGAGGGTGTCAACTCGACGATTTTCGCGGCCTCGAACGAGGAGGCGCGCGGCGCCGTCCTTATGGGGACGCTGCTCGAGATCGAGGGGACCAATCTCACGATGGTCGCGACGGACGGTTACCGGCTCGCGAAGTTCACGACGACGCTCGAACGCGGTCTCTCGGAAGGCTCGGCAAAGTACATCGTCCCCTCCCGCGCGCTCGCCGAGGCGGCGCGCAATCTCGGCGCTGCCGAGATGCTCGAAATGACGGCGCTGGGCGCACAAAGCAATCAACTCGCGCTGAGCGCAGGCCCGACGTCGATCATCGTCCGATTGGTCGACGGACAGTACCCCAACTACGGACAGGTGATCCCCGCGAAATTCGACCGCAAAGCGACGGTCAACACGAGCGCGCTGATCGGAAGCTTGCGCCGCGCGGAACTCGTCGCGGGCGATCGCGCGAGCATGGTCAAGCTCAGCCTCAACAACCAGCAGATGATCATCACCGCGAATTCCGATGTCGCCGGTAACGCGTACGAAGAGCTCGAAGTCGAGCAGAACGGTGACGATCTGACGATCGCGTTCAACGCGCGCTACCTGGTCGAGATCCTCAACCACGTCGACTCCCCGCAGGTCCTCATGGAGTTCTTGGGCCCGCTCTCACCGGCTGCGATCCGGCCGCTGGAGACGAGCGAAGGCAGCTCGCAACTCTACGTTCTGATGCCCTTGCGGCAGTAGCGTTGCGGTTGAGGCTGCTGGGCCTCGTCGACGTGCGCAATTATGCCGAGCTGAACATCGAGGTCCCCCCCGGGCTGGTCGTCTTTACCGGCCGGAACGCGCAGGGCAAGAGTAACCTCCTCGAAGCGATCGGGGTTCTCGCGACCGGGAAATCATTTCGTACCGCGCATGAAGGTGAGTTGATCCGCCATGGCTCGCTGCGGGCGGTGGTCAACGGTGAAGCTGATGTTGCAGCAGGGAGCATCCATCTCGCCTGCGAGATCGCGCGCACCGCGCAAGGCACGCGCAAGACGTACCGGCTCAACGGGGAGCCGACGAAGTTTGCGCGCTACTTGGGAAGCGTTCGGGCGGTGACGTTCACCCCTGCGGACCTGGAGCTCGTCGATGGCCCGCCCTTGCGCCGACGCGCGATGCTCAACAGCGCACTCTCGCAGAGCGATCCGAGGTACTATCGCGAGCTCGCCTTGTACACCAAGATCCTCACGCAGAAGCGCGCGCTGCTCCGCGCGTCCGAGATCGTCGATCGCGAATTGTTAACGACGTATAACGCGCAATTAGCCGCGGCCGGCGACGCGCTCATCGCTGCGCGAGCGTCCTACGCGACGACATTCTCGAGCGCCGCGGCCGCCGCGCACCGGGCACTGGGCATAGACGGCGTGCTGCAAGTCGTCTATCGTCCCGACGTCGAGCCCGGGTCACTCGCCGCGCGGCTCGAGGAGCGCATGCCCCTCGAGATCGCGCGAAAAGCAGTGTTGGCCGGACCGCATCGTGACGACGTCGAGCTCATCCTCGACGGGGTTTCGCTTGCCGCGTTCGGCTCGCAGGGGCAAAAGCGCGGGGCCGTGCTGGCGCTCAAACTGGCTGAGTACGCGGTCTTACGCGAGCAATCGGGCGAAGCGCCCTTGCTCTTACTCGACGACGTCCTCTCGGAACTCGACGACGTGCGGCAACGCTACTTCATCGAGAACATCGCTCCATTCGAGCAGGTCTTCCTAACAGCGACGGTCTTGCCGGACCGCCTGCACGCGCCCTCGCACGTCTACCGCATCGAGGCGGGGCGGGTGGAGCGCCTCGCGTGCTGAGGCCGCTTCGGGCGACGCTCGGCAGCTGGTCGCCGCGCGCCGGACGCTCGCCGCTCGACCCGCTCGGCGCGATCGCCGCCGCGTGGCCGCAGATCGTCGGCGCAGAGTTGGCTCGCGCGACCCGCCCGAGTTCGATTGCCGGCGACGCGCTCGTCGTCGTGACCGGCTCGAGTGCGTGGAGCCAGCAGCTCTCGTTCCTCGTGCCGGAGATCTTGCGAGCGCTCGGCGAGATTCCGGCGGCGGCGCACATCGGCCGCCTGCGTTTTCGTGTCGGTCGCATCGAACGATCGCGCGGTCGGACAGCGACCGCCGCGAAGCCGCCGGGTGGGAAGGGGGCCGGAATCGACTCGGGCGCGGAGTTCATCGCGCCGAGGTCGCTCGACGAGGCGCTCGACCGGATTCGGCTCCGATTCGAGCAGACGCGGGATGCAAAACACACGCACGGGTGGAAATCTTGCGAGCGTTGCGGTGTTACGATCCAAGGCGGGACGCAGTGCGCCCCCTGTGCCGGGTCGATCGCCGCAGAACGGGAAGTCGCGGTGCAACGGCTGATGTACGACGCTCCGTGGCTTGGTTACGGCGGAACGGCGGCACTCATCGAGGCGTTGACGGTACAGGAATACGAGCGAAATCGGCATGCACTCTTGGAGCGCTGGTGGACATTTCTGCTGCGTGCCAAGGCCGACGGCCGGGTATCGGCGGACGGTCGCGAACGACAGATAGCAAGCTCGTACGTGCTCCTGCAAACCGGCTGGGAGCCGCAACGCATCAGCCCGGCCATCGTCCGTAACATCCTGGGCGACGACCTCATGACTCTATTGTATGAACAGTAACAAAAACCAACTTACGGCCCCCCCTCGGGGTATCGTGCCTCGATGAAACGTTAGCGGGGCCGATGGTTCGGGGGCCCCACGCAAAGCGTGGGGGGCGCGTAGCCTGGGGCGGAGCGCCACAAAAATGAACGATTACACTGGCGAACAGATCGAAGTTTTACGCGGCCTCGAAGCGGTGCGCAAGCGCCCGGGCATGTATATCGGCAATACGGCCGAGCGGGGCTTGCATCAACTGGTCTACGAAGCCGTCGACAATTCCGTCGACGAGGCGCTCGCCGGCTATGCGACCGCGATCCGCGTCGTCCTCTACAAGGACGGGGCGTGCAGCGTCGAGGACAACGGTCGCGGCATCCCGGTCGACATGCACGCCGAAGAGAGGATGCCCTCGGTCGAGGTCGTGATGACGATGCTGCACGCCGGCGCGAAATTTGGCAAAGGCGGCTACAAGGTCGCGGGCGGCTTACACGGCGTCGGAATCTCGGTCGTGAACGCGCTCTCCGAAGCGATGATCACGCGCGTGAAGCGTGACGGGTTCGAGTACGAGATCAAATTCTCGCGCGGCGAGACCACCCGCAAGCTCAAGAAGCTCGGCCCGGCTGAGGGGACCGGGACCTATCAGTGGTTCAAGCCCGATATGGAAGTCTTCGAGACCAACGACTTCCATTGGGACGTCCTGCAAAAGCGCCTGCGTGAGCTGGCGTTCCTCAACCGCGGTTTGGCAATCACGTTGCGTGACGAGCGCCCCGAAGAGCCCAGAGAACGCACGTACCAATACGACGGCGGGATCGTCAGCTTCGTCGAGCATCTCAACGACAAGAAGGATCCGATCCATCCGATCATCTCGTCTCACGGCGAACGCGACGGCGTCGACGTCGAGTGCGCGATGCAGTGGGCCGACACGTACACCGAGACGGTCTTCTCCTACGCGAACAACATCAACACGATAGAAGGCGGGATGCATCTGCTCGGCTTCCGGACCGCGATCGGCAACGAGGTGAACGCCTATGCGCGCAAGCGCGGGATGCTCAAGGAATCCGACGGCAATCTCTCGGTCGACGACTGCATGGAAGGCTTGACGGCGGTCATCTCGGTCAAGCTGCAAGAGCCGCAATTCGAGGGCCAAACGAAGACCAAGCTCGGCAACGCGCGGGTCCGCAGCATCGTCTACGGCCTGATCAACGAGCGGCTCGAGTTCTTCTTCGAAGAGAATCCCAAGTATGCGCGTGCTATCGTCGACAAGTGC
This sequence comes from Binatia bacterium, assembly GCA_035604635.1. Classification (GTDB taxonomy): domain Bacteria; phylum Vulcanimicrobiota; class Vulcanimicrobiia; order Vulcanimicrobiales; family Vulcanimicrobiaceae; genus DATNIC01. The sequence continues at coordinate 46,831 of DATNIC010000003.1, forward strand.
ATGCAGGCAGCGAGGGCCCGCGAGGCCGCCAAGAAAGCGCGCGATCTGGCGCGCCGCAAGAACGCGCTCGACGGCAGCGGCTTGCCCGGCAAGCTGGTCGACTGCAAGAACCAGGATCCCAAGGCGAGCGAGCTGTTCTTGGTCGAGGGCGACTCGGCCGGCGGGACGGCCAAGGGCGGCCGCGATCCGAACACCCAAGCGATCCTGCCTTTGCGCGGGAAGATCCTCAACGTCGAGAAGGCCCGCCTGGACAAGGTGCTCTCGAACGAAGAGATTCGCACGATGATCACGGCGCTCGGAACTGGATTCGGCGACGAGTTCAACGCCGAGAAGCTGCGCTACCACAAGATCATCATCATGACCGACGCCGACGTCGACGGATCGCACATCCGCACGCTGCTGTTGACGTTCTTCTACCGGCAGATGCATCAGCTGATCGAATCGGGCTTCGTATATATCGCGCAGCCGCCGCTCTACGGGATCAAGCGCGGCAAGTCGCAGTGGTATGCGTTCAGCGACGACGAGCTCAAGAAGATCTTCGGGGACCGTGATCCCAAAGATTTCACGGTGCAGCAGTACAAGGGTTTGGGCGAGATGGACGCCGAGCAGTTGGCGGAGACGACGATGGAGGCCGGCTCGCGCCGTCTCAAGCGAGTCATGCTCGAAGACGCGGTGGCGGCGGATGAGATGTTCACGACGCTCATGGGCGACAAGGTCGAACCGCGCAAAGAATTCATCCAAACCTACGCGCGCAGCGTCAAGAACCTCGACCTTTAGGGGAACGATGTGGCGGTGAGATCTGCCGCCCGTTACGCCGCGATCGCGATTGCGGTCGTCATCGCTACGCTACTCGCGGTGTTCCACGCGACCGCCCTGCGGTGGGCGGTCGCGACCGGCGCGGGCCTGGCGACCGGGTATACGATTCGAATCGGTGAGCTACGCTTCGAACGCGGCCGCCTCGCGCTGGGCGACTTGCACGTCGCTCGCCAAGGCGAACCGCTCCTCGACGCGGCGCGCATCAACGTCACGTACGATCTGGGCGAGCTGCTGCGCGGCGGCGCGCATCGCTTCGGCTTGCACGGCATCAGCGTCGACCAGCCGCACGTGACGATCGTCCGTCACAAGGATCTCTCGCTGAATATCGAGCTGCCCAAGGGCGGAGCCGCGACGCCGCAGCTTGGGACGCCGTTGTCCTTCACCGCTCGCGTCCGCGACGGCTCCGTCGAGATCCGCGACCCGTTCAACCCGTCGCCGCAAGCGCACTTGCTCCGCTTGGACGACATCAACGTCGACGCGAACGTCGATTCGGACCATCGGACGCACTACCGCGTCACGGCCGGCGTGTTGCGTGCCCCGACGACCGGGGCGGTGCGGAGTAACCCGCTCAAGATCATCGGAACGATCGATCAGGATCGGCGCTACGCGATGCACCGCATTACGGCCGCCGACATCCCCGTCGCCGGCTTCGTCGACTACTTCGTCGATTCACCCGCGGCGCGATTTCTAACCGGCGACGTCCGCAACCTCGACATCAAGCTCTTCTCGCTCGACACCGCGGTCGACGCGCCGCTCCATCTCGGCGGTTTCTTTCACGTCGATGGAATCAGTGCGCGCGTCATCGGGATCGACGGCCCGGTCGGACATCTGCGCGGCGATCTCTATCTGTCCGATGACGGCATCCTCGCGCCGCGGATCGACGCCGATATCGGCGGGACGCCGATCGTCACCGGCGGCGGCTTCTTCGACTTCGCAAACCCGCAGTTCCGCATCGCGGTTCGCGGAGCCGCCGATCTGCGCGTGCTGAGCGGCTTCTTTACCTTTTTGAAGGGCCAGCCGGTCGCGGGTCCGGTCAGCTTCACGACCCTGATCGAAGGCAACGTCGGCAAACCGCTGATCTTTGCCCGCGTGCAACTCCCCGCCGTCAGCTGGGGCGCATATCCATTCCGGGCCGGTCACGGGCTCGTGGCCTATTATGAGGATCAAGTGACGATGGCGCCGCTCGAAGCACGCTACGGTCCGATCGATGTCATCGTCCGCGGCGGGATGGCGCTCTCCGATCACATCGACTCGGAGTTTGCCGCGCAGATCGCCGGCCCGGGCAAGGCGCTGCCGTATCTCGATCGGGTCGCACCTGATGTGAGGTTGCAAGGCATCGCCGTCGTCGCGGGACGCGATCTGCCGTTGCGTGCGCGCGGACTGCTCTATAGTGAAGGCACGGCGACGGATCTCTCCGCCTTCGTCGCGGTCGACGAGCGCGGGCGCGGCGAATTCGGTCCGATCAACTTCACACGGCGCGACGGGAGCGAATTCAGCGGCAGCTTTGCGCTCGACCGGCCCAATTCGAATGGCGGCTTCTGGGCGTGGATGCGCAACTTCCATTTTCGCGATCCCGGGATACCCGCGGCGTTGCCGGGAGTCGTCTTGCCGGAGTTTCCGACCTTCGGCGGCGTCCTCGACGGAGCGTTCGCGGGCGGCGGCGCACCCTCCGATTTTACCATTGCCGGCCATGTCAACGGGACGGCAATGGAGTTTCTGGGGATCCCCGTGACGCAGGGCTCGGTGACGTTCGGCGGGACCTTTCACGAACTGCGCTTCACCCGGATCGATGCGCGCGGTCCCTGGGGACACGTCGCCGGGACCGGGGCCGTCGCGATGCCGGGCGCGTTTCTCCTGAGCGGCAACTTTGATGGGACACTCGAAGGCCTGCGCCGTTTTACCGGCGATATCGGCGCGAGCGGCGCAGCTTCGGGTCCGTTTGCCGTCGCGGTCGATGGGCCGCGGATCGTCGTGCAAACGCAGGGCGTGCGCTTGCGCGGCGCGCTGATTCACGGCGTCCCGCTCGACGCTTTCGACGGGACGCTTGCGGTCAATACGGGCGGCTCGCTCGAGGTTTACGGCGCGCGGGCGCGGCTGGCAGGGAGCGACGTCGTCGCCGCCCGCACGGTGTCGGGCCGGATTGCCGTCGCGGCTGCCGATCTTCCGGCGGGCCGCCTGAGCGCTGCGGGCCTGCCGCTCGAACGCGGAGCGCTGAGCTTCGTCGGGACGGCCGGAATGGCGAACGGGTCTCCGACCTTCGACGGCGCGATCGCGCTGCGCGGCGGAGCGTACGGCGGGCACCGTGTCGATGTGACCAGCGGCCTCGGGTTCGCGGGTTCGACACTCTCGGTCGCCGATGCGACGGCGGAGCTCGACGATCAAATCGGGCTCATTGACGGCCGCGTGAGCGGGCTCGGCGGGACGCCGACTTTCGACCTGCGGACGCAGATACCGGTGGGCGATCTCGGACGACTCGCGTCAGGCCTGCGCGTCCGCCTACCGCATCTAACGGGAAGCTTCGGTGCGGACGTGCGCATTGCGGGTTCCCGCGCGGACCCGCGCGTCAGCGGTGCGGTCACGATCCCGGAAGGCTCGCTCAACGGTTTGCATTTCAGTGAGGCAGCGGCGCAGATATCGGGGGGCTTGCGCGCGATGGCTTTGCGCGCCGGAACGATCCGCGTCGGAACGACGAAAGCGACGCTCGAAGGGACGTACTTGGCGAACGGATTCTCGCTCGGGGTACGCTCGGATGCGGCGGACCTCGCCGACTTCAACGGTTTCTTCGACGTCGGCGACATGCTCGCCGGCCGCGGCCGCGTCACGCTGGCGTACCGCTCGTTCGGGACGCCGGCGACGAGCGGAGATATCGCGCTGACGGGCGTTCAGTATCGCAACTTCCCGTTGGGCTCGTTGACCGCGCAATGGTCGAGCCGGAACGGCGTCACCGACACGCACTTGGCAATGGGCGGCTCCACCGGAGCGCTCGCCATCGACGGGCCCGTCACCCTCGCGCGCGGTCGGGGCTCGCTGCTGCAAAACGCGACCTACGACTTGCGCGCGAAGATCGCCGGCCTCGACGTGGGCAATTGGCTGCCGATCGTCGGATTCTCGTATCCGGTCATCACCGGACGTCTCGACGTTGACGGGACCATGCGCGGTGCGGGCCGCAATCCGACGATCGATCTGACCGCGGCACTTTCAAACGGGACCGTCGGGCGCGTCCCGCTTTCGGAGGCAACGCTCGGCGCGCGCGTGACGCAGCAGATGGTCGCGCTTCAAAATATCGTCGCCGTGATACCGCACTTGAACTTGACCGGCGCGGGTACGGTCGGCGTCGCGCCGGGCGCGCCGATTGCGCTGACCATGCACGGACACAGCGACGACGTCGGCGCGCTAGCGGCGCTCGCAAAGCGTTTGCCGTTTGCGGCGAGCGGGACGGGCGACGTCGACTTGCGCGTCACCGGGACGCGCGTCTCGCCGGAAATCGCCGGCAGCTTCGAACTCCGCGACGCGAACGCGGCGGGCTTGGCGATTCCGCACGTCGCCGGAGGGTTCGGCTTGCGCGGTCACAGCTTGGAGCTGCAAAATACCAACGTCGAGCTTGCCAAGGGGACGCTGAGTCTAGCAGGCTCGCTCCCGCTCACGGTCGCGCCGTTCGGCGTCGGACCGGCAAACGCGCCGCTTTCATTCGACGTCGATGCCCGGGCCGTCGATCTCGTGAATTTCGCACCGATGTTGCCGAAAGGCTCGACGCTAGCCGGTACCCTCGAAGGTCGATTCGGCGTCGCGGGGACGCCGTCGGCGCCGCAACTCACCGGCGGCCTCACGCTCGCACGCGGCGCGTTCGCACTTCCGGGCCAGGCGGCGCTGAAAAACATCACCGGGCAACTCTCCTTCGATCAACAGACCGCGACCCTCGACCGGCTCCACGCCGATGCCGGGGCAGGGACCGTCGACGGCTCGGGCCACATCGTCTTTCCGGTCGGCGCAAGCGCGCTCGACTATCGTTTCATCGCGACGGCCAACCACGCGATCATGAGCATCCCCGGTTTTTTCGCCGGGCAATTCGACGGCAACGTCACCTTGACGGACAGTGATGCACGGCCACTGGTCGGCGGAGCGATGACGATCAGCAACGCGACGATACCGTTTGCGGCGCTCTTCGGTGCGGGCGCGGGTTTGGGCGGCAACTCGCTCGTACCCGCCGATCTCGCGTTCAACCTCGCGCTCACCGCCGGAAAAAGCGTGCGGGTCCGCAGCGGAGCGATCGACATCGGCGGCGAGGGGACGGTCAACTTGACCGGGACGCTCGGCGATCCGCGGCTGGGCGGCAGCTTCGATGCGAGCCCGGGTGGGACGCTCGTCTACTTCAATCGCGTCTTTCGCGTGGTACGCGGGCGCGTCACGTTCGATCCCAATGCAGGGATCGTCCCGGTGATGGACGCGCTGGCGACGACGCACGTCCCCAACACCGATCCCGATCCGTCGCGCAATCCGGGCGGCTACGCCGACATCACGATCGACGTCACCGGACCCGTCACCGCGCTCAACATCGATCTCTCATCGAATCCGCCGTACCCGCGCGAACAAATTTTGGGATTGCTGTTGGGTGCATCGTCGATCGGTGCCGTGAACTTCGGCGGGACCGGGAGCGCGCCGTCGAGCGTCGGCGGTACGATCAGCGGCGCGCCGCAGGTGACGATCGGCGGGCTCCCACCGGGACTGGTCAGCCAGCAGAGCGGCACGATCAGCGTCAATCAACAAGCCTTCGCCATCCTCGACGCGCAGTTCACGCGCAGCTTGCTCTCGCCGATCCAGAACACTCTGGGGAGTGCACTCGGGCTGACGACTCTGGATTTGACGCTCGACTACGGCGGCAGCGTCGGGTTCAACGCGCGCAAGCAGCTCGGAAAGGGGAACGTCTACGCGATTTACGGGCAGTCGTTCAATTTGCCGCTGCGACAAACGTTTGGGATCCAGGCGCAGCCCAATCCGTCGTTCTCGCTTCAGGTGACGGGCTTCACGCAGTATGGAGTCACGGCGTTCGGCGCGTATCCGCTCAACGTGTTCTCGACAAACCAAACGGTCACGGCCGGGCAAACCCCCGGTGGGACGAGCGGCTTTACGTTCAGCGCTCAACGGCGCTATCCATGAACGGTACCAGGACACGGGACCCGCGTCCAGAACCTGCCGACCCGGGTAGGGCGCGCAACAGCCCACATCGGGTGCGCGTTCCCGATGTGTCTGCGTTAGCTCGGACGGCGGCACGCGCGTGCGCCGGAGCCGCCCACGTTCCTCGAGGAAAAATCGGTTTGATGGTCTATCCCCTCCGACGCGCGGGCCGCGTCGTGGTCGCGTTGCTCCTTTTGATCAGCCTTGCCATGCCCGCGATGTCGGCCGATGTTACGCCGAAGATCGTCTCGGTCTCGGTCTCGGGAAATGCCCATGTGCCAACCGAACGGATACTCGCCGTCGTCAAAGCGAAAGTCGGCGATCCTTTCGATCCCAAGGTCGTCCAAGACGACTTGCAGGCCATCTTCGCGTTAGGCTACTTCGCCGATCAGGTACCGCCGCTGATCGACCAGCGGCCGGACGGGATCGCGGTCACCTACCGCGTCATAGAAAACCCTGTGATCACGGCCATTCGCTTTGACGGTAACGCGCACGTCCCATCGGACACGCTGCTGGCGTTGATGGACACCTCGGTCGGCGCGGTATTCAATACCAACACGTTTCACGAAGACGTACTCAAGATCAACTCGTACTACGACAAGGTCGGGTACGGCGGTCAGCTTCCCACGCACGTTGCCGACATCAACATCGATCCGCAAAGCGGAGCCCTGACGCTCAAGATTCAGGAAGGCTTGACGGTCCGCAACATCATCATCACGCCTCCGCCGGTCGGCGATCCCGTCCTCTCCGCCAAGGTGATCTTGAATGCGATCACCCTCAAGCCGGGCCAGCCGTATTCCGAGCTCGCTCGCGACAAAGACATCGAAGCGCTCAAGAATCTCTACGACAAGAGCGATCTGCAGCTCGGTGACTTCGAAGGCGGCATCGATCCGGCGAGCGTCGATCTGAAGAATCTCACCGCGGACGTCCGCTACACGATCTCAGCGGCCCGCGTCGGCGCCGTTCAAATTACCGGCAATTTCAAAACGCACGATGACGTCGTTCGCCGTCAGCTGCGCACGCGTCCCGGCGACCTCGTCCGCCCGAGCAATCTTCGCAACGACTACAACCGGTTGAACAACACCGGCTTTTTCTCGAAAGTCGACCTCATCCCGAAGACGGGACCCGATCCGAAGCGTCCCGCATATGTGACGCTCGATTGGAACGTCGCCGAGCAGCGCACCGGCGTCGCCGAACTCGGCGGCGGCTACTCGGGCGGTCTGACCGGACAGGGTCTCACCGCGCACCTTTCCTACTCGGAAAACAATATCAACGGGACCGGGAACGGCGCGTCGGTCCGGCTCGAAGGCGGGTCGCGCTTGGTCAACATCCAGCTCTCCGGCTCCATGCCGTACTTGGGCAACTCGCTGCGCGCGCAAAAATACAGTCTCGGCGCGACGGTTTTCTTGACGTCGCAAACCAACCTGTATCCGATCTACGCGGTCCCGAGCGCCTCACCGAACCCGAATGGGCCGGCACCGACGCCGCTGCCGGCGAACAATCCGCAGCTCGTCACGCTGGTCCCACTCGACCCCAACAACATCAACCAAGTCGCAAACCAGGTCTCGAACTACTTCTCACGCTCGAACGGCATAGCCGTGACGCTCGGCCGCCGTCTCTCCGATCCGGTGAAGTTTTCGATCGGGGCCAACATCCAGCAAGTCAGCTCGGCCGTCACGCTGCCGTCCGGCTTCGCATTTAATTCCTCACAAGTCCCGGTCGGGACGAACGCTTCGACGTTACCGCAGTTCACGTTCTCGAACAGCGTCAGCGGCGCTATCGCGCTGGGCGTGAACGCGCCCTCGATTGCGAACGTCAACTCGACCGCGCCCTTTGCACTACACAGCGTGGTCTTCGCGCTCGCCGCCGATACGCGAGACGACGTCTTCAGTCCGCGGCGCGGCGTGTTGTCGTCTTTGACCGATGAGATCAGCGGCCCGTGGATGGGTTCGGATTTCAAATATACGCTAACGACGTTGGACATCGCAAAATACTTCCCGGTCATGAAAAACTCGACGTTCGCGGTGCACGCCCAGTTCGGCACGTCGACGGGGGCGATCCCGACGAACCGGCTCTACACGTACTCAGACCAGCAGTTGCGCGGGTACAACACGGTCTTCTACGGGACCGATGCTCGGCTGTTTCAGGCCGAGCTCCGTGTCCCGATTAGCCCGGACCGCCACATCGCGTTCGCGACCTTTTTCGATGACGGCGCGACCCGGATTCGCGGTGCGGCACCGACCTACGATTCGCAAGGGAACTTGATCGCCAACTTGAGTAACTTCCAGTGGCATCCCGACGCCGGCGTCGGCGTCCGCTTCGACATCCCGCAAATAGGAATCCGTACGATTCGACTTGACTATGCCAAGGGCAGCACGGGGACACACTTCTCCTTCGGCATCGGCCAAAGTTTCTAGGAAAGCGCATATTTTGTTCATGCTGTCGTTACCGAAAAGCTCATTTGCTTTAGCAAACTTCGCTTTCCGGTGCCTAAGCCTGAACAAAATATGCGCTTTCCTGCTCGCGATGGCTCTGCTGGGTGCGCCGCTTGCGCTTGCTGCGGACGTGACGGATATCGGGTACGTCGATCAGGAGGCGCTCGCGGCGATCCCGCGCTTCGCGGCTGCCAACCGCCAGCTCATCGCGTACAAGGCGGAGCTGGACAAGCAGTTTACGCAGCAAGTGCGCGGGGCGCGTTCGGCCGACGATCAAGCCCGGATCGCTCAGGACTTTCAGAATCGGTTCGCAGAGCGTCAGCGCCAGTTGCTCGGTCCGTTGTTCGCGCGCGCTCAGGTCGCCATCGCATCGGTCGCGGCCAGCAAGAGTCTCTCGGTCGTCCTGGACAAGCGCATCGTCGTCTTCGGCGGTCAGGATATCACCAAGAACGTCGTCGATCTCATCGGCGGCATCGCCGATCCGGTCCCGCCGATCAACACGCCCCCGCCTTCGCGCGTCGGCTGGGTCGATCAAACGCAGATCGACGCGTTGCCGAGCGTCAAAGCCGCGGAGCAGACGTTTGCGAAATTCCAAGCCGACCAACAGAGGATCGCGCAAGGAAAGATGAAGGGCGCGAGGACCGACGCCGACCGCTCAAAAGCCATGTCGGACTATCAGAGTGCCGTCGGTGCCGAACAAAAGAAAGACATCCAGCCGATCGTCGATCGGACGCGCGGCGTCGTAGCCGACGTCGCCCGCAAGCGCAATCTCATCATGGTTGTCGACCGCAACAACATCATTTACGGCGGAACCGACGTGACGGCCGACGTGACGGCCGTGCTCAAGTAGAATGGTCGTGCGCGCGCTTCTGGGCACGCTGCTCCTGCTCGCATTCGCCGCCTGCGCTCGGTCGGAGTCGACGTCGGCCGGCGATTCGGACCACGGCGGGCGAGTCGGATACGTCCGGATGGACGTCCTCGTGAAGAGTCACCCGCTCTACTCGCAGCTCTCCGCCTACGAAAAGAGCATCGAGGCGCTGAGCTTGCGCGAGATCGGCCCCGGCGCCGCGTCGTCCGGCAACGACCTATCCAAGCAGGAAGCCGAGCTGCAAACCGAGCTGCAGGCGGCGGCTGAGCGGACGAACCGCCTGCTGAAAGACAAGCAGGACGAGTACTCGCGCCGCGAGCACGACGCAATCGAAGCGGCGCTCGCCGGCAGTTCCTCCGGCTCGAGCACCGCGCAGATTGCAGCCCGCCTCAACGCGACCGCGGCGAAGCAGCAGTCCTCAGCGATCGCCCAAGCGCACCAGGATCTGGGCACGTATCGCGGCGCGGTCGTCGCCCAGGACAAATCGGCGAGCGACGCGCTGGTCAAGACGTTCAACGAGCGTGCGAACCGTCTCTATCGCGATAAGGCCAACCAGTTACAAGCGCAGGAATCCCAATACTCCCTGCAGCTTGCGCAGACCGACGCGCCGCAACGGCTCCAGCTGCGCATGAAACTGTCGAACCTCGCGCTCGACGACGCCGGCCGCAAAGAGGCGCAGGCTGCGGTCGATGCCCTCGACAAGAAAGAATCCGATGCGCTCGCTGTGATGCGCACCAAAGATCAGCAGACGCTCGCGCAGTATCAAGATCAGCTGCGCACGCAGACGCGCGGGGATCTCGACAAGCAGCTTGCCGCAGTGCACTCGCGCAGCCAGGCCAAGCTCGGGGCACCCGCCTCGGCGGTGGGGAATTTGGGCGGCCCGGCGCCGGTCTCGGTGAATGCCGGAAAAGGCCCCGGGCAGCAGGCGGCCCCGGCTGCGCTGCAGGCGAAACTCCAAGCCCTGCACCGGCAGTACCAAGATCAGTTCAACGCGGACGCAAAGCAAACGATCGCGGACTTCAACAAGACGCGCGAGGACCTGCAGCGCAGGTTCAATCAACTGCGCGGCGCCGATTCAACGGCGCAAACGAGCGCAGCGCAGCAGCTGGCGTCGCTGCAGAAGCAGCACGATGATCTTTACGCACAAATCGTGGCGCAAATCCAGCGCGAAGTTCAAACGGTTGCGAAGAGCCACGGCGTCGACGTCGTCGTCAGCAACGTCGTCGCGTCGGGCGGGAGCGTCGATCTGACCCAAGACGCCGAGAAGCAGATCGAGAGCCTCCATGAGTAAACCGATCTGGTCTCTTGTCGCCGCGCTGATCGTCGTGGGTTGTGGACACTCGTCCTCGAGCGACGTAGCGGTCGTCAGCATCGTACGGATCACGTCGAACTGGCCGAAGTTCATCAACTATAACAACCAGCTCAGTGCCGATGCCGCCGCGATCGAGCGTTCGCAGGCCTCCGACGCGGAAAAACAGCGCGAGCGCGAGCAGCTGCGCGCGCAGTACGTCAAGATGCAGGACGAGGTGACGTCCGACGTTCGCGAAGCGGCGGCGAAAGTCGCGAAGAATCGAAACTTCAAGATGGTCGTCACCAGTGAGTTCGCAGCTTTTCCGCCCGCGAATGGCGGGACCGACATCACGGCGGATGTCGAGAAGATCCTCGACATCACGGAGCGGGCGACGCCGTCGCCGTGAGCGGGCCGCACGCCGGGCTGGGGATGCTCTCCGAGATCGCGACGGCACTCGGCGGGCGCGTTCGCGGCGATGGTAAGATCGTCGTTGCGCGGCTGGCGGCGATCGACGACGTCGATCGGGAGACGTTGACTTTCGCGACGGACGAGCGTTATCTGCGGGCCGCCCTTTCGTCGTCCGCGGCGGCGGTCCTTACCGAAGAACGGTTGGCCGACGCGGTCGAAACGAACAAGCCGCTGATCCTCGTGGAATCCGCGCGCGCCGCGCTCGCGCAGCTGCTTCAAGGACTCGAACCGCCGCGGCCGAGCGGCCCGCACCGCGACCCCAGCGCCGTCGTCGACCCCAGCGCCGAGATCGGCGCCGGCGTCGTCATCGGTCCGCTCGTCGCGATCGGCCCACGCGCTCGCGTCGGTGCGCGCAGCGTCCTGTATGCCGGCGCCGTCGTCGGCGCCGAGGCAGTCGTCGGCGAGGACTCGACGTTCCATCCGCACTCGATGCTGCTCGACCGTTGCGTTGCCGGAAAACGCGTCGTGCTCCAGGCGGGGGCCGTCGTCGGCAGCGACGGATTCGGTTACGTGTTCGTCGACGGTGCGTTTCGCAAGATCCCGCAAATCGGCAACGTCGAACTCGGCGACGACGTCGAGATCGGGGCGAACACGTGCATCGATCGCGCGCAGACCGGGACCACGCGCGTCGGCGATGGGACGAAGATCGATAATCTCGTCCAGATCGCTCACAACTGCAGGATCGGAAAACACTGTGCGTTCGCTGCGCTCACCGCGATGGCGGGATCGACGATCGTCGGCGACTACGTCCGCGTCGGCGGAGCCTCGACGTTCAAAGGGCACGTCACCGTCGGATCCAACGTGACGCTTGGCGGTAAAACCGAAGTGTGGGCGGATATTCCGGACCATTCGTTCATGAGCGGCCGCCCGGCGAAGCCGCATCGCGACGAACTGCGATTGCAGGTCCTCATTCAAAAGCTGCCTAAGCTGTTTGCTCGAGTCGACGCTCTAGAAGGTAAGAAGAAGAAATCGTCGAGCTCCGACGAGGACTGAAAGCCGACGCTTGCACTATCAAACCACGCTGCGCGATACGATCGAGTTCGAGGGAATCGGACTGCACACCGGTCTTCCCGCGCGCGTCAGCATCCGTCCCGCGAAGGCCGCTAGCGGCCTTTCTTTTCGCCTCGACGGAGGGGTGACGCTTCCGGCGCACGCCGAGTTCGTTATCGATACGCGCCGCGCAACCGTCCTTGGGAGCGGAGGGCATACCGTTTCGACCGTCGAGCACTTGCTCTCGGCTTTGACCGGGATGGGCGTCGACAATGCGCTTATCGAGGTCGATGGGCCTGAGATCCCGGTCTTGGACGGCAGTGCTCTGCCGTTCGCGCAAGCGATCGCGGACGTTGGCACGACGGCGCTCGGCGAGCCGCGACGGCGCTACATCCCGGCGGCGCCGAGCTATTTTCGCGACGGCGACAAGATGTTGATCGTGCTCCCCGCCGCCGAATTTCGCGCAAAGGTCACGGTCGCGTACGATGCGCCGATCGGTGCGCAGTTCTTCGACGAGGAGATCACGCCGGAGATCTATTTGCGTGAGATCGCGCCGGCCCGCACGTTCGGCTTTGCCCACGAGGTCGAAGCGTTGCGCAAAGCGGGCCTCGCGCGCGGCGGGTCTTTGGAGAACGCCGTCGTTTTCGCGCCGGACGGTCCGATGCAGGCGCTCCGCTTCCCCGACGAACCGGTCCGTCACAAAGCACTCGATCTGATCGGCGATTTTGCTCTGCTCGGAGCCTGGCCGCAATGCGAGGTCGTCGCGATCAAAGGCGGACACACGCTTCATCACCGAGCCGTCCTCGAGTTGCGCAATGCCGTTCGGCCCGGCACGGCGGCCGCGCGGTGAGCCCCAAGCCGATCGACATTCGGCAGATCATGGAGATCCTGCCGCACCGTTATCCGTTCGTCCTCATCGACCGCATCCTCGAGCTCGAGCCGATGGTGCGCGCCGTCGGTTACAAGAACGTCACGGCGAACGAGCCGGTGTTCAGCGGGCACTTTCCCGGCAATCCGCTGATGCCGGGCGTCTACATGATTGAGGCGATGGCGCAGCTCGGCGGAACGGTCATCCTAGCCCCGGGCGATTGGAAAAAGAAAATCCCGTATCTGGCCGGGATCGACAAGGCGAAATTTCGCCGGCCCGTGATCCCCGGCGACCAGCTGATGATGGAAGTGAAGATGCTGCGGTCGCGCAAAAACATCGGCTGGGTCGAAGCGAGCGCGACGGTCGACGGGCAGTACGTCTGTTCGGCAGAGCTCATGTTCTCGATCGTCGACGACCCGCGCGCGTTCCGCTTGGATTCAGCGGTCTTGCATGAATGAGACGGTTAGCGAGGCGCGTGGCGTCACGACGCATCCGCTTGCGATCGTGCATCCCGGCGCAATCGCCGGCCGAGGCAGCGAGATCGGGCCATTTTGCATCGTCGGAGAGCACGTGCGGATCGGCGAGCGGACGCGCTTGCTCGCCCACGTCGTCGTCAACGGCCACACGACGATCGGCGACGACTGCACGATCCATCCCTTCACGTCGATCGGGGCACCATCGCAAGATCGCAAGGCTGAGGGAGAAGTATCGTACACGACGATCGGGAACCGGACGGTGATCCGCGAGTACGTCAGCGTGCACCGTGCGACCGGCAAAGAGGAGACGACGTCGGTCGGCGACGATTGCCTGCTGCTCGCGTACGTCCACATCGCGCACAACTGTAGAATTGGAAACGCCGTGACGATGTCGAACCTCGCGCAACTCTCCGGGCACGTGATCGTCGAAGACTATGCGACCATCGGCGGGGCCGTCGGCGTACACCAATTCGTCCGAATCGGACGCAACAGCATGATCGGGGGGATGTCGAGGATCGGCCGCGACTGTCCGCCCTATTTCTTGATTGAGGGAAATCCGGCGAAAGTCTGGGGTATCAACGCGGTCGGTTTGCGGCGCGCCGGCTTCGACGGGAAGACGACGACGGAGCTGAAGGAAGCCTACAAGCTGATCTATCGCTCCGAGATGAACATGAGCCAGGCGCTCGAGGCGGTGCGCGGGCTGGTCCAGACCGACGCGGGACGCCATCTCGTCACGTTCATCGAGTCACCCTCCGACCGCGGGATCACGCTCAAGTAGCGACGCAACGTATCTTCGTCTCGACCGGCGAAGCGTCGGGCGAATTGGCGGCGGTCGAGCTTGCCGCCGCGATGCGGACGATCGAACCGGAGCTCGCGTTCGAAGGGATCGGCGCGCAGCGGATGCGCGATGCGGGCTTTGCGCTGCGTTGGGATACGCGGGGCTGGGCAAGCCTGGGGCCGATCGAAGCCCTCGCGAAGATTCCCAAGCTGCTTGCGCTCAATTTGATCACGGCCGCGGAACTGCGCGCGCGGCCGCCCAGTCTCGTCGTGCTGATCGACTTCGGCGCAGTCAACCTGCGGCTGGCCCGTCAGCTGAGGCGGACCGGCTACGCCGGTCCCATCTGTTATTATTTTCCGCCGGCTGCGTGGCTTGACGATGCCAAACGCGCGCGCATGGTCGCGCGCGCCTGCGTTGCGGTGACGCCGTTTGCGCACCAGCGCGATTTCTACGCATCGCTGGGGTTGCCGATTCACCATTTCGGCCATCCGCTCGTCTCGACGATTCCCGAGCGCCCGCCGCGCCCGCGTCCCGCGCCCGACGGCGGGCGCATCGCGATCCTCCCAGGCAGCCGCCGCGGCGAGCTGGAGCGGCACGCGCTGCTGCTGTTTGAAGCAGCGCGGCTTCTGCGGATTCACCGGCCCAGGGCGGAATTCGTCATAGGCGCAGCGGATGACGAAGCCGAGCATAGGCTCGCGGGTCTGGCCCGCGCGTTTACCGAGCTGCCGGTCAGGATGATCCGCGGAGCGCGTGCCGCGCTCGACGATGCCGATGCAGCGTGGATCGCGTCGGGGACAGCCGTCCTCGAAGCGGCGCTGCTGGGCGTCCCGACCGTCGCGCTTTACATCGTCTCGCGCATGCAGGAACGGATGGCGCGGCGCCTCGTCAAACGTGCGAGTTTGAAGTATCTGACCTTGCCGAACCTCGTCCTCGATGCGCCCGTCGTCCCGGAACTCTGGCAGGAGCAGGTAACGCAAATCAGTCTCGTCGACGCGCTCGAGCGCGTCTTGGAGGATACGGACGGTCAGCGAGCGTCCTTTGCGCAGCTGCGCGCGGCGCTCGGTCCCCCGGACGCCCTGGGACGAACTGCGGCGTTCGCAGTCGAACTCGCGAGATAGTGCGCATCTACCACACGTCCGACTTACACGACCATCGTGGGATCGTAGAACCGTTGCGCGCGCTGCGGGCGCGCGCTCCGGGGCTGCTCGTCGATTGCGGTGACGCGCTTCGCGGCAGCCAGACTGTCTATTTCCGCAGCGAGCCGATCCTCGGTGAACTCGACGACGCGGCCTACGATGTCGCGGCCGTCGGCAACCGCGAGTTTCACTATCTGCTCCCCCTGATGGTCGCCCGGTTGCGCAAAATGCACCATCCGGTCGTTTGCGCGAACCTCGTCGATCTGCGCGGCCGCCCGCTCCCGTTCGTCCCCTCGCTCGATCTTCAGCTGGACGACGAGCGCGGAAGATCGAACGTCCGGCTGTTCGGCTTACTCGTCCCGCAGTATCGCGTCGGGAGCCCGTGGGAGCGCATCTTCGGTTGGCGCTTCCTCGATCCGCATGCAACCGCGGCCGACATCGCGCAGCAGACACCGAGCGGGACGACGTTGATCGCGCTCTCGCATCTGGGGCTGCGCGCCGATCGCGAGCTGGCAGGACGCGTCCCGCGCTTGGACCTGATCCTCGGCGGACACAGCCACGATACGCTCGCCGCGCCGGAGTACGTCGGTCCCGTCCCCATCGTCCACGCCGGGCCGTACGGACACTACGTTTCGCGCACCGAGCTCGTCCGCGACGGCGCGCGAGCAAGGATCGCGTCGTACGAGCTGCTTCCGCTGTTAGCAGCGTAACGGCAGTGAGCGTCCTCTTCGTGACGAACGGACATGGCGAAGCCGCGATCGGCGCACGGATCGCGCGCGACGTGCGCGCGCTTGGTCTCGACGTGGACCACTTTCCACTCGTGGGGACCGGATTCGAGGCACCGAGCTTCCCGGAGATCGGCCCGCGCGAGCGGTTGCCGAGCGGCGGGCTCGTCGCGATGGGCAATGTCGGCAACTTCGCGCGCGATCTGCGCGCCGGTTTCTTGCGCTTGTTGCGCCGGCAGCGGGCGTTCTTGCGCGCGTCGGCGGGCCGCTACGCTGTCGTTGTTGCGGTCGGCGACGTCTACGCATTGGCGATGGCATATTGCGCGCGCACGCCGACCGTTTTCGTGGGGACTGCGAAGAGCGACTATGTCGCGCCGTACGGCTGGCTCGAGCGCCGATTCATGCGGAGAGCCGCCGTGCGCTTCGTACGGGACGAGCGGACGGCGGGCGCGCTGCGCGCTCGAGGTCTCTCCGCAACTGCGGCCAACGTGATCGTCGATTTGGCATCCGATGCGGGCGCGTATCCGTGGCCGTCGGGGGCCGAGCGGCTCGTCCTCTTGCCCGGGAGTCGCGAGGATGGCTACGGCGACGCGGTGCTGTTGTTGCGCGTCGTCCGTCTAGTTGCCCTCGAGCGACCCGTTTACGCGATGCTCTCGATTGCGGCCTCGCTCGATCCGGCGCGAATGGCGTGCGCGCTCGAGGACGACGGCTGGACGATAACGCCCGGTGCGGACGACGAGCCGTTCGTCGCATCTTTAGAAGGAAAGCCGTTCGCGACCGCATGGCGGGGCGACATCAGCGCGCTCTTCCCCGGCGCGACGCTCGCGCTCGGTCAGGCCGGGACGGCGAACGAAGCCGCCGCCGCGAGCGGCCTGCCGGTCGTTGCCCTCGAGACGCGCCGTTCGGGTCGCGAAGGATGGTACCGCATGCGGCAAGCCGGCTTGCTCGGAGCCGCGCTCGACATCGTCCCCGGCGATCCCGCGCAGGCGGCTGCGTCCATCCTGCGGCTGCTCGGCGATCCCGCGCGTCGCGCCGAGATGGGCGCGACGGGACGCGCTCGGATGGGCCCGGCGGGTGCGGCGGTGCAGGTTGCGCGTGCGATAGCCGAACTCGCCGCGCGAGGTCATGGAGATGTTTGAGCGACACGCACGACTCGCCGCCGTTGCGATCGCGGCGACGTTTGCTTTTTTCCCGCTCTATTCGTCGCTCGGCTTGCTATACACCGATCCGCACAACTCGGCGCTCCCGCCGAGCGTGTGGCTCGTTCCGCGCACGATCGATTGGCTTTTCGTCGTCGTTGCCGGAGCGTCGTTTCTGATCATCCTAGCGGCAGCGACGCGCTGGCGCCGGCCGCTGCCGGAATTGTTTTGGCCGGGCTGCGCGGGGACGTGCGCGTTTGCCGTCCCGGCGATCTTCGGTTTCGAGCCGGCCGGCGGCCTCACGTACGCCTTCGGCTTCTTCGTTTGGATGATCGGTGCCAATGCACTCCTCGAGTTGCGCCGGCGCGTCGTTTGGCTGACCGATGCCTGCGCCGCTTCGTTCCTTGCCAGCGGCGCGCTCGCGTGTTTGCTCGCCGTCGTACTGGTCGCGCTGCGCCGCCCCGCCGACGTCTACGCTTTCCATCACGGCCGCGCCGTCGGGACGTTCCTCAATACGAACGAACTCGCCGGATACGCGGTCGTCTTGTGCGCGACTGCGGCCGGCTTCGTCCTGGCTGCACGCACGCATGCGATGCGTGCGCTTGCGCTCGGGGCCTTCGTCTGCGGTTTTGTTGCACTCGTGTTGACGTTTTCGCGCTCCGGTTTCATCGGCGCCGTCGTCGCCACGCTCGTCTTCCTCGTTGCGCTCCGACCGAGGTGGAACGTCGCCCTGCCGAGCGCGGCGCTCGTGATCGCGCTGCTCGCGGGTGCGGTCGTCTTCGATGCCCACCACAATCCGTCGGAGAACCTCTCGCGCCTCCCGGCGTGGGCCGCCGGCTGGCGCACGTTCGAGCTCTTTCCGTTGAGCGGCGTCGGTGCGATCGCGTACTACCGTACCTATCCGTTTATCCGCCCGCCGGACGGGCCGCCGCCCGGGACGCCGATCTCGTTCGATCCGCACGATATCTTCCTCACCTTGCTCTCGGAACTGGGGGTGCTCGGGACCGGCTTGTTCGCGTACATGTGGTGGCGCTGGGCCGTCCTCTACCGTGCCGCGCTCATCCGGGCCGCGCCTCGCAACCGGACCTTGGCGCTCGCGATCGGCGCCGGGCTTGCGGGGTTGTGGGCGGTCTCCGTATTCAACACGCTGAGCATCGTGTTTGCGCTGTGGACGAACTTCATGGCCCTGGCGCTCGTTACGGCCGAAGATGACGCATGATCGTCCGTAGTCTCCTCGCCGGCGCTTTGCTAACGCTCCTCTGCGGCTGCGAGTCGACGGGTGGGGGAGGCCCTGCCCAGACCCCCGCCCCGACGCAGCCCGCGGTCCCGGTTCACGTCGAAACCCACGGCGACGCCCTCCATCCTGCGACGTTTACCGCGAGCGAGCACAACCGGCGCGTCTACCTTGTCACGGCGAAGTCGAGCGTCGGCGACCGTCTGGGTGACGGCAGTTTCATCGTTGCGCTCTCGCAGCCGCACGTGACGTTTTTTGAACGGACCGGCAAGACGCTGATCGGCGATTCGCCGAAGGCCGTCGTCACGGAGAGGGACAAGACGATCATGATGAGCGGCGGCGTAACGGCGCGGACGCAGGATGGAGCGGTTTTGACTTGCGATACGTTGACCTACGACGGACGGGTCGAGCGTATTCACGGTGAAGGTAACGTCGTGCTGACCAGTGCACGCGGCGACCGCTTGACCGGCGACACGATCGACGGCGACGTCCGCCTCAACCACGTCACGGTCAATAGCAGCCCTCGATGAAACAGTACTTTAGCGCCCCCTCGGGGCATCGTGCTTTCATCGTAATGATGAGGGGCGCTACGGTCGGGGGCCCCAAAGCGAAGCTTTGGGGGGCGGAGCGAGCACGGATGCGAGCCTGTCGCACAGCACAGGATGTGCGCTGGTGCGACCGGAGGCTCGGCCGGAGCGCCTTTCAATGAACGGCAGTTCTCAGCGCATCGTTTTGCGCGATCTGGTCAAGCGCTACGGGTCACGTGTGGTCGTCAACGGGGTCAGCGCGACCGTGAACAATGGCGAAGTCGTCGGCCTGCTCGGGCCCAACGGCGCCGGGAAGACGACGACGTTTTATATGGTCGTCGGCGTGATCCGTCCCGACGGCGGGTCGGTCGCACTCGAGGGCGACGGCGCGCTCGTCGAGCTGACGGACCAGCCTATGCACGAACGCGCGCGCGCCGGGATCGGCTATCTCGCGCAGGAGAACTCGATCTTTCGCAAACTCTCGGTCGGTGACAATTTGCGCTTGATCTGGGAGATGAACGGCGTCTCGCACGCCGAGCAGGAGGCCCGGCTGCCGGGACTGCTCGACGAGTTCGGACTGGGCCGCTTGATCGACGCGCGCGGCGACAGCCTCTCGGGCGGCGAACGGCGGCGGGTCGAAATCGCGCGCGCGATGGCGACCGAGCCGTCCTTCCTGCTGCTCGACGAGCCGTTTACCGGGATCGATCCGATCGCCGTCGCCGACATTCAAACGATGATCCGCCAACTGCGCGAGCGCGGGCTCGGCATCCTCATCACGGATCATCAGGTGCGCGAGACGCTCGCCATCGTCGACCGCGCCTACATCCTCAACGATGGGAAGATCGAGGTCGCGGGGACGGCGCAAGAGGTCTTGGAGAGCCCGGTCGCCCGCAAGTTCTACCTCGGCGAAGGCTTCCGGCTGTGAGCGTCGCCGTGCATCGCGAGCATCCGTTGACCGCGGGCTTTTCACGCCTCACGATCCTGGACCGCTACATGTTGGCCGAGCTCGGCGGGCCGTTCACGTTCGGGCTCTCGGCCTTCACGCTGATCTTGGTCGCGACGCAGCTGCTCGCCATAGCAAGATTCGTTTCCGACGAGCACGCGCCGCTCCTGATCGCGATCGAATACTTCCTCTGGGGCCTCCCGCAAGTCCTGATCTACGTCATCCCGATGGCGCTCTTGCTCGGCGTACTGCTTACGATGCAGCGACTCTCCGGCGACAGCGAGATCACCGCGATGAAGGCCGGCGGGATCAGCCTGTACCGGATCGTCGCGGCACTGATCGTCGTCGGCGTCGTTGCTTCGTTCGTCGGCCTGTTCCTTCAGGAAAAGATCGTCCCGATCGCGACGGACCAGGCGGCATATCTGCGCGAGATCGTCATCAAGCACATCACGATCAACAGCAACCTCACCGTCATCACGGCGCTCCCGGGCGGCGGCAAACAACTGACCGTCGCGGCTGCGATGGAGCCCGCGACACAGGCGCTGCTCAACGTCACCGTCATACAGTACGATCGCGACCAGCGCCCGCAGGAGATCGTCTTTAGCAAACGCGCCGACTACGACGCGCCGACGTGGCGCTTCTCGAACGCGACGACGTACCATTTTGATCCCGACGGCTCGACGTTTTCGAGCATAGATCCGGTTCTACGAGTCGATGTGGGCGAGGCGCCGGGCCAATTCGTGCGCCGCGCTGCTCAGGACAACCCGGAGGATATGAGCCGGGCGGAGATTCGGGCGGTGCTGACGTCAGGGCGACTCTCCGCGGATCAGTTCCGCACCTATTACGCGATCTATCAGGCGAAGCTGGCGCGGCCGTTTGCAGCACTGGTCTTCGTCTTGATTGCGATTCCGTTCGGTTTGCGCCCGGCGCGCGGCGGCGGCCCGAGCCTCGGATTCGGTCTCGCGGTTGCGATCGTCTTCATCTACTACGTGATCGCCACGGTGTTCTTGAGCATCGGCGGTGTGAGTCTGGGACTGGCGACGATCGCCGCGTGGACCCCGAACCTCCTGTTTTCGGCGATGGGCGTCTACTTGTTGCGCAGGGCTGCTTCGTGATCATGCAGATCCTGCGCGGCAGCATCTCCGTGATCAGCATCATGCTGGTTGCGGGATTCATCGCGTACGTCGGCGATCGCGTTGGGCATCAAGTCGGACGCAGGCGCTTGACCCTTTTCAATTTGCGCCCGCGCCACACGTCGACGATCGTCGCGGTCGCGACGGGAATGCTTATCGCGATGCTCGTCACTTTGATCGCGCTCGCTGCGTCGGAATACGTTCAGACCGCTCTCTTCCGCATCGGTGACCTGAATCAGCAGATGCACGAGCTTCAGACGAAGGTCACGAGCCTCCAGCAGGAAGTCGCCAACACGCGCAACCAGCCGCGCATTCTCCAACTCGGCGAGCCGATTTGGAACGAATTTCTGATCTTGCAGCCGACGCAGTCGGAAGAACAGCAGTTCGTGGCGTTGCGCACGTTCTTCGACGAGACGGTGAAGGCTGCCAACAAAGCCTGGCCTCGCGCCGGTTTGCGGCCGTTCCAGCAAACTTCAGCGGATTCCGAGGTGCAGCGTAAGCTCCGGCAACAACTCAGCCTGCTCGAGCCCGAGCTGACGCGCGCTCCGGTTCTGATCTTGCCGGTCGCCTCGCAGAATCTTTTTCGGGGTGACGAAATCGGCTTCGAGTTCGATCAATACCCCGACCTTCGGATCCTCGCGGCGCACGAGGTCGTCGCCTCCGTCGCGGTCTCGGGCGGAGCGCCGATCGACTTTCCGCGCCTCATCGCCCTTGCGCGCGACGCGTCGATTCGACGCGGTATGCCGCCGCCGTTCGTGACCTTTCCGCTCGTCAACGGACCGCAGGCGCAGTCGATCGCGCAAGAGGTCGCCCACTCAAAAGGAAACTTTCTCGTCGTCGCAAAGGCGGCGCAAGACACGTATCCGCATTCGCGCGCGCTCGTCTTGGATTTCGGCATCGAGTCGCGTTGATGCCCGGTCCTGTGCTGGGCATCGATCCGGGGACGCGCAAGTGCGGTTTTGCCGTCGTTGCAGAACCGGGCGCAGTGCCGCTGGCGATGGGGATCGAGCCGGTCGAGACGCTGCCGGAGCGCGTCGCTTTGCTCGTTGCGGCTCACGCTCCCAGCGCGATTGCGCTGGGAGCGGGGACGAACGGGGCAACGGTTGCCCGCGTTCTGGCCGCTACGGGCATCCCGATTCACATCACCGACGAAATCGAGACTACGCTGCGCGCGCGCGCACGTTACTTCGCCGATCATCCGCCGCGCGGTTGGCGCTGGTTCGTGCCGCGCGGGATGCTCCTTCCGCCGCGCCCGATCGACGATTACGCGGCGCTCCTCATCGCTGAGCGCTTCTTGTCATCTGGGATATGAGAGGATGTCGATCCACACTTCGAACGTTCGGTTCCACGGCAAGGTCGGGAGAATCGCAGCGCGGCGCAGCGCGATCCCGGTTTGATCGAGGAGCGAAAAGCCTAACGGTTCGAGGCGCGAACGGACGTCTTCGTTGGCGAAGCGCGCCGCGTCGGGGAGCAAGAAGCTGTGATCGTCGACTCCTCTTGCCGACAGATCTGCATTGACGGCGCCGCGAACGAAGAGACGATAGCCGTAATCGTCGATGTACCGGTCGAGGAGAAACCTGCGGTGCGCGGCCGCGTCGTAGGTTTGCAGGCGCCGGCCGGCGCCCGCGGCGATCGCGGCCGGGACGGCGGTACCGAGCGAATTCGCCGCGGTGTTCCAAGAGGCGAAGGAGTCGATAGAGCCGGCGATTTTGCGTGCGATCAGCGCTTGGACGAGCGCCTTCTGCTCATCGTCTGAACCGCCCAGAAACGTCAAGTCGGCGACGGCGACGGAGTGGTTTGCGGCGACGTCCTGGGCGATTGCGTCGACGAAGGCCGCTTCGTCCGCATCGCTCGTCCGGGTGACGCGGACGAAGAGGTCGATGTCCGCGTTGCTCGCGACGCGGCGCGCACCCGACGAAGCGATCACGCTATTGACCGTTTGATCGATCGGGCTGATCTCGAGCGGGTCCTGCACGCTGCCGCCGTCGGCGCGCGAGTAGCGCACGCTCACGGTCGGCGCCCAGTGCGCGTGTTGCGCGAGCGCCGCCGCGACCAAGACCATCCCGAGTTCGTCGGTCCCCGATTCGATCGTCGCAAGCGACCCCGCGCCGTAGCGTTGGACCGCATCGCGCAACTCGGCGATGTCCCGCAGGTGCAGTCCAACCGTGCCCGCATCGTCTTGGCCCAGGATGACGCGATCGAGCACGCGCGTCGTTCCGGCCAAGCCCAAAACGTAGGCGTCGATCGCACGATTGCGCGCCCGTGTCGCCAGATAGGCTTGCAGCAGCGGCTCGCCGATCTGGGCGCGCAACTCCGCGGCGCGCGCGCGCTGTTCGTCGGTCTGCGGCGGATCGGGGAGCCGGGCATACTCCGCGATCGACTCGCTGACGGGACCAGCAGCGAAGAAATCGGCTGCCGCTCCGATCTTTGCCACCCCGGTCGGCGCGAGTCGCATCACGGTCCCAAATGCGAAGACCGATGCGTCTTGCCGCTGGACCCGGAGGTTGACGAAACGATCGAGGCGTGTTTGCGCCGTCAAGTCGCCGGTCCCAGGCGTCCGCGATGCGATCAGTCCGCCGTACGCGAGCATGTCGGTCGAGAGCACGTACGCGAACGCATCACGCGTTCGTGGTGAGAGCAGCCAGCTCCAGATTCCCTCCGTGTCGCCGGCCGTCAGAAATCGCCCGAGTGTCGACCGCGGCGGGGTCAACACGTCGACGCCTGCGATCGAGCCGAGCATCTGCGGCAATTGATACGTGACCGGTCGGTCGTCAATCGGGACGTACGCGATCGCGTACTGGTTAACAGCGAGCGCCGGCGCCGACAGGTACGACAGCATGAGGATGGCGAGAGCGGCGACTTTCACTACGCGCCCTTCGCGAAATGGTCTTGCCGTACTTTCGGCGTAGCGCGCTACGGTGAGGCGATTTGTCGCGATTGCGATCGTCATCGTCGTCGGTGCCCTCTCGCTGATCCAGCTGGGCTCGGATGGGCTCCTGGGTCCCGCCGCCGTCGCCGGTTCGCTCCCGCGCAACATCCCGCGCGAGGCAGGCGTGCGCATCTACGATGCGCTCGCGAGCGTTTCGTTCTTGACGTTCGCACGCCGCGCGGCCGCAGCGGCAGCGATCGAAGACCGCGCCTTCGCGCGAGCACAAACCTTGATAGACGCCTTACCGCCTGGTGCGGATCGCGACGATCTGCAAGGGCAGCTCTACGAATCCCTCGGTGACCACGCACGCGCGGTCGAGCGCTACGTCGCTGCAGGCGATCTCGTCCGTGTCAGTGAGGCTGTCGATATCCTCGACCGCAATGGGCATGCCGTGGCGGCGCTCGCGACGCAGCGCCAGCTCGTCGCCGAGCTCGAAGCGTTGCGCGACGCCGACAGCTTGGCGCACGCGTACTGGCGCCTGGCCGAGCTCGAGTCAGAGACGGGCGACCATCGCGCGTCGCTCGTCGAGTACCACCGCGCCCTCGTCCTCGAGCCGCTTTCGGAGACCTATCTGCTCGGCGCCGCAAACGAAGCGATGGGGCACGGCGATCTCCCGTTCGCGCGCGCGTCGTTTGAGCGCGTCGTCATGCTCGATCCGGGGAGTGCGGACGGGCATATCGGCGTCGGCCGGGTCGCGCTGCGCAGCGGCGACATCGCGCAAGCGCGCCGGCAAGTCGCGATCGTACGCCGGTTCGCGCCCGACCATCCGGATCTGCACCGGCTCGAAAGCGAGATCGCGAGCGCAACGGGCCGCGCGCGGTGAAAGTCGCGCTCGACGCACAGCTCGCCGTCGGGACCGCGACCGGGATCGGTGAATACGTGCGAGGCTTGGGACCGGCCCTGCGCGCATGCGGTATCGACGTCGAGATGTTGCAGTTGCCGTTCCTGGACCCGTGGCGTTTCGACCGGCGCGTCGTGTGGGATCAAATGCTGCTCCCGTTTGCGGCTGCGCGCGCGCGCCCGGATCTGTTGCACTGCGCGTCGGGCACGATGCCGTTCCTCCCGGCCGGCGCGCCGATCGTCGTTACCGTTCACGACGTCGCTTGGCAGCGCGTTCAGCAGCACACGCGCAGCTACGCGCGCCTGTATTTCGGCGATCTGATGGCGCGCCGTTCTCGGTCTGCGCGCGCCATCGTCACCGATTCGATCTTCTCGCGTGGCGAGCTGATCGAATTCGTCGGCGTCGATCCATCACGCGTCTTTGTTGCGTATCTGGGGGTCGATCCGAGTTTTGCGGCGGTCGTCCGCCGGCCGGACCGCGTGAATCCGACGATCCTTGCGGTCGGGACGGTCGAACGGCGCAAGGCGCTCGGCATGGCGATCGAGGCGCTCGCCGGGCTGCCCGGTGCGCGGCTCGTCAGCGTCGGCCCGACGACTGCGTACGAGCAAGAGTGCCGCGAGCGCGCCCGGAGGTTCGGAGTCAGCGACCGGGTCGATTTTCGCGGATACGTCTCGCGCGACGAGCTGCTTGCGCTCTACGCAACGACGACGCTCGCGATCGCGCCGTCGCTCTATGAAGGCTTCGGCTACGCGGCCGCGCAGGCGCTGTGCGCGGGAGTCCCGCTGCTCGCCTCGGATGCCGCTTCGCACCCGGAGATCGTTGCGAACGCCGTACCACTCGTGCCGAGCGGCGACGTCGCCGCCTGGCGCGACGCGATTGCAGCGCTCCTCGATGACATCGACGCCGCCGAAATGCGGGCCGCATCGGTCCGCACGGCCGCCGTCGCGCGCTTCACGTGGGAAGCGTGCGCCCGCGCGACGATCCCGGCTTACATGCTCGCCTTACGGTAACGTTGTTGAGCGCGCCCTCGGGGAATCGAACGAATGAGCAGGATGACGAGCGCGCGTGAGGTTGGGGGCCCCACGCGAAGCGTGGGGGGCGCGGAGCCTGGGGCGGAGCGCCTTTTAATAAATAGGCGAGTTGGGTGCGCCGGGCGGCGTGCTCCCATCGTCGGGGCCGATGACGAGATTGAGCGGATACGATGAGCCGCCTTCGGGCATCGTCGTGATTTGGACGCGCACGAAACCGTTCGCGGGGACCGTATATTGCCGCAGCATGTAGTGACCGTACGGGTTCACCGCGTGCGACTGCACGAGGACGCGGTCGATCAAGTACGTCCCGGTCGCGCGGCCGCCGCGCGGATTCTCATAGATGGCGATCGGGACGGGATGGCCGTAGCGGTTAACGATCGTCACCGTGATCGACTGCATCACGCCGTAGTCGCCGGCAAGCGCCTCGCCCTCAAGCATGTTCGGAAGCTTGAGCGAGCCGATTTGGATCTCGAGCGGATCCTGGCTCGTGTCGTAGGTGTAATCGAAGAAGAACTCGGGAACCGGATAGATCCCGCGCGCGTGCTTCACCTCACTGCTTAAGAGCGCAGCGCTCTGCGAGACGGCCGTGTCGAGCGGATCGTTCGCGTCCTGCGCGATCAAGGATAAGTGCAGCGTATTGCCGGTCATCTCGCGCAGCTGCAGAATCGCGCTCGAGATCGAACCGGCCGGGAGCGGATGATTCACTAGATTGATCGTCGAGTTCGGCGGGATCGTCACGACCGTCCCTTCGTTCTGCAATTCACGGACCAGGAAGCGACGTGTCGAGAGGTGTCCGACCTCCATCTCGTTTTCTTCCGGTCCGGCGGAACCGGTGATGAATTGCACGACCGCGGCTTGGGGTGAAGGGTTCTCGACCTTGAGCAAGATCCGCCGATTCGGCTGTCCGCGCGGATTGTAGTGGTAGTAAAGGAAGCGCTGTGCCATGTCGCGGCCCAGATCGGCGGCGAACAGCAGCCCGTTCTCGCGCAAGGTCTCGGGGAAGTCGCTGACCAGCAATTGCGACGGCGAGATACGGGGGAGCGCGAAGTTCTCGATCGAGACGTGCGTCGTCCCCTGGACGGTAATGTAGTCCGGTCCCTGTATCGAGACGGGAACGTCGACGCTGCGGAGGTTGTCTTGCCCGAGGTCGGTTCGAACGTTGATCGCTTGGGAATTGATCACGACGTTCGCGCCGGGGCGGGGCCGCGCCGCAGAGCTGACCGCGTCGGCGACGACCGACCGCACGAACGCTGCGGTCGCCGGATTCCCCGTGAGCCGCACGGAGGCAGAGGGTGCGATCGAGCCCGCGAGCAGGGCCACGCGCATCCCGACCTCGGCACTGACGCCGCGGTCGTCGGTGACGTGGATCGTCGTGACGCCTAGATTCTTCCCGGAGACGACGATCGTCCGCGCGACCTGATCGATCCGCACATCCACGACGTTGGCATCGATCGGGACGGCGGTGATGGTCCCTACCGCCCGATCGACGCGCAAAGTGATCGTCGTCCCGAGCACGATCGACGCGTTGTTCGGGGTGACGAAGATCGGCGGCGGGGCCGGCGTTGCGGACGGTCCCGTCCCCGGGACGCACGGGACCGGCGTTGAGAACGGCCCGGGGGTTCCAATCGGGACAAGCGTCGGACAGGGCGACGGCGTCTCACCGGTCTCGGCTCCGGGAGCCGGTGCGGCGGCGCTGGATTCCGGAGCCGGGAGCGGGGGCGCGGGGACGGGGGCATTGATCGCGCCGGGTGGCGGCGTGACCGATGCGTTGACGGGGACGGGCTGCGCGTCGAGCGCACGCGTCCAAACCAATATGCATGCAAGGATAGCGCACGTAGCCAGACCCGTGCGCAAAGTCACAATAGCCAGGGCGAACCCTTCTACGCGATTTTAGCTTCTCTGCTGACGGCGGTCGCCAGGAGCGTCTTGTATCCGACTCCCGGAAACAAGACCGTTACCAAATCTTTCTCGGCTCGTTCGACCGTGCCTTGTCCGAACTTCGGGTGATGGACGACGTCCGCGATGCGGAAACCGCTCGTCCCGACAATCTGGTTTCCTTGCAGGCAGTTGTCGCATGCGTCGCAGTCCTGCTCTTCATAATCCTCGCCGAAGTAGTTGAGGATGAACTTGCGCCGGCAAGAGGCAGTCTCCGCGTACTGCAACATCATCGCGAGCTTGCTCTGATCGTACGTTTTCTTGGTCTCGTAGTTGTGCAGGTTCAGAACGAGCTCCGGATTCTTCTTGGCCTGCACGGAGAGCTTATATTTCGCCCGCGTCGAGGCGATGATGAAGCCGGCCTTCTTGAGCAATGCCAGGATGACTTTGAGCTTCGTGAGCGGGAGCTGCGAGATCCGCCGCAGGTCGGTGAGCGAAACCCCGTCTTCCTGCGCGCCGAAGAAGTCGAGTGTCGCGAAGACCTTCTGGACTTCTTCGAGGGCCGGATACTTGCCGGTAAGGAAGTAGTTCTGCACGCGCGTGTCGCTCATCCGGTAGAGCAGGATGCACCGCGAGAGATCGCCGTCGCGACCGGCGCGACCCGCTTCCTGCGTGTAGGCTTCGATCGACCCCGGCAGATCGTAGTGCACGACGAAGCGTATGTTGGGCTTGTCGATTCCTAGGCCGAACGCGTTCGTCGCGACGACCGCCCGAATCTCTTCGTTCATGAAGAGGTTGTGCACCGCGACGCGCTCGCGTTTTTGCAGTTTCGAGTGGTATACGGCTGCCGGCACGTCGAGCGACTGCGTGAGATACTCGCTTACCTCCAGCGCGTTCTTGATCGTCGCCGTGTAGATGATCCCGGTCCCTTCGAGCTCGCCGCTGCGGAAGAGCTCGCGTAGGATCCGCAGCTTCGCTTGCTCGTTTTCTGCGCGGAGCACTTCGTACTGCAAGTTCGGGCGATCGAATCCTTTGACGATCGGCTTCACGTGCGGGATCCCGAGCTGCTGCAGAATATCCTCGCGCACGGCCGGCGTCGCCGTTGCCGTGAGTGCCAGGACGGTCGGGTGGCCCAGGGCTGCAATCACGTGGCCCAGGCCGAGATATGCGGGCCGAAAATCGTGGCCCCACTGACTGATGCAGTGCGCCTCGTCGATGACGAAGAGCGGGACCTTGATCTCGCGCAAGATGTTCACGAAGATCTCGTCTTCGAGCTTTTCGGGAGTGACGAAGACGATCTTCACCGACCGGCTGCGAATGCGCGAGATCTCCCAGGCTTCTTGATCTTCTGAAAGCGTCGAGTTCAGCGCGACGATCTCGTGCACGCCGAGCTGATGCAGCATGTCGATCTGATCTTTCATCAACGCGATCAGCGGACTGACGACGACCGTGGTCCCGTCCAGGAGCAGCGCGGGAAGCTGATAACACAGCGATTTTCCGGCGCCGGTCGCGAGGATCGCCAAGGTGTCGTTCCCGGACAGAACGCGCGCCACCACCTCCTCCTGTCCTGGATGAAAGCGTTCGAATCCGAATTGTTCGTGCAGAGCGACGCGCAAATTCACGAAGTCACCTTGGCTTGACCGGCAACGCCGACGGTCTAAGGCCGCCGTTGCAAACACGGCGATCTTCCTAAACCGCTGGGTTGAAAAACAGTTACCCGCGCGGCCCGGGCGTTAAACCGCGCGATTTTTTCGGGCTTCGAGCGAGCGCGCTGGACCCCCCAGGAATACGCGGGGTGGGACCTAAGTTGGGACCCGTGTCACTCTACCGCACCTGGCGGCCCAGGACGTTCGCCGATCTCGTGGGCCAGGATGCCGTAGTTCGAACGTTGACCACCGCGCTCGAAACGGGAAAGCTTGCGCACGCCTACCTGTTTTCGGGCCCGCGCGGTTCGGGGAAGACGTCAGCCGCCAAGATCTTGGCGCGCTGCGTCAATTGCGTCAGCGGTCCGACGGCGCATCCGGACAACACGTGTGAGGCGTGCCAGGCGATCTTAGCCGGGACGGCGCTGGACGTCCTCGAGATCGACGCAGCCAGCAATCGCGGGATCGACGAGATTCGCGCGCTGCGCGAGGCGGTCAAATTTGCCCCGGCGACGATGCGCTACAAAGTCTACATCGTCGACGAGGCGCACATGCTGACCCGCGAAGGCGCGAATGCATTCTTGAAAACGCTCGAAGAACCGCCGCCGCACGCGATCTTCATCCTCGCGACGACGGCCCCCGAGTCGCTCCCGCCGACGATCCTATCACGCTGCCAGCGATATCAGTTCCGGCGCATCGCGATACCGGTCATGATCGAGCGCATGCGCTCGATCGCGCAGAGCGAGAAGATCGCGATCGACGAGGGAGCGCTCGCCGCCATCGCTTACCGGGCTGACGGCGGCCTGCGCGACGCGTTGACGATGCTCGAGCAAGTCGCCGCATTTGCTTCGGGTGCGCCGATCGACGCGGCCACCGTCGACGCGGCGTTTGGGACGACCGGGCACGAGCACGCCCGCGCGTTGATGCGCGCGATGCTCGCGGGCGATGCCGCGGGATCCTTACGCATAATCGACGAGGCAAGTGACGGCGGCGCGGACATGGTCGGACTGACGCGCAATCTCATCGCGGAATATCGTCACTTGCTCGTTGCGCGCGTCAATCCCGAATTGCTCGATCGCGACCTTTCCGAAGACCACGCGGCGGCTGCGCGCCAGTTGGGCGAAGCGACCCCGCAGATCAAGATCATTCGAGCCTTGCGCCTCTTGAGCGAAGCGCTCAGCTCGGCGCGCGCGACGGGCAGCCCGCGACTCGAACTCGAGGCCGCGATTCTACGCCTGGTCTTGCAGGCCGAGGACCCGACGCTCGATGCGCTCGCCGCGCGCGTTACTTTGTTGGAGGGCGGCGCTCCGGCACCCGCGGCGCCGGCTCCAAGAGCGGTTCAGGCGGCGCCGAAGGCGGCAGCCGCGAAGGCGCCGGCCGCGAAGGGCGCACCCGCCGAACCCGCTGCACCGTCCGGCCCGCTCACGCCGCAAAAAGTCCGCTCGCTCTGGCAGAACATCCGGACCCGGGTCGAGGGCGAGAAGATCTCGCTCTCGGGGATCCTAGCGCGGACGATGATCGACTTTGCCGGCGATACCCTGACCCTGCGCGTAACCGAGGCCGCAAGTGCCGACCTCCTGCGCGCCGACCTGGCGACGATCCAGGACGCGGTCGCCGAGGTGCTCGGAGTCCCCCTCAAAGTCGTCGTCCGTCTCGACGGCGCCGCCCGGACCCCCGCCCCCGCAGTCGAAGAGGATGACGAAGGCGATCTGATGGGCTATGCGCTCAAGAAGATGAGGTAAAGGAGCACCTATGTTGTTACGAGCCCCCTCGGGGCATGTCTACCTCATCGAAACGATGAGGGGCTCGCAGGTTTGGGGGCCCCACGCAAAGCGTGGGGGGCGCGGAGCCTGGGGCGGAGCGCCGTCAGAATGAATCAAGCCCAGATGATGGCGCAGCTGCGCAAGATGCAAGAGGCGATGACGAAGGCGCAGGATGAGCTCGCCAATACCGTCGTGGCCGGGAATGCGTCGGCAGATTTGGTCCAAGTCGAGATGACCGGCGATTTTCGCGTGAAGTCGGTCAAGATCGGCAAGGACGCCGTCGACCCGGAGGACGTCGAGACGCTGGAAGATCTGCTCGTCGTCGCATTCAACGACGCGCTCGCGAAAGTACAAGAACTCTCGAGCAAGAAGCTCGGTGGGATCACGGGCGGGCTGAAGATACCCGGGATGTGACATTATCAAGACTCCCAATCCGGTTCAGGCGCTGATCAACGAGTTCAGCAAGCTCCCGACTGTCGGGCCGAAGACGGCGGCGCGTCTGGTCTTTCATCTGCTCAACCGGCCGCGCTCGGACGCGCAGTTGCTGGCCGATGCGATCATCGCGCTCAAAGAGCGCGTGCGCCTGTGCTCGCGTTGCTTTTCGATCACCGAAGACGACCCGTGCGCATTTTGCACCGACGAGCGCCGCGACGCGAGCCTGCTCTGCGTCGTCGCCGAAGCGAAGGACATCTTCGCTCTCGAGCGGACGTCGGCGTATCGCGGACGCTATCACGTCCTGGGCGGCTTGATCTCACCGATGGACGGGATCGGTCCCGCACAGCTGCGCGTCAAAGAATTGATCGATCGGATCGGGAGCGACCAGCCGGGCGAAGTGGTGATCGCGACCAATCCCAACGCTGAGGGCGAGGCGACGGCGCTCTATCTCTCGCGCTTGATCGCACCGAGCGGCGTCAAGGTCACGCGCCTCGCCTACGGTTTGCCGATCGGCGGCGATCTCGACTACGCCGACGAAGTAACCTTGGCTAAAGCACTCGAAGGCCGCCAGCAGCTAGCGAGTTAGATGAGCATAAAACGCGTAACGGCGGGCGAGATCCGCAAGCGCAAGTCCGAACCCTTTGCGGTCATGACGGCATACGACGCCGCGTTCGCGCACATCGCGGAAGCCGCCGGTATCGACGTCTTACTCGTCGGCGACTCGCTCGGCATGGTCGTGCTCGGATACAACGACACCACCGCGGTCGATCTCGTCGACATCGTGCGTCACACCGGCGCCGTCGCGCGCGCTACGAAACGCGCGCATATCATCGCCGATTTGCCGTTCGGATCGTATCAGGCCAGCGACGCGGATGCCGTGCGGAGCGCGATTGCCGCCGTCAAAGCCGGAGCGAGTTCCGTCAAGCTCGAGGGGACCGAGGCGATGGTGCCGCGCGTGCGCGCGATCGTCGGCGCGGGTATACCCGTGATGGCGCACATCGGCGTACAGCCGCAAACCGCGGCGCTCGAGACCGGCTATCGCAAGCAGCGCGATGTCGATGCGCTCTTGCGCGACGCGCGCGCCCATGCTGCGGCCGGAGCCTACGGTTTACTGCTCGAGATGGTCGACGATGCCGCCGCCGCCGAGGTGACGGCCAAACTTCCGATCCCGACCGTGGGCATCGGCGCCGGCCCGTCGTGCGACGGGCAAGTCCTCGTCCTGCACGACGTTCTGGGGCTCTACCCGGATCCGCCGTCCTTCGTGCGGCAGTACGCCGATCTCGCGACGATCGCGACCGACGCGCTGCGCCATTATGCGGAAGACGTGCGGACGCGACGGTTCCCCGGGAGCGCTATCTCTTCCGTAATCGGTCGATGAGATCGCGCGCGAACTGCATCGCCGTCGACTTCGCCTCTTCGTAGAGTTTCGCGGCATCGGCGCGGCTCATATGCCGCCCATGTTGATAAAAGAAGTTGACGCTCTCGCCGACGACCATCGTCCCCGCGTACGCTATGGCGCCCTTGAGCAGCACGCCTGCGACGGGGACGAAGCCCGTCAATTCCCGGGATAGCGCGCGCCAGCCGAAACCGCCGCCGACGACCGGGAGCAGCTCCCAAACGTGCGACATCTCGGGGTCGCGACCGTATGCGGCGCCGATCTGCATCGTGAGCATCGTCTGGATCCCCGTAATTGCGATCATGTCTCCGGCCGATGCGACGGCGCCGACGACGAACCCCAAGACGGGGATGTGGTCGACGAGCCCGCTCGCCATGGCGACTTTGAGCGAGTTCGATGCGGCGTCACGCGTCAGCTTAGCCGCCACCGCATCGCGAAACGCAGGCAAACGGCGCGCGACGGCGATCTCGTGCCCTTTGCAACAATCGACGACGTGCGGGATAACCTTCGGCCGCAGAGCATCGCGATCGAGCGCCGGGACGATGTAGTGTTCGATCTTGCCGCGCTCGGGCGCCGAGCCCGGCCCCGCCGGCTGCGCTTGGGGATCGACGGTGATCGCGAAGATCGGCACGCGTAGGGGGGTCAGGACGTCGAGGCGCGCCCCGGCGGCGTCGTTGCCGCGACCCAAAAACAGGATGCACTTCGCGTCCTCGACGAGGATCGTCCGTCCGGCGGAGATGTCGATTGTTTCGAGCGTCGCAGCCGCGTCGAGCGGGACGAATCCGTCGTGCCCCGCAAGGAACGTCCGGCGCAGCTCGGAGACCAGCGCCGGGTCGCCGCATAGTAAGAACCGGAACGGCTTGCGGCTCTGCGCGTTGACCGCCCGAGTGTCGACGCCGGTCTTGAGTAAGCGGAAGACGTGAGCCGAACTCATCGCTTAGCCCGACGCATGCGCTTCTTTTTCGGGATCGTCCACGTAGTCGAGGTAGATCAGCCCCAAGAAGATCTCGAGTGAGAGCGCTCGTACGCCGCGTTCCCTCGCGACGTCGACGATCGAGGTGCGCTCGGCTTTGGCCTGCTGCACGATCGCTTCGGTCGTTGCGTTCGTGTCTGCGGCGACGATCGCCGCCGCGGCCATCTCTCCGGGCGAGAGGCCATCGCGAACGAGACTCGCGGAGTCGAGCGAGAGGCCATTCCAGCGCTCGTCGATCGCGTATTGCAACGTCTGGTATCGATTTTGCGGGTACCCCAAACCCAGCATGGTAATGCGGGTCTCCAACTGCCGCGCACGCGCCATGTTGTATGTCTGCCATGCCTGCTGCGCAGCGCTTGCCGCTTTGTCGAGCGACTCGAGCGCCGCCTGCATCACGGGCTGGACGGCGCGCGAATCGACTTGCGAGATGTCGCCGGAATAGTCGAGCTGAGAATGCATCAACTGCCGGAGCGCGCGGTCGGCGTCGCCGATCCCGCCGTCGAGAAGGGCGAGCGCGCCGCGCGCGGCGTCGATGGCATGGATGCTATCCGCATCCGTCGCCCGCAGCTCCGCGAGCATTCGCGGATAGTACGGTAGCGTGGAGAGCGACTGCGGCGGGATCGGGTCGAGCCCCAGCGGCGCGGCAAGGTCGGCGTAGATGTCGCGGTCTTCTTTCAAAATGCCGCCTTCCTTGTTCTTCTCCAGCGAGCCGACGCCGCCGATCACCTCCGTCGACTTTTCGACCGCGGCGTTGATCGCGCGCGACATCGCATTCAAGTCGACGACGACCTGCGCGAGCCGTCCGCCGGGCCGCGCCTGCACGTTGCTCAAGTTCGGTGCTTCGGCCGCAAGCGATTGCAGGCGCCCCGTGATCGCCTTGATCTGATCTTGTGCGGCCTTGCGGCGGGCCGCGAGGCTTGCCGCCTCTTGCGTCTCGAACGTTTGTCCGTCGGCGACCTGTTGCTGGATCGGTCCGACGTCGGGGCGGATGTACGTAAAGCGGCTTTGGCCCTCGTGCAACGCGCTGGTCTCGTTGAGCGCGACGACCCGCGTCTCGACGGGCCCCGCAGTGGCGGCCTGGGCGAGTGTTTGCTCGCCCTTGTTCGGCTGACCGAGCGCCAGCTGCATCTCGCCTTCGTGCAAGAGCGCGACGGGGTTGTTCGGGTCCAGCTTCAGGACCGCAGCGTACTTCATGTTCGCGCTGCTGTAGCGCGCTTCGTCCTGATCGTGCTGAGCCTGCACCAAGAGCTGATCCGCCGTCCGCTTCTTCGTGTCGAGTTGAGTGCTCGCAAGCAGGCGCCCGATGCGCACCGGCTCTCCGGGATGGTCGGCGAAATATTTGTCGACGAGCGAGGAATGTTCGCGGTGCGTCGCCTCGAGATGGCGCATGAAAGTGACCATCGCGTCGGGATCGTAGCCTGCGCGCGACATCAAGAGCAGGCCGTATGCGTCGGCTTGCAACTCGTCGTCGCGCTGCATCCTGGCGACGATCCCGGCCTCGGCGAGCTGGCCGAAACGGTAGACGAACGGCGAGAACAGCGAGCCGATTCCAAAGAGGATGTTCAGGATGGTCGTCCGGTTGTTGAGCGTGACGACGTGGCGACGCTCGATATGACCCGTCTCGTGTCCGATCACGCCCGCGAGCTCGTCGTCCGACTGCACGAAATCGAGCAAGCCCTCGTCGAGGTAAACATATCCGCCGACCGTGCTGAACGCGTTGACCTCGCCCGCTTCGAGAATCTTGAGGTTGTAAGGGACGTCCTTGCGCGCGACCTGGGTCCAGAGCTTTTGGGCGATGCCGTTCGCCCACGCATTTTCGAGCGGATCGGTGACCACGGTGTTTTGCGAGGTCACTTGCCGGTCGTAGTCCTTGCCCATCTGAATTTCTTGGGCGGTCGACGTGGCTCGGGCCGGTGCCGGGATGCTGGCACACACGAATGCGAGGATGAGGACGAACGGAGTGAAGCGACGCATCGATACGTTTTCTCGCGGGGCGGCCTCCGCGCAGGGGCGCGGATGGCGGACTACGGGCGTTTTGTCGTGTTCGACGGGTCTGCGCGAGCCCATTCGGCTCGGTTGGGTTGTGGATTGAGCGTGAGCAGGCTGTGGATAACCTCTTGTTTCTGTGGAGGAGCACGCCCGTGATGCTGTTGCGCGGGAAAGGGCAGGGGCTCGAGATCGGCTGCAGCGATCGCGACGTCGCGACGGTTTGCGCAGACCTGCGTGCGCGGCTGACCGCCCAGCCGGATTTCTACCGGGGCAGTCGCGCGCGCGCCGTCTTCGGGGAATCGCTGCCGGCCGAGGCCGATCTGGCGATGCTGCGCGACTGCTTGGCGGAGTTTGAAATCGTCTTGGACGGGGTGGCCTTGGCCGAGCCCGCACCCGAGCTGCCGCTCTCCGAATCGGCGCGCTCGCTTGCCGCCGACTTTGCCGGCGCCCGCGCCGATCTCGCGGCGCGGCGCCTCAAGCGCACGCGCGCGGGCGGAGCACGCATCGAGGCGGTCCCCGCGATCGATCGCCCCGCCGCCGCCGCAGGGGCGTTCCCGTCGGCGACGCTCTACCACCGCGGGACCTTGCGCGGCGGTCAGGCGCTGCATCACTTGGGAAACATCGTCGTCGTGGGCGACGTCAACCCGGGCGCTGAGCTCGTCGCGAGCGGCGATATCGTCGTCTTCGGTGCCTTGCGGGGCGTCGCGCATGCCGGCGCGCAGGGCGACGCGACGGCCAGAGTCATCGCGCTCGAGCTAGCGCCCACGCAATTGCGCATCGCGACCGTCATCGCCGCCGGGGAGGAAGAGCCGCGCGGTGGGCGCGGGAGCGCCGAGCACGCGGTCGTTCAAGATGGTCGCATCATCATCGTCCCGCACGAACGTGCGGAAAACATCCCGCGGGAGGTCGTCAACTGAGCGCACGCAAGATCGTCGTCACGTCCGGGAAAGGCGGCGTCGGCAAGACGACGACGACCGCCAATCTCGGCGCAGCCCTCGCCAAACAGCACAAGCGCGTCATCTTGATCGACGCCGATATCGGTCTGCGCAACCTCGACCTCGTCATGGGGATAGAGAAGCGGATCGTGTTCGATCTCGTCGAGGTCGTCGAAGGGCGCTGCCAGCTGCGCCAGGCGCTGATCAAGGACAAGCGCTTCGATTCGCTCTCGGTCGTCCCGGCCGCGCAGACGCGTGACAAGCAATCTGTCAGCGAAGAGCAGATGACGCAGCTCGTCGCCGAGCTCGCTGAATGGTGCGACTACGTTTTGATCGATTGCCCCGCCGGGATCGAACACGGCTTTCGCAACGCCATTGCCGGCGCGAGCGAAGCGATCATCGTGACGACCCCCGAGGTCAGCGCAATTCGTGACGCGGATCGCGTCATTGGAAAACTGAACGAACGTAACCAGCCGGTCCGCTTGATCATCAACCGGATTCGGCCCGACATGGTTCGCATGGGCGACATGATGTCGGTCGACGATGTTTGCGACATCCTCTCGGCCGAACTGTTGGGCATCGTCCCCGACGACGAGGAAGTGATCGATACGACCAATCGCGGCGAGCCGGTCGTCCTCGATCCTACGAACCGGCTCGCGCTCATCTATCACAAGATCGCGCGGCGTCTCGAAGGCGAGCTCGTTCCGTTCACTAATTTGGCGGCGCCGAGTCTGTTCGAGCGGATCTTCGGCACCTGGAAGGCAGGCTAAGCGATGTTACAACCGCAGGAAATCCCGCAAGAAGCGCCGGGCGCCGAGCCGCAAGCGGCGAAGGCCGCGATCCGAGGACGGGCGATCGTCGTCACGTCGGGCAAGGGCGGCGTCGGGAAGACGACGACGACGGCCAACGTCGGTGCAGCGCTCGCGCAGCGTGGCGCCAAGGTGGCGCTCATCGACGCGGACGTCGGCCTGCGCAATCTCGACATCGTCCTTGGGCTAGAAAATCGCGTCCGTTACCACTTGCTCGACGTTCTCGAATCGAAGGTCCCGCTGGACGACGCGCTCGTGACGGATAAACGCGTCGCGACGCTCTCACTCTTGCCGGCGGCGCAATCACGCGAGAAAGACGAGGTCGATACGGAGCTCATGCGCGCACTCGTCGAGCAATTGCGTGAACGGTTCGATTATGTCATCGTTGATTCGCCCGCCGGGATCGAGAAGGGCTTCATCAACGCGGTCGTCGGTGCCCAGGAAGCGATCATCGTTTGCACGCCCGAGGTCAGCTCGGTCCGGGACGCCGACCGCGTCGTCGGACTCCTCGGAAACCGCTTTTCGCCGCAATTGATCGTCAACCGCGTCCGGCCCGGGCTCGTCAAGCGCGGGAAGATGCTCTCGGTCGACGACGTCAACGGGATCTTGCGCTTGCCCCTGCTCGGCGTTCTCGGAGACGAAGCCGACGTCATCGT
The DNA here is from genome assembly GCA_035604635.1 of Binatia bacterium. Classification (GTDB taxonomy): domain Bacteria; phylum Vulcanimicrobiota; class Vulcanimicrobiia; order Vulcanimicrobiales; family Vulcanimicrobiaceae; genus DATNIC01. The sequence continues at coordinate 85,105 of DATNIC010000003.1, forward strand.
CTCGACGAACCGCGGCGAGCCGGTCGTCTTCGATCCAAACTCGCGCACCGGAAACGCGTACCGGACGATCGCCGCGCGCATCGCCGGCGACGACGTCCCTATCCCTGCGCCGCCGGCCGAGGAAGGCTTCATGGGCAAGCTCGGCGCGCTGTTCCGTATTTAGCCGGAGGGCACCCTAGAGATGTTCGATTTTCTGTCCCGGTTCTTCAAACCCCAGGGCTCGAGCGAGACTGCGAAGGAGCGCTTGCGCCTCGTGTTGCTCTCCGATCATTTGCAGCTTGCACCCGACGTCGTCGAGGCACTCAAGTACGATTTGATCGCGGTGATCTCCAAGTACGTCGAGGTCGACGTCGAGAGCTGCGAGGTGACGTTCGAACAGCAGGACCGCACCGTCCTGATGCTCGCGAACATCCCGATCGTCTCGATGAAGGTGCGGACGCTTGACCAGCCGGCCGAGCCCGAACCGATCGTCCTCGGCGAGCCCGAACTCGAGGTTCAGCCGGCGACCGTAACGTCACACGCCCATGCCGCAGCACCACGCCGCCGCCGCCGCCGGCGCAAGAGGTTGGGCGCTGGATCCGATAATAAGCAACATGCTGTTACGGGCCCCCTCGGGGAATCGTCAAACTAGCTCGACGCTGAGGGGCCCGAAAGTCGGGGGGCCCCACGCGAAGCGTGGGGGGCGCGGAGCCTGGGGCGTAGCGCCTTAAAATGGACAAACCCTGGTATAGATCTTTCAATTGGTCCCTAGCCGGCGTCTGTATCTTCCTCTCGCTGGCCGGCGTCTTGTTTATCAGTTCGGCGACGATGCACGATTCGGGCGCACCCGACGAATTCAAGAAGCAGCTGCTCTACATCGTCGTCGGGATCACCCTGATGTTCGTCGTTGCGTTTGTCGACTACCACCGATGGCAGCAGTGGGCACTCCCGATCTACGCGGTCAACCTGTTGCTCTTGATCTTCATCCTGATCAAAGGCCATAGCGCGCTCGGTGCGCAGCGCTGGATCCAGTTGGGCCCGATCCAATTCCAACCGTCGGAGCCGGCAAAGCTCACCATCGCAATTGCAGTCGCCGCGCTCTTGTGCCGCGGCAGCTACGCGAAGCTGCGCGACATGGCGCTCCCGATCGCGGTCGTCGCGGTCCCGGCGCTCCTCATCGTCAGGCAGCCCGACCTCGGGACGACGCTCGTCGTCCTCGCGATTCTGACGACGCAGCTCTTCTTCGGCCTTCCGAACATGCTCGACTTCGCGATCTATTTCACGGCCCTCGCGTCGACGGCAGTCTTCGTCGTCACCTCGAACGCGATCCTCAAGCCGTTTCAGAAGGCGCGCTTGCTGATCTTCCTCGATCCCAAAGCCGACCCGCAAGGTGCCGGCTGGAATCTCAATCAATCGAAGATCGCCGTCGGGAGCGGCGAGCTCTTCGGCAAGGGCCTCTACCACGGGACGCAGACCCAGTTGAACTTCGTCCCCGAGCATTCGCGCGATTTCATCTTTACGGTCGTCGGCGAGGAGACGGGGTTCATCGGGGCACTCGTCCTGGTCGCACTGTACGGTGCCGTGGTCTTCGGGGGTCTGCGCGCGATGTTCACCGCGCGTGACCGCTTCGGCTTCCTGCTTGCGGCCGGAATCGTTGCGATGTTCGCGTTTCACATCGTCGTCAACATCGGGATGACGGTCGGGATCATGCCCATAACCGGCATCCCGCTGCCCTTCATGTCCTACGGGGGGTCGAGCGTGCTCACCAATTTCATCGCGGTCGGCATCCTGCTCAACATCCACATGCAGCGTGACAAACTGGTCTTCTAGGCCGGGACGGGTCCGGGCGGCCGGTTGGAACCTTCTGACCGTTGGGGGAGTTGCACCGAGTAGACGCCTCCTTGGGCGGGTTCGAGACAGGACCCGGACCCTACCATCGTGGAAAGGGCGGGCGTCGGGCTGAAGCTCCCCGTTGCGTGAGCCGGCCCCGCTAGAATTTTCAAAACTCTTTTGTGCTTCCATAGCACCCGCAGTGCGGTGACGTTGATTCGGTTGGTCGAGGTAGCACGCTTACGGCGTGCCCGGCAAAGCCGTGCGTCCGCGCGCGGGCCCATCAGAAAGGCCACTACGTGCCCACAGATATCCTCATCTCGAGCGACCCCTGGGAGAACCGGGTCGCAATCATCGAGGATGGCTCCCTTGCCGAGATCTACTTCGAACGTGAAGAAAAGGTCATCGGCTCCATTTACAAAGGCAAAGTGCAGAACGTGCTCCCCGGGATGGGAGCCAGCTTTGTCGACATCGGCTTAGGCCGCAACGCCTT
>DATNIC010000004.1:0-2089 GCA_035604635.1 Binatia bacterium
CCCGCCGTTTCCAGCTAGCGAGCTGATCTACACGCCGCCGCGCTCAGCGCGCTAGCCGGCGCGCTTGATGCGCTTGGCGCGCAGGCACTGCGTGCAGACGCGCGCGGTCCGATGCGTCCCGTGATCGTCGATCCGGACCGATTGCAGGTTCGGGAGCCAACGGCGCTTGGTCTTGTTCATCGCGTGGCTCACATTGTTGCCGGCCATCGGGCCTTTTCCGCACACATCGCAGCGTCGTGCCATAACCGCGAAATCTTACCATGGCCTCGGCCCGGTGGCAAGCCTCCGCAGCAGGCGCGCAAGGGAGTCCTCGCTGGGGGCTGTAACGGAAGTCCGCGGTATGGCAGCGCGAATGTTCGACGGGCATGGCCGGAAGGCGCCCCGGATCGCGGTCGACGCGATGGGTGGGGACCATGCCCCGGCCGAGGTCGTTGCCGGGGCCCTCTTGGCGGCTGCCGAGGGGCACGAGATCGTCCTGGTCGGCGACCGGGCGAAGCTTGCTCCCCTCATACGGCGGAATGAGCGCGTCGAGATCGTCGATGCCCCCGAGGTGATCTCGATGGACGAAGCGCCGTCGGCGGCGCTGCGACGCTGCGACGTCACGAGTTTGGGCATCGCCGTCGATCTGGTGCGCGATGGTGAGGCCGACGCCGTCGTCTCGGCCGGGAACAGCGGCGCGTTTCTGGCGATCGCGCTCATTCGGCTGCGAACGATCGAAGGGATCGCGCGGCCGGCGATCGCCGCCGTCCTTCCCGCGAAGGAAGGGCCGATCGTTCTGATCGATGCAGGCGCGAACGTCGATTGCCGCCCCGAGTGGCTCGTCCAGTTCGCCATCATGGGGTCGGCATATGCCGAAGGCGTCTTGGGAATCGCCGCGCCACGCGTCGGGATCGTTTCGGTCGGCGAAGAGCGCGCGAAGGGCAATGCCCAGACGATCGAAGCCGCGGCGCTGCTCGATGCGGCCCCGGTCAACTTCGTCGGCAACGTCGAGGGCAAAGACATCTTGTTCAACCACGCCGACGTCGTCGTCACCGACGGCTTCGTGGGAAACGTCATTCTCAAAGTCGGGGAAGGCGCCGCGACCTTGCTCGGGGGCGCGACGCGCGATACGCTGATACACTCGAACGCCTTGGTCAAGCTTGGAGCGCTCCTCGTCAAGCCGGCTCTCGACAAATTGAAGCTGCGCTTCAGCTATGAATCTTACGGCGGGGCACCGCTGTTGGGCGTACGGGGGCACTGTATCGTCGCGCACGGGCGAGCCAACCGCAACGCGATGCGCAACGCGATCCGCGCTGCATCGCGCGCGGCGCGCGAGAACGTCGTCGGCCACATCGAAAGCGTCGCCGCCCCGCTCGTCGCCAAAGAAGCGTAGCGCACCATGCGCGGTATCTACGTCCACCTTCCGTTTTGTCCGTACATTTGCCCGTACTGCGACTTTGCCAAGTGGCGAGTCGACGCGGATGCAGCCCGCACGTACCTCGAAGCGCTCGAGGTGGAACTAGAGATGACGCCGTCCGCGCAGGCACAAACGCTTTTCTTGGGCGGCGGAACGCCGAACACGTACAGCACGGCGCAGATTGCCGGGCTTACCAAGCGCTTGCGCGCACATTTCTCGCTGCCGGACGACGGTGAAGCGACGATGGAAGCGAATCCCGATCGCGAGCTGTGCCGCGGTCTCGAGCTCGTGCGCTCGGCCGGAATCAATCGGCTCTCGTTCGGCGTGCAGTCGTTCGAGCGATCGGAATTACAAACGCTCGGCCGCCGGCATTCGCCCGAGGATGTCGTAGCTGCGGTCGAGGCTGGGCGTGCCGCGGGATTCTCCAACATCTCGCTCGATCTGATGTTCGGGATCCCCGGACAGAGCGTGGCGAGTTGGCGCCGCAGCTTGGACGCCGCGATCTCGCTGGGCGTCGAGCATATTTCCGCGTATGGACTCACGATTGAAGCGGGGACGCCGTACGCGCGCTGGTTCGAGCGCGAGCCGTCCGGATTCATCGACGAAACAACCGAGGCCGAGCTCTATGCGGTCGCGATCGAGGTGCTCGGGGAGGCCGGATTCGAACAGTACGAGATCAGCAACTTCGCGCGT
>DATNIC010000005.1:0-72233 GCA_035604635.1 Binatia bacterium
GGGGACGGCGGCCGCATCCTCGTGCGCCCCTCCGGGACCGAGCCCCTGATCCGGGTGATGGTCGAAGGCCGGGAGCTGGGGGAGGTCGAGCGGCTGGCGGCGAGCCTGGCCGAGCTTTTCCGAGGGGCTTGAAGGAAAGCCTAACTCCGGGTTTAATCGGGGCGACAAGGGACCAGCAACATAACCAGCCGGCTTCGTATTCCGGCCCGTTTGCTATACCGCATGTCACTGAATCCGGTCTGGTGTCCGGAGCGGGGGATTTCCGCAGGTCTGGGGTGAGTGCGCCGGTCGGCGCAGGGGCGATTCTTTCCGTCCTAACCCGTCAACTAACCCCGTAAGTGTCGGAAAGAAGGAGCAGCTTTTGCATCGTCCTCTGATCACGGCTCTTTTCGCGCTTGTGCTCGTGGCCGTATCGGCCAGCTTCGCAGAGGCGCGGACCCACCGCGTCTCCCAGGGTGAGACGCTCGCCTCGATCGCCGCCTCGGAACACGTCATGATCTCCGACTTGGCACGGCTCAACGATCTCGAAGGCGACAATCCCGCCCTCGCGCCGGGCGAAATCCTCGTCCTCGACGCCGCCAGCGCACCCGCCGCCCCCGATCCGGCCGCCGCTGCGAAGGCCATCGCGTTGGTGAAAGCTGCCGAGCGGGCCAGCGTCCCGACCGCGGGCGCCGACGTCGCGATGTGGCAGCCCTCGTCCGACGATCCCTCGCCGCTGCACCGGTTTGCCAGCCGCATCATCGATCGGACGTCATCGATCGCATCAACCTTGGCGCGCAATGCCATGCGCTTCTTAGGCGTCCCCTACTCGTTCGGCGGGACCTCGTCAGCGGGGTTCGATTGCTCGGGATACGTGCAGCACGTCTTTGCGATGCTGGGGATCCACTTGCCGCGAACGGCCGACTCGCAGTTCGCACGCGGCGAGCGCGTCCACGGCGGAGACCTGCAACCGGGTGATCTGGTGTTCTTTCAAACGTACGCGCCGGGCGCATCGCACGTCGGGATTTATCTGGGCAACGACGAGTTCGTCCACGCCAGCTCAAGTCGTGGAGTAATGGTGAGCAAGCTCTCCGAATCGTACTGGGCAACCCGGTACATCGGAGCAAAACGCGTCGTCGCAAACCACTAAGGACGAAGAGCACCAACGCGCTGCGATCGGCTACCTCGTGTGGCCGCTCGCGATCCTCGAGCTGCTGCGCAGTCAGCACGAGGGTAGTCTTTGGATGCGTCTCCACTCGCGTCAGGCCGTCGTCTTCGGGGCGCTCGCAAGCATCGTTTTTCTCGTGCTGTTCGCGATCCCGTTCATTATCAGTTTCTTCGTCTACTCGAGCGCGGGCGCGATCATCGCGTTCTACGGGGTGGCTATGGCGGTCGAGGTCCTGTTCGGACTGTTGATCTTGGTCCTGGCGGTCTACTACAGCATCCGCGCGTCGCGCGGCGAACTGTTCGACATCCCCGTGGCGTCGCCGATCAGCGTCCGCTTGTTCCCAATTCGCCGGCGCGACCAGGATGGGTAGTAAGGGGAGAAGGGCCCGAGGGGCGAAACGAGGCGCCCGGCCGATGGGGCGTAGCCAAGTTGGTAAGGCACCAGACTTTGACTCTGGCATGCGTTGGTTCGAGTCCAGCCGCCCCAGCCAAACCATTTTCGCGTGACACGCCGAGACAGGGTAGAGGCATTCGTCGCCGCGTGTCGCGCAGGTGACGAGACGCGTGCCTCGTCGTATTTCGCCGTCGACGGGGTCTTTCGCGAACCCGATCGCGAGCCGGTCGCCGGCCAAGAGGCGATCGCTTCGCATTTTGCAGATTTCTTTCACCGAGGACCCGAATGGCGCTGGACGATCAACGACATTCTAGAAGCAGGAGATCGGTGCGTCGTCGTCTATCGTTTTGCGCTACGGGGATCAAACGGCCAATGGCGAGAGCATGACGGGTGCGCGATTGTGTCCTTCAACGGCGAGGCGATCGGCGAGTGGCGTGAATTTAGGGGGTAGGCGGAGGTGAAAGGTCACGAAGATCTCTCCATTCATGTCCACAAGAACGGTGAGACGCACATCTTTGAGCTCTCCGGCAGCCTCGACTTGGCGACTGCGCCGACCGTTCGTGCTGCGCTGCTCGAAGCAGCCGAACGCGGAGATCACCGGATCGTCGTCGATCTCAATCGCGTCGAGTTTCTCGACTCCACGGGCCTGGGTGCATTGATCGGCGCGCAACGCCGTGCCAAAGAAGAAGGCGGTGAGGTCCGCCTCACCGTCCCCGATGGACAGATTCTGCGCCTACTGCGGATCACGGGGCTGCTCAAGATTTTCGGCGTCTATGCGAGCTTAGACGACGCGCTCGCAGCCAAGAACCGTCTGCACGACCAAACACAAGCGTAAGAGAAAACCATGATCGTCGCGGCGATCCTCTTCGCCTGGCTTCAATATGTCGGTGGCGGTCCCCACGCGCGCGCCATCGTCACGGGTGCCTGTCCGATCGCCACGTTCGACGGACGCCCGGCGCGGATGACGCAACGCGCTGCGGAAGGCGCCGGGTTCGGCGATACGGTTTGCGACGTGCGCGTCCCGGCGCAGAGCAAGAGCGTCAAGCTCGGCGTTCGTCCGGTCCCGGCACCCGCACATGCATTACGCACGATCGTCGTCTTCGGAGATACCGGATGCCGCATCTTGGGGCCGGCGGTGCAAGCCTGCAACGATCCCGTGCAGTGGCCGTTTCCGGTCGTTGCGCAGTCGATCGCGAAGGTCCATCCCGACCTGATCGTCCACGTCGGCGACTATTTTTATCGCGAGACGCCGTGCCCGCCGCTGGTCGGCGGCTGCGCGGGCAGTCCGTCCGGCGACAAGGCCGCGTCGTGGTACGCCGACTGGTTTACGCCCGGGACACCGCTGTTCTCGGTGGCACCTCTCGTCCTAGCGCGCGGGAATCACGAAGACTGCACGCGCGGTTCTTTGGGTTGGACCCGGTACCTCGAACCCTCTACAGCGGGTCGATGCCAACCAATGGACGCCCCGTTCGTCGCAGCATTCAAGGGCCTGCGGATCGTCGTCTTCGATTCAGCGATCGCCAACGACGACAGAACGATCGCGGCGAATGCGGCACCGCTCAAGCAGAACTTCGACGCGGCGCGCGCCCTCGTCTCGGGCCCGACGTGGTTCGTCACGCACCGGCCGCCGTACCTCAATGCCGACGAGAATGCGGCGATGGGGAACGATCTCGATGCGTTCTCCGCGGTCATCGTCGGCCACATCCATCTCTTCGCCGTCATGAACAACGCGCCGCATGCGCCGATGGTGATCAACGGGATCGGCGGTGACAATCTCGACGCGGCATCAGGCGCGAAATTACGTTCGTCGCTCGGACCGGACGGCCAGTCGGTCAGCGTGAATTTTGGTTTCGCGGTTTACACGCGGACCGCAGCCGGCTGGGACATCTCGCTGCGAAATCCGAACGGAGCAGAGCGCGCGCGTTGCGTCCTCACCGAAGGGAAGCCGGGGACAGTGCGGTGCTAGAGCGCTCGATATGCCTGGTCGAGGAGCTCGACGACGTGCTTGACGGCGACATCCTCGCGCCCGGCGGCGCATAGACCGTTGCGAAGCTGCAGCGCGCAGCCGGGGTTTGCGGTGACGATGATCTGCGGGTCGACTGCCAGCGCGTTCTCGACCTTGCGCTTTTGCAGGCGCTCCGCCATCTCGGGCTGGGTCACGTTGTAGATCCCGGCGCTCCCGCAGCACAGCGAGCTTTCGTTCATCTCGCGCAAGACGAGGCCGGGAATCTTGGCCAGGAGACGCCTCGGCGCCGCCGCGATCCGCTGCGCATGCACGAGGTGACAGGGTTCTTGGTAGGTGACCGTCGCAGCGATCGCGCCCAACTCGGGGTCGATGCCCATCTGATCCAGGAACTCGGTGACGTCGTGGACACGAAGCGAAAACGCCTGCGCGCGCTCTGCCCATTGACCGTCGTCGCGAAAAAGATGCCCGTACTCTTTGAGCGTCGAGCCGCAGCCGGCGGCATTGATGACATAGGCGTCGGCGCCGGACTCTTCAAACGCGACGATGTTCCGCTTGGCTAGGGCACGTCCCAGATCCATCTCGCCGGCGTGAACGGCGATCGCGCCGCAACATCCCTGTCCGGCCCCCGCAACGACGTCGCACCCCGCACGCTGCAGGACGCGGACGGTCGCGTCGTCGACCTCCGCGAACGCAACGTGCATGACGCAGCCGGCGTGGATGAATGCGCCGGCCCGGCGGCGTCGGCGGGCGGCCCAGCGCTGTCCCCGCGCGACGAAGAAGCGGTCCGAGATGCGGGGCGCCATTGCGTCGAGAGCATCCAAGCGCAGGAGCCGCAAGAGGCCGCTTCGGCGGAGAAGCTCCTGCAGACCACAACGCTGGTAGATGCGCAGAAAGAACGCCGCCAGCCGCATCAGCCACAGATGCACGAATAGCATCCGCAACGTGATGAACCGGATCGCGCGGCTCGGCCAGGGGCGCCGCGCCCCGATCGTCCGCTGAATTTGGGTTCGGGCCGGCTCAAGCAGTTGGCCGTAGGCGACTCCCGAGGGACACACGGCCTCGCAGGCCCGGCAGTCGAGGCATTCTTCCATTTGATGCATGAAGCCGGGGCTCGTAAGATCGAGACGCCCCTCGGCGACCGACTTGATGAGTGCGATCCTGCCGCGAGGGCTCGACGTTTCGACGAGCGTTTCAACGTAGGTTGGGCAAGTCGGAAGGCAGAGGCCGCAGCGCACGCAGCGGTTGAAGACGTCCGACGGCGGGATGTCGGGGCCGGAAAAACCTTGGCGGGGAACGTCGATCACCGGTTTCATCTTCGTGTGCTGTCGATTTGGGCCTTGCCCGTTCGTCTCACTGACATGAACAGCTGCTCGAACGAGCAAGGAGACCACCGTGAAGTACATGATCACGCTCTACCACGATGCCAAATCGATCGCAGGCCGGCCCGATCCGGACGCGTTTGCAAAGTTGGGCGCGGAATACGAAAGGTTCACTCAATCCGTCCGCGCCACGGGGAGTTTCGTCGACGGCAATCCGTTGAAGACTGAAGTCAAGACGGTCAGGCAGTCCAACGGAAAAGCCGTGGCCGCCGACGGACCGTCGCACGCGTCGCCCGAGGGCATGGTCGGCTATTACATCCTCGAATTGCCGTCGATGACCGCGGCGGTCGAGGCGGCCTCGCGGATCCCGGCCGCAAAGCTCGGGTCGGTCGAGATCCGCGAATTCATGGACATGTGAGGAGAAAGCAATCGTGCAATACGCCTGTTTGATCTACGAAACGCCGGACAGTTTCCGGCTTACCGCGCCGCCCGAAGAACAGCAAAAAATCTATGGCGAGTACATGAAATTCTCGGAAGACGTGCAGAAGGCGGGCGTCGTGCGCGGCGGCGCGCCGTTGCAAACAACCGACACTGCGACAACGGTCCGCATCCGCAACGGCGAGATCTTGACGACCGACGGACCGTTCGCCGAAACCAAGGAGTGGCTCGCGGGCTTCTTTCTCTTGGAGTGCGCCACCCTCGATGAGGCGCTCGATTGGGCAGCGAAGATCCCTGGTGCAAAGTATGGAAGTATCGAGGTCCGGCCGCTCATGGAGATCCCCGCGCGAGCGCTCTAGCATCGACGTCGCGGCGATCGACGAATCCTTTCGTCACGATGCAGGGCGCGCGATCGCCACGCTATCGCGTGCCCTGCATGACATCGAGCGAGCCGAGGACGCGGTGCAAGAAGCGTACCTCGTCGCGCTCGAACGCTGGCCGAAGGATGGCGTGCCGCGCAGCCCCGCCGGCTGGATTCTGGCGACCGCGCGAAATCGTGCGATCGACAAGCTTCGCCGTGAGCAACGCGGCGCCGAGAAGCACGAGCAGCTTGCACGTCTTGACGCAACGGCCGCCGATGGGATCGAGGACGACGACGGCGGGGCGATACCGGACGATCGCTTGAGCTTGATCTTCACGTGCGCGCACCCGGCGCTCAATCTCGATGCCCGCATTGCGTTGATCCTGCGTTCGCTCTGCGGGCTGACGACCGAAGAGATCGCCGACGCGTTCCTCATACCGCACGCAACGATGGCCCAGCGCTTAGTCCGTGCGAAGAGAAAGATCCGTGACGCCGGCATTCCGTTCCGCGTCCCTGACGCTGCGGCGCTTCCCGAGCGCATCGACGACGTCTGCACCGTCATCTACTTGATCTTTAACGAAGGATATGCGTCGACGTCGGGTGACCGCATCGTGCGCGAAGACCTCTGCGACGAGGCGATTCGCCTGGGGCGTATCCTTGTCAGCTTGATGCCGGCGGAGCCGGAAGTCCTCGCGCTCCTTGCGCTGATGCTGCTCACCCATGCCCGGCAGCATGCTCGAAGCGATTCGGCCGGCGAGATCGTCTCGCTCGAAGACCAAGATCGCACGCGATGGGACCGCGCCGCGATCGAAGAAGGTCTGGCCGCGCTACAGACGGCGGCGTCCTTCGGCCGCGACGGCCGGTTCTTGTTACAGGCGGCGCTCGCGGCCGAGCACGCGCGCGCGCCCGATTGGGCCGCGACGGACTGGGAGCGGATCGTTTTGCTTTACAGCGGTTTGCTGGCTCTTGCGCCGTCCCCGGTTGCAGAGCTCAACCGAGCTGCAGCGCTCGCAATGGTCGACGGCCCGGGCGCCGGTCTCGAGGCGATGGAGCGCGCGGCCGCGAGCGGCGACCTCGATCACTACTATCCCTTTCATGCCGCGCGCGCCGAGATGCTGCGCCGTTTGGGGAGAAACTACGAAGCGGCAGCGGCGTATCGCCAAGCCCTGGGACTTGCGAAGAACGAGACGCAGCAGCGTTTTCTCGAACGGCGCCTCGCGAGCTTATGAGCGACGAAGAGCCGGACAACCCCGGCGTCGTCGAGCCGCCGCCGTTCTTGTTCCTGGGAACGCTCGCCGCGGGGCTCCTCCTCGATCGCGCGATTCCGCTCCCGTTCGTCCCTAAGGCCCTTTCGCGGATCGCCGGGACGGCGTCGCTCCTGTGCGGCGTCGCGAGCTTTTCCTGGGCCTTCGCGACGATGAAGCGTGCCGGGACCAACGTCGACGTCGCCGAGCCCGCAACGACGATCGTCGAAGACGGTCCCTTCGCGTATTCCCGCAATCCGATCTACCTTGGCTTGGCCCTCACGTTCGCCGGGATCGCGACCTTGTCGCGGGCACCGATCACGATCGGGCTGCTCGCGCCTCTGCTCATCGTGATGGAGCGAGGCGTCATCGAGCGCGAGGAGCGCTATCTGGAGAAGAAGTTTGGAGACGCCTACCTGGCCTACAAATCACGCGTCCGCCGCTGGGCTTGAAGGCAGCGCAAAAGCGTCGATGCCGCCGGGGTCCGGGAAGATTTTTCCCGGGTTCATGATCCCCTCCGGATCGATCGCGGACTTGATCCGCCGCATCAGCTCGATCTGCTCTTTGCCGAGATCGAGTTCCATGAATTGTTTCTTGAGCAGGCCGATGCCATGCTCGCCCGAGAGCGTCCCGCCGAGTTCGACCGCGGCCTCAAAGATCTCCCGTGCGGCGAGCGCGACCCGCTGCATCTCGTCCGCGTTGCTGCGATCGCACAGGATGTTCGGATGAAGATTCCCGTCGCCGGCGTGACCGAAGAGCGGGATCAGCAAACGGTGACGCTCGGCGATTGCGCGGACACGTGCGGCCATTTCGGGAATTGCCGAGCGCGGGATCGAGATGTCCTCTCCTAACTTGTTGGGGCGCTTGCGGGCCAGCGCCGGTGAGATCGCACGCCGCGCCTCCCAAAGTTTCTCAGCTTCCGCGCCGCTGGTCGCGATCCGGACGTTCGTTGCACCATGCTCGCGCGCGATCACTGCGATTGCGTCGAGCTCCTCGCCGAGAATCCGCTCGTAGTTGCCGTCGACGCCGATCAGCAAGATCGCTTCGGCCTCGAGCGGCAGGCCGACGTGGGCGTAGTCTTCGACGCATTGCATCGTCAGGTGATCGAGCAGCTCGATCGAGGTCGGCGTAATCCCCGCGCCCAGGATCGCGGGGACAGTGTGGGCAGCGTCGCCGACACTCGCAAACGAGATCAACGCAGTGCGCGCGTGTTTCGGCTTCGGGATCAAACGCAAGGTGATCTCCGTGATCGTCCCGAGCGTCCCCTCGGCGCCGGTAAACAGCGCGCGCAGATTGTAGCCTGTGACGTTCTTGACCATCTTGCCGCCCGTGCGGATGACCGCGCCGTTCGGCAGGACGATTTGGAGTGCTTGGACGTAGTCCGTCGTCACCCCGTATTTCAAGCAGCGCGATCCGCCGGCGTTCTCTGCGACGTTTCCACCGATTGCCGATTGCTTGAGACTTGAGGGGTCCGGCGGATAGAAGAGGCCTCGCTTCTCAACCGCGGTCTGCAAATCGGCGGTGATGACGCCGGGCTGAACGACCGCGACCCCGTTGACCTCATCGATCTCGAGGATGCGATTCATCCGCATCAGATTGATGACGATCCCCGCCTCCAGCGGAACCGATCCTCCCGAGAGCCCGCTTCCCATCCCCCGCGGGGTGATCGGAATGCGTTGGGCCGTGGCTAAGCGATGGATGCCGGCGACTTGCTCGGCCGTTTCCGGCGAAACGACGACGAGCGGACGCTGCTCGAACCACGTCCCGTCGTATCCGTACGAAATGAGATCTTCCGGTTCGGTCAGGACGTTGCGGTCGCCGTGAACGATTGTACGCAACGCCGCCGCTATTTGCTCGCGCCTTGCTGAAGTTCTAGAATCGAGCACGATCTCTCAGCCTTTTCGCGACACTCCGGTAAACCCCGGCTGACCAGGCAAGACCATCAAGGGGACCGTGGAATGAAGCCCGGTCACCCCTTTGGAGAATCGGAACACCCCATGATCGACCCGACCAGAGCCCGCAGCGCAGTCATCAGCGATGGGCGCGATCGCGCCCCGGCGCGCGCGATGTATAAAGCGATCGGCTTCACCGACGAGGACCTCAAAAAACCAATCGTCGGCGTCTTCCACGAGTGGATCGAGACGATGCCGTGCAACTACAACCATCGCGACCTTGCTGCGCACGTGAAGACGGGTGTTCGAGCTGCGGGCGGGACCCCGATGGAAGTCAACACGATCTCGATCAGCGACGGCGTGACGATGGGGACCGAAGGGATGAAGGGCTCGCTTGTGAGTCGCGAGATCGTCGCCGATTCGATCGAGCTCGTGACGCGCAGCCACATGTTCGACGCCCTCGTCTGCATCGTCGGCTGCGATAAGACAATCCCCGGCGCCGCGATGGCACTCTTGCGAATGAACGTCCCGGGCCTCATTCTCTACGGCGGCTCGATCGCGCCCGGCAAGCTTGACGGAAAAGACTTGACGATCGTCGACGTCTTCGAAGCCGTCGGCGCGCACGCCGTCGGGAAGATCACGGACGCGCAGCTCAAGGCGATCGAAGACCGGGCCTGCCCCGGCGCGGGCGCGTGCGGCGGACAGTACACCGCGAACACGATGGCGACCGTGATGGAGTTCATCGGCCTCTCGCCGTCCGGGAGCGCAAGCCCGGGCGCGACCGACGCGCGTAAGGAACGGGAGGCGCATCGCGCCGGCGAGCTCGTCATGGATCTTCTGCGGCGCAACATCCGCCCGCGCGATATCTGCACGCGCGACGCATTCGAAAACGCGATCGCCTCGGCGGCCGGGACCGGCGGCTCGACGAACAGCGTCCTGCATCTTTTGGCCATGGCGCGCGAAGCCGACATCCCATTGTCGATCGACGACTTCGATCGGATCAGCGAGCGGACGCCGATCATCGCGGACCTGCGTCCCGGCGGAAAATACGTCGCGCTCGACGTGGACGAAGCCGGCGGGATCCAGTTGATCGCAAAACGGATGGTCGAGGCGAAGCTCGTGCACGCGAGCACGTTGACGGCGACCGGACGAAGCCTGGGTGAAGAAGTCTCGACCGCCGTCGAGACCCCCGGCCAAGTCGTGATCTCGACGGCCGAGCATCCTTTCAAAAAGACGGGCGGGCTGGTTATCCTTCGTGGAATGCTCGCGCCCGATGGTGCCGTGGTGAAAATCGCGGGCCACGAGCGCAGTCACCATCGTGGACCCGCGCGGGTCTTCGATCGGGAAGAAGATGCGATGGCTGCGATCGACGCGCGCAAGATCGTCGCGGGCGACGTCGTCGTGATCCGTTATGAGGGACCGCGCGGTGGGCCGGGGATGCGCGAGATGCTGGGCATCACCGCAGCGATCGTCGGTCAAGGGCTCGGCGAAACGGTCGCACTCCTAACCGATGGGCGCTTCAGCGGCGGTACGCGGGGGCTGATGATCGGGCACGTGGCACCGGAAGCCGCAATGGGTGGACCGATCGCAGCGCTGCGCGACGGCGATGTCGTCGTCATCGATATCGACAAGCGCCGCATCGACGTCGAGGTCTCGCAGAACGAGATCGACGGACGGATGAAGGGCTGGAAGGCGCCGCCTCCGCGGTACAAGACCGGCGTCTTCGCCAAGTATGCCGCGCTCGTCTCATCTGCTGCCGACGGCGCGATCACGCGCCCCATATGACCCTGTCCTGCAGCGAGTGCGGCGCGGTCGCAAAAAAGGGTGACGTTTTTTGCGCTGCCTGCAATGGGCTGCTCGAGTTCTCCGCGCCCGAGGCCGGGAAACCGGCGCGAGCACTCAAGGCGCTGTTCGCCGAGCGTCAGAGCGCGACGACGTTGCGCGGCCGCAGCGGCGTTTGGCGCTTTCGCGAGCTGCTGCCGCCGATCGCCGAAGACGCGATCGTCACGCTCGGCGAGAATCAGGTCCCGGTGTACGCCGCTCCCCGCGGCGCTCGTTACGCCGGACTCGCTCGCGCGGCGTACCTGCACTTAGGGATGAACCCGACGGCGTCATTCAAAGACGCCGGGATGACGGTCGCCGTCTCGCAAGCACATGCGGCCGGCGCCAGGCTTGCAGCGTGCGCCAGCACGGGGAACACGGCCGCGTCGATGGCGGCGTATTGCGCTCGCGCCGAGATGCGCGCTCTGGTGTTGGTCCCCGCGACGGGCATCAGCGAGTCGAAGGTCGTGCAGACCCTCGACTATGGCGCGGACGTCGTCGCGCTCGACGGCGACTTCGATGCGGCGCTGGCGATGGTACGCAAGCTCGATCCGGCGCGCGTCGCGATCGTCAACAGCGTCAATCCGTATCGCATCGAGGGACAAAAGTGCGCGGCCTTCGTTTTGCTCGAGCAGCGCGAATGGCGCGCCCCCGATTGGCTCGTGCTGCCGGGCGGGAATCTTGGAAACTCGAGCGCGTTCGGCAAAGGCTTTCGTGAGGCGGTCGCACTCGGGCTCGCCGATCGCGTGCCGCGGATCGCGGTCGTGCAAGCCGCCGGCGCGGCACCCTTCTACAAGGCGTTTACGACGGGGCAAGAGCTCGTCCCGGTGAGCGCGCAAACGAGCGCCACGGCGATCAAAATCGGCGCGCCGGCGTCGTGGAAGAAGGCCTTGCGCGAGGTCCGTTCCTCTCGGGGGACCGTCACGGCCGTCTCCGATGAGGAGATCGCCGATGCGCGCGCGATCGTCGGCCGCGACGGCGTCGGCTGCGAGCCCGCCTCGGCGGCATCGCTTGCCGGCGTCCGCAAACTCGTCGCCGAGGGGACGATACTGCCTGGCGACGACGTCGTGATCGTGCTCACCGGACACGTCCTCAAAGATACCGCCTACGCGGCCGAATACCACCGGTCGGGGGCACAGTTCGCGAATCGGATCGGCGCCGCGCACAGCGAGGCGGAGCTGCTGGCTCGTATCGAAACGCTCGTCACCGCCCGCGTTTGATGACGTGAGCAACTCGCATTTTCGGATCTCGGTCCCGGCGACGACCGCAAACCTCGGCCCAGGCTTCGATACGATCGGCGTCGCACTCGAACGCCGCATCTTCGCAGACGTCGACGTGCTGGCCGCGGGAGCGCCGACTGAGTTCGCATTTGTCGATACGCCGTACAAGCCGACGCACGACGGACTGCGCAACGAGATCACGCGCGGAATGACGCGCGTCCTGGGCCGCAATGCACCACCCTTGCACGTGCGCGTCGAGAATCACATCCCGCTCGGCAAAGGTTTAGGCGGCAGCGCTGCCGGTGCCGTCCTCGGCGTCGCGATCGGGGCCGAGCTCGCCGAGAAACGGCCTGACGAAGGGACGCTCACGCAGCTCATCACCGAGATCGAAGGCCATCCCGACAATGGGATCCCCGCGCTCCTCGGCGGGATCGTCATCGCGGTGCAGAATCCCGACCGCCCCCCCTCATATGCTCGCTTCGATCCGCCTCCCGGCTTGTACGCCGTGGTCGTCGTTCCCGATTTCGCCATGCCGACCGCCGAAGCGCGCGCGGTGCTGCCAACGTCGTATAGCCGCCGAGACGCCGTCTACAACATCCAGCGCGCCTCGCTCCTAGCCGCCGCGCTCGCAAGCGGCAAGCTCGACTTGCTGCACATCGCGATGGCGGATCGCATTCATCAGCCGTACCGCGCGAATTTCGTCCCCGGCCTATTGGAAATGATCGCGCTCGAGATGCCGGGGCTCTTCGGAGTGGCGCTCTCGGGCGCAGGACCCAGCGTCGTCGCCTTTGTCGACCGCCTCGACCACCCCGCCGGGACGGCGTTGCAAGAGATTTTTCGCCTTCATGGTATCGAAAGCGTGGTCTTACCGCACTCAATTGCAGCAAACGGCGTACTTCTAGAAACGGAGACAGCGTGGCGAAACGCGTAAAAGTCGCAGTCACCGGCGCAGCCGGACAAATCGGATATGCTCTCATCTTTCGGATCGCTTCGGGTCAGATGCTCGGGCCCGATACCGAGATCGAGCTGCAGCTCCTCGAGCTGGAACAAGCGCTCCCGGCTCTGCGTGGGATCTCAATGGAACTCGACGACTGCGCGTTTCCGCTCCTGAAGAACGTCGTTTGCACGGCTGACGTCGACGTTGCGATGCGCGACGCGAACTGGGCGCTCCTCGTCGGCGCCGTCCCCCGCAAGGAAGGGATGGAGCGCTCGGATCTGCTCAAGATCAACGGAGCGATCTTTACCACTCAAGGCGCGGCGATCAACAAACATGCGTCCGCCGACGTCCGGGTCTTCGTCGTCGGCAATCCGTGCAACACGAACTGCTTGATCGCGATGAACAATGCGCCGGACGTCCCGCGCGACCGTTTCTTCGCGATGACGTCGCTCGATGAGCTGCGTGCGCGCTCGCAGCTGGCGAAGAAGGCCGGCGTCGACGTTTCGAGCGTCTCGCAGATGACGATTTGGGGCAACCATTCGACGACCCAGTTCCCCGATTTCAAGCACGCCAAAATCGACGGCAAGCCGGTTCCCGACGTGATCAAGGACAGCAGCTGGCTCGAAAACGACTTCGTGCGGATCGTGCAGAATCGCGGTGCCGAGGTGATCAAAGCGCGCGGCGCGTCGTCGGCGGCCTCGGCGGCAAATGCGGCGATCACGGGAGTCCACAATTTGACGCACGAGACTCGCGCAGGCGAGAGTTATTCGACCGCACGGTGCTCGCAAGGCGAGTACGGCGTCGATCCCGGCCTGATTTTTTCGTATCCATCCCGGACTGAGGGCGGGGCGTCAAAGATCGTCTCGGGGATCACCCATGACGCGTTCGGCCAAGCGAAGTTCGATCTGTCGCTTGATGAGTTGCGCAAAGAGCGCGACGCGGTCAAGGAGCTCGGGCTGATCAAATAACCATGGCAAGTAAGGGAGAACCGTACAAGTTCGATCCTGCGAACGCCGCGAGGCTGGAAAATCCGGAGCGCCTGAAGTGGCTCCCCCCGACGCAGCTCGCGAGCTTGCTCGATATACCGCTCAATGCGACGATCGTCGATTTCGGGACCGGGACGGGCGCCCTCGTCATCCCGATAGCAAAATCGCGCTTGGACGCGACTTTCTACGCGCTCGACGAGCAAGCGACCATGCTCGAAATCCTGCACGGGAAACTCGACGCCGAGCTCTTATCCAACGTCGTTCCGATCGATCCCGAACACGTCAAAGCCCTCGCCGGGACCGTCGATCGAGTCTTGGCGGTGAACGTCTTGCACGAGCTCACCGACGAGGAGATGCGCTCGCTTCGCAAGCTGCTGCGCCCGAACGGATACGCGCTCGTCGTCGACTGGAATTCGCTCATCGAGCGGCCTGCCGGACCGCCTGCCGAGAAGTGCTACACACCGCAAGAAGCTGCCGAGCGCTTGGGCAAACTGGGCTTCAGCGTCCAGCCCGTCGGAGACTTTGCCTACCACCACGCGTTTACTGCGCGGCCGGTGTAAAGGGAGTCGGGGGGTTCGCGAGAACGGACCGGCAATGATCCATGTGAGCATCGCCTCCCTAGCCGGCGGATATACCGTCGCCAATACGGCGTTTTTCCGCTACGTGCTCCGTTTGAGCGAAGCGGGACTGCCGATGAAGCCTGCCGATGCGCGAGCGCTCGACGTCCTCACGGCGATTCCGCATGCGTTCGATGACGACGACATGATCTCTGGAGATGGCTGGCGCGTCGTCCCGCCGACGTCGCTCGAGGATTGGGCCGTTTTAGAAGCGACGCCGCAACGCTTGCGCGCCGCCCTGCAGACCGCACGCCGGATCCTGTGGCAAAACGCCGCACCGGCCGGGATCAGCGCAGGAGAAGTCGTCGGCGTCGACGCCGAGATCGACAACGTCTTGGGTGTTTTGCAGCGCGCCGAAGCAGCGGGCTGCAGCGTCAACGTCAGCTACGTCTCTTAGTAGTGCGGCGCTTTCGCGCGCGCCGGCGTGATGACGCGGATCGGGGATCCCCTCAGCCACGCCTCGATGTCCTCGACCATCTGCGGATAAAACATCTGGTACTGCTGTAGCGAGACGTAGCCGAGATGCGGCGTCAAAACCGTATTCTCCAGTGCCAGGAACGGATGGTCCGGCGGCAACGGCTCCCGATCGTAGACGTCGATCGCAGCGCCGGCGATGCGTTTCTCGCGCAGGATCGTCAAGAGCGCCGCTTCGTCGACGAGCGGACCTCGCGACGTATTGATGAGATATGCCGTCGGCTTGAGCATGGCGAGCTGTCGCGCTCCGATGAGGCCGCGGGATCGTTCGTTGAGTTGGACGTGGATCGAGACGACGTCCGCGCGGCGCATCAGATCGTCGAGGCTGGATGCAAGCTCAGCCCCGTGCTCGGCGGCGCGCTCCTTGGTAAGGCTCGGGTTCCACGCCAGGATCTTCATGCCGAATGCGAGGCCGACTCTTGCGACGGAAGAGCCGATGCGCGCAAGACCGACGATGCCTAAGGTCTTGCCATGGACCTCTTCGCCGAGCGTTACCTGCCAGCGGCCGGCGCGCGTCGCGCGATCTTCAGGCGGAATTCTGCGGACGAGTGCAAGGATGAGCGCCCACGTCAGTTCCATCGTCGAATTGCCGGGCGACTCGGTACCGCAGACGATGACGCCCCGCTCGTTGGCCGCTTCGACGTCGATCGCCAGATTGCGCATCCCGCTCGTGGTCAGGAGCTTGAGGTTCGGCAGTTTCTCGAAGAGCGAGCGCGGAAACGGCGTCCGTTCACGCATGATCGAAATGATCTCGAACGGCGCGAGGCGGGTGGCGACCGCACCTTCGTCATCGAGATGATCGTGGAAAAACGCGACGGCAGCGTCCAGCCGCTCCCAGTCCGCGAGGCCTTCCGCGACGCGTTGGTAGTCATCGAGAACCGCGACTTTCATCGCGTGCTGCGTTCCCGTCTCGCGGCAGGCCGCCCTGGTTTCGCCGGATCGCCGAAGAGCCGGCGCAAGAACGCATCGTGACGATACGACGCGCTTTGCCCGAAGTGGACGATCGTTGCGGTTTGCGAAGGGACCGTGTAGAGCGCTTGTCCGCCCGATCCGCTCGCGTACGCGACGTCACTCGGATCGGCCACGGGTTGCAGCCAGATTCCCAGGCCGTAGCGCGGGTTGACGGTCGAGCCCGTAAAGCATTCGGGGTAGTCCACGCGCGCGCGGGTGCGCAGAAACTCGCCGTACGTCGCCCAATTCGGCGCGCTCAAGAACGCACCGGTGGGGAGCGGCTGCGTTCCGTCCTTGAGCTTGCGCCAGTTTCCCACTTTGATCCCGAGCGGATCGAGGATGCTCTCCGCCAGGTACACGTGCGGCGTCTGCTTGCGCGCGGCGAGCTTGCGCTCGAGGAGCGCTCCGAACACTTGGAGTGGGATCCCGCTGTAGGTGAAGCGCGTCCCGGGCTCACTCTTGAGCTCCGTCTCGAGGCTCTGGGCGAAGGTCGGGACCGCGTTTCCGAGGCCGCCGAAGCCGATCCCGGAGGTCATGTTGAGCAGTAGCCGGACCGTGACGCGCCGCTTCCACGGGTCGATTTTCCAGGCGGGGAACGTCTCGCACAGGGGCTCGTCGAGAAGAAGAAGACCCTCGCGGGCAGCCACGGCGGCAAGGATCCCCCAGAAGGTCTTGGTCCCCGAATAGAGCGCGTGCGGAGCCGTCGCGGGATGGCCGTCGCCGTAGCGTTCGAACACGGGCTTGCCGGCGCGCAGGATGAGGAGGGCGTGTAAGGCGTGCCGCTCCGCGTAGGCGAGCGCGGCTTCGACGTCTATTACTGCCGGTTTCCGAAGAGTTGGTTGATCACGCCGCCGATGTTCCCCTGACCGCCGGTTTGTTGCGCGCCCTCGTAGGCCGGCTCGTGATACGTCATCGATTGAAGACCGAGCCGTCCTGGGCCGAAGAAGCGGTTCATCTGCAGCGCGACTCCACCGACGAGGGCGCCGAGCGCACCCATCAGCCCGCCGCCTCCACCGCTTTGCAGGACGGAGACCGTCTGCATCTGGACCGCGGCGTCTTTCCACAGCCACGCGCCGGGTTCGACATCGATCATCTCCCCCGGGCCGAGCGTCTTTTCGAAGACGTTTCCGTAGCCGTGCAGTAGTACGACGCCTTCCCCGCGTTGTGCCGTGAAGCGGTCGATGAACAATCCCGTGCGCGAGAAGAGGACGTTCGCCAAACCCTGTTGCCAGTAGAAGTCGTAATCGATCGCGCTCGTCGCCATTAAGAACTGGTGCTCGCGGACGTCGATCGCTTGGCCGGGCTGCAGTCGCATCGCGACGATCTGTCCCGGCGCCTCACGCGAGACCGCAAGATTCCCCGGGCCCTGTGCGGTCGAGATGAAGATCTGCAAGCCCGCGAAGAAGCGCTTCGCCGCATTCTGCAGGCCCATGAAGCCGAGCGTGACGTTGGGCTGCTTCCATAAAAGGATGTGATGCTCGAAGTAGACGGTCTGCTGCCGGCCGAGTTCGATGTCGACGACGGGGACGAGCTCGCCTTCGACCTTGAGCGTCATGTCACCGAGGACGATTGGTTCCTTGGGGTTGTCCGTCTCCGGAATGGGCTCGGTGTAGTTGCCGACCGTCGTCGCTTGCGCGACGGGCGCGCCGCAGTTTGGACAGAAGCGTGCATTCGGCGGGATCGGATTCTGACAGCTCGGGCAGTTCACAGCGTTGCTCCAGCGCTACTCGAATGGAAGGCCGACGTAGTTCTCGGCAAGGCTTTCGGAACCCGCGCGCGAGCTCGTCACATAATCGAGTTCGGCTAGCTGCAAACGCTGTTCGAAGGGCGACTTGTCATCGAACTGGTGTAACATCGTCGTCATCCACCAAGAGAAGCGCTCGGCCTTCCAGACGCGGCGCAAGCAGATCTCGGAGTAGCGGTCGAGCAGCTCGGTGCTGCCGTTCTCGTAAAAGGCCGCGATCGCGCGGGAGAGGACGCTGACGTCGGCAATTGCGAGGTTCATTCCCTTCGCGCCGGTCGGCGGGACGATGTGTGTCGCGTCGCCGGCGAGGAAGAGGCGGCCGTACTGCATCGGCTCGCTGACCCAGCTGCGCATCTGCGTGACGTCCTTGGGCCGCAAGGATCTTCCGCGCTCGGGTTTCACGACGTCGACCCCTTCGAGACGGCGGTCGAGCTCATCCCAAAAACGATCGTCCGACCACTCCTCCGGATCCTCGTCGGGCTTACACTGCAGGTAGATGCGCCCGATGGACATCGAGCGCATCGAGAGCAACGCGAAGCCTCGCGGGTGGTTGACGTAGATGAGTTCATCGGAGACGGGGCGCGCTTGCGCAAGGATCCCGAGCCACCCGAAGTGATACTGGCGCTCGTAAGCCGTCAGGACCTCCGGGGGGATCGACGGGCGGCAGATGCCGTGATAGCCGTCGCAACCCGCCACGAAGTCGCAGACGAGTTCCTGCGCGTGTCCGGCGTTGTCGGTGTAGCGAACCTTCGGTTGCGTCGTTTCGATGCCGTGGACGCTCACGTCGGGGACGTCGAATTCGACGTGGCCGCCTGCCGCCAAGCGCGCCGCGATCATGTCCTTGACGACCTCCTGTTGACCGTAGACCGTCACGCCTTTGCCCCCGGTCAAAGCGACGAAATCGATTCGCCGGCTCTGTCCCGCGAACCGCAGCGCCACGCCGCCGTGAAACAGCCCCTCGCGTTTGAGACGCTCCCCAAGGCCCGACTCGATCAGGACGTCGCGCGCGCCCTGCTCGATCACGCCGGCACGGACCCGGTCTTCGCAGTACTCCCGGCTCTGGCGCTCGAGCACGACCGACTCGATCCCGGCGAGATGCAGAAGATGCGACAAGAGCAGCCCCGCCGGCCCTGCACCGACGATCCCAACCCGGACACGCATGCGACGGCACGTTGTACAAGGAGCCCGATTTCTCGTTCACGAACTGACGGAAATTACTCTTATCGTCAGTATATAGGAGAGGCGGATGGCTGAGAGCCGGGGGCGGTGGAAAGGCCGCAGCGAGCTTGAGGACGTGCTGATCGACGGCTTCGCGGCGCACCTTTCGCTGGAGCTGCGACGCTCCGCGAACACCGTCATCGCGTACCGGCGGGACGTTGCGGACTTCGGGCGCTTCCTAGCGCGCAAACGCGGTGCGACCGCCAAGGACGCGGAGGGGCTCACGGCGTTCAGGGATCTGCCGAAAGCCAGCGCATCGGATATCCGTCAGTACATCATGGAGTGCACCGGCCGGCGCGCGTACGCGACGGTCTCGGTCCTGCGTAAGGTCTCGACGCTGCGACGATTTTACGACTACGTCCGGCGAGAGGGGCTGCGAACCGACAATCCGACCGACGACCTGCCCCGGATGAAAAAGCCCAAGGCCCTTCCTCACGTCTTGCGCGCAGAGGACGTCTCCAAGGTCCTGCGCACGAAGGTCGCCGGTCAGACCGACTTCCAGCGCCTGCGCGACCGCGCCATCATGGAAGTCCTCTACGGCAGCGGCGTCCGGCGCTCCGAGCTGATCAACCTGAACATGTCCGACATCGATCTCGAGCGGCGGATCATGCGGATCCGGCACGGGAAGGGCGACAAAGAGCGCGCCGTCCTGCTC
Organism: Binatia bacterium; assembly: GCA_035604635.1. Taxonomy (GTDB): domain Bacteria; phylum Vulcanimicrobiota; class Vulcanimicrobiia; order Vulcanimicrobiales; family Vulcanimicrobiaceae; genus DATNIC01. The sequence goes on from DATNIC010000005.1 coordinate 19,384, forward strand.
ACCCAAGCCGCAGCCGACGCGATGCGGATGTATCTCGGCGTGCGACCGCGGACGAGCGACGAGGCGTTTTTCCTGAGCCGGAACAAGCGGCGGATCGGCCAAGTCACGATGTACGAGATTTTCCGGACCTTCATACGTTTGAGCGGAATCCGCGATCACGCAACCCCGCACACGATGCGGCACTCCTTCGCGACGCACTTGCTCGAGAACGGTGCTGATCTCGTTACGATCAAAGAATTGCTCGGCCACGAGAGCCTCTCGACGACGCAGATCTACACCAATGTCTCGGTCGAACACATGCGCAAGACGTTCGACGCGGCCCATCCGCGCGATAAAGACGAGCGTCGCTAGAGCAGCGTGACCTTCCCGGTCGAGAGGTCGCAGTAGGAGGCGACGATCTTCAACTTCTTCTTCTCCATGAGCCCTTTGAAGATCGCGTTCCCGCGGAGGTTCGCCGCGACGATCACCGCGTTTGCCTTCGTCGCGTTCGCGAGCTGATCGCCTTTCATCGTCTTGGAGCGCTCGACCGCGGGCTGGAGCGTTTGCACGAGATTCGTCAAGTCTTCGCTCGGCATCGTCTCACCCTTTGAATACGCGATCGCCGAACGGACGGCCCCGCAACCCGAGTGGCCCATCACCATGATCAGCTGCGAACCCAGGACTGCCGAGCCGAATTCGAGGCTTGCTGTCTCAAGAGACGTTGCGACGTTGCCGGCGACCCGGTCGACGAAAATATCCCCCAGCCCCTGATTGAACAGAATTTCCGGCGCCGTCCGCGAGTCGGCACACGTGAGGATCGATGCCCACGGAGCTTGCCCTTTGCCGAGCGCCGCGCGCTCCTCAATGGTATTCAAGCGCGATCCCGCCATCTCGTGAACGTAGGCGGCGTTCCCTTGCATCAGCCTGGAGAGCGCGTCGTCCGGCGCCACGTTGGCGCCTGCGTAACCCGCTGCCCGGGCCGCGTCCCATCCGATGACTCCGGTTGCGCCGATCGTTCCGAGTGCCGAGGCGCCAACCAGAAAAGAAGCGCGACTACAGCACCTCAGTGTACCCTGCATTGCTCCTCCTTCAGTTTTTCGGGATGATCGTCAATAATAGTATCGATATCTGCGCGGACTCCTGCGCACCCGGAAAAACGAAATCAAAATCACGCCGGCGAGGAATCCTCCAATATGCGCAAAGTACGCGGTGCCGCCGTTCTGCGCCGCCGCCGCACGATCCGAGATCGACCCGAACCCGTTGACGAACTGTATGAGAGCCCAAACGCCGATGACCACGATCGCCGGCAGCCGCAAAAACAGCGGGAAGCATCCGATCGGGACGATCGTGTTAATGTTGCTCGTCGGAAAATTGACGAGGTATGCGCCCAGGACGCCCGCGATCGCCCCCGAGGCTCCTATCGCCGGCACATGGCTGTCTGGACCGATCACAACCTGCGCGACGCCGCCGATAACACCGCAGAGTAGATAGAAGAGCACGTACCGCGCGTGCCCGCACAGATACTCGATCTGCGGCCCGAAGACCATGAGGAAGAGCATGTTGAAAAAGATGTGCAGGATGCTCCCGTGCAGGAACATCGACGTGAGCAACGTCAGGCCCGGGATCGGCGGACTTGGCGCCGCAAGGGCGATATCGTGGGTAATATCGTAAGGGATCGCCGCGTACGCGTTGATGAACGCGTCGACGTTTCGCGCCGAGAATTCGGCAAGGAACACGTACACGTTCGCCGCGATGATCGCGTAGGTGACGATCGGGAAGATCGGGCTGCGCGAGCCTTCCCCGATCGGGATCATCGGCTAAAAGTTCAGCTGCAGCCCGAAGACCGTCCGGCGCCCTGAGTGCAAGATGTCGCGTTCTCCCCCGAAGATCGCAGCCTTCGGCGCGACGTGCAGGGTCCCGTAGGCGTCCATGGTCGGATACTGCGGGTTGTAGATCAGACCTTGGAAGCCGATCCCACTCTTCGGCGGCGTATATTGCGACATCAAGCCCAACGTCGAGTACAGCACCCCCGCCCCGGCCCGCAACCCCGGCGCTACCGAGGTGAGCAAAGCAAAGTTGTAGGTCGTCTGCCCACCGTTGGGAGGCGGGCCCAAATTGTTTGCACCCGCCACGAAACTCATTGGCGCGTGCGGTAAGACCACGAGATTGAAGTCGCTTTGCGGACCGCGGTTCGTCCCCAGGATCGGCGTTGCCAAGCCGTTCACCGGAGCGGGGTTGAGCTCGTTCAGACGCACTTCGAAGCCGACGAGCGTCTTGACGAACTTATTCAGCGTCACGCGCTGCGCCCCCGAGTCGGGGACGGTCTTCGTGCCGCCCGAAGAAGGCACTGTTTGCGGCGCGTGGCCCCCACTGGGGACGATCGTCGGAGCCGGAGCGGGCGTCGCGCCGGCGTCGACGCCGTAGACGCTCGAGGTCCCGCCGATTGCGGCCAGCAGTGAATTCGCCTTCTGCATGACCGCGTTGAGTTGTGCGACCGTGTCGCGCAGCTGCGCTTGCGTCTGCGGATCGCCGGTCAGTTGCTGCGCGCTGGCCGCCATCTTCGCGAGCAATGCGGATGCATCAGCGATGTTCTGACTGGTCTGCAATAGGTTGCCGCGCAACTGTTGGTCGCCCGCGAGCGCTCGCATCGAGTCAACCGCCTCGTTGAGACCAACCGTCGCGGAGTTGAGATGCGCGAGGACCGACTCCAAACGGCCGCGATTCGAGCGCGTCACGTCGCGGAAGTCCCTGGTTATCGCGGTGATGTTCCCTCCGGCCTCGTCCAACGCCGTCTGCAGCTTCCCGGTTAACGAGTCGAGCTTCATCGAGAGATGCTGCGTTAACTCATTACCATGGATCGCCATATCGTTGGCGTTGTTCACTGCCGACTTTAGACCGTCCAAGATCGACGGGAGCCGCCTCTGCAAATCGGTCAGCATGCCGCCGCCCTGCGCCAGCACGTCCTGAAACGAAGCCGAGCCCTTTCCCGCCGGCTGCTCGTCGAGGGCGAGCACTTCGTGCGGCCAACTCCCGGCTGACTTCGCCTCTGCAGGCGGCGGCGGTAAAATGACCACCGAAGCGTCGCCGGTCAGGGGCGCTTGGACCAGGAACGTCGAGCCCTTCGGCACATCGTAGCCGCTCGGCGGCGCGGATCCCGGAAGAAAGCTGAGCACCGGGATGCTGCCCTTGATTGCGAGGATGACGTCGACCGTATAGTCGGGCGCAAACACGATCCTGTCGACCGTCCCGATAGCGAGACCGCTCAAGAGGACCTGCGAGCCCGGACGCAGTCCCGCAGCTGCCGGGAAACGGACGCCCATGCGATAGCCGCCCAGTTTGGTGCCGAGATTGTTCAGGAACCAAAATATCACGAACAAACCGATGATGGCGAAGATCGAGAACAGCCCGACGACGGCTTGTCTTTTCATCCGCTATCCGACCGGGATCGGGCCGACTTCGCTGCCCTGCAAGAATTGTTGCACGATTGGATTCTCAGACTTACGAAGCTCCCCGACGGTACCGTAGGCGATGACCGCTCCTTCGAATAGCATCGCGACGTAGTCACCCATGTGATAAATGCTCTCCAGATCGTGTGAGACGACGACCGCGGTTCCCTTTAGCCTTTGGCGTAAATGCACGATCGTCTCGGTGAGGAGATGGGTGATGATCGGATCCAAGCCGGTCGTCGGCTCGTCGTACAGGACCAGCTCCGGACTCGTGATGATCGCTCGAGCGAACCCGGCACGTTTGATCATCCCGCCCGAGAGCTCGGCCGGCAGCCTGTCCTCGACGCCGGCCAGGCCGACATTCTCCAGTGCGCTCGTCACTTGATGCTGAATCTCGCTCTCGCTCAGTTTCGTGTGCTCGCGTAGCGGCAGCGCGACGTTCTCGAAGATGCTGAGGCTATCGAACAGCGCCGCGAACTGAAACGAGAAGCCGATCGAACGCCGAAACTCGATCAGCTCGCGGGGGCTCAGCGTCGCTATGTCGATGTCGTGAACGTAGACCCGACCGCTGTCCGGTTTGCGCAGGCCGTTGAGCAGTCGAAGAATCGTCGATTTGCCTGCGCCTGAAAGTCCGATCACGCACGTGATTGCGTCCTCGACGACGTCCAAACTGCAGTGATGCAGGACGAGCTTCGAGCCGAAGCTTAGGCTCACGTCTTCGAGACGGGCGATGAGATGCTTAGGCACCGAACAGCAGGAACGACAGCATGAAGTTGAACAGGAAGATCAGGATGATCGCAGTGACGACCGCCGCGGTCGTCGACTTGCCGACGCCCGCCGCGCCGCCCCGCGTGCGTAAGCCTTGATACGTCCCGATCATCACGATGATGACGGCAAAGACGAGCGACTTGCTCAACCCCTTGAGGACGTCCTCGAACGGCGTTTGCCGGGCCGAGTCCAGGAACGCATCGAAGGGGATGTGCGCCGTACCATACGCGACCCACATGCCGGCGATAATTGCGACGATCTCCGAAAAGATCGTCAACATCGGCAGCGTGACCAGCATCGCGATTAATCGTGGGACGACGAGCATCCGGGTCGGAGAGAGCCCAAGGGCTTCGAGGGCCTCTACCTGCTCCGTTACGACCATCGAGCCGATCTCGGCCGCAATCGCCGCGCCGGCGCGACCCGCGACGACGACCGCCGTCAACATCGGGCCGAGCTCCCGGACGGTCCCGTAGGCTACCGCATTGCCGACGAAGGCAGAAAAGCCGTATCGAACCGCCTGCACCGCCGATTCGAGCGAGATCACGGCACCCGTGAACATCGCGGTCAAGATGACGATCGTCCACGAGTTCACCCCGAGCAGATAGGCCTGATCCATCGTTTCCTTGCCGCGCACGGCCAGCCGGCCGATGAAATGGACCGCGTCGGCAAGCAGTTCGGCGACGCCGCCGGCGTACTCCAAAAAGCCGGTCGTCTCGCGCCCTGCCTCCTCTAAGACCTTCATTCGGCGGCGATTTCCTCGATCGATACGAGGACGCCTTGCGTCGCCTCGACGCGGCGCTGAGCGACCCCGCGCTCCGCGGCCAGATTGTACTGAACTTGATACAATTTTTCGAGCTCACGATCGACCTGCTCGAGGTGGGCGCGCGCTTCGCGTTCGAAACCCGAAAAATAGCGCCGCGCTGCGGCCAGATAGGCGCGCGCTTCCCCATCGCTCGGGGCCCCGCCGGCTAAGCTGCGCTCGATCTTCTTCTGCTCGCGGCTCATCGAGCGGTCCCGAATATAGAAACCCCCGATCGTGGCGACCAGCGCGCGTAGCCGTTGCGAATCAGACACGCGCGGTAACGGGAAATCCCTGCTCCTCGAGAGCAACCTGCTGCGCCGTGAAAAGGCGCCGGATCCCGCTCTCGGCCAGACCAAGGAGCGCCTCCAGCTCATCCCGCGAGAACGCTCTACCCTCCGCGGTCCCCTGCAGCTCGACGAACCGGCCGGCATCGGTCATGGCCACGTTCATATCGACTTCAGCACGACTGTCTTCGTCGTATGCGAGGTCGAGCATGGCAATGCCATCGATGAAGCCGACGCTCGTCGCCGCGATCGCGCCGGTCAACGGCCAGCTCTCGAGGATCGACGGATCGAATGCCGTGCGTAAGGCGAGGGCCAGGGCGACGTATGCCCCGGTGATTGCGGCGGTGCGTGTCCCTCCGTCCGCCTGCAACACGTCACAGTCCAGTAACACGCTGCGCTCGCCCAGCTTCTTCATGTCGGTGACCGCGCGTAGGGCCCGGCCGATGAGTCGCTGGATCTCGTGCGTCCGGCCTCCGATACGCCCGCGGCTGGCTTCGCGCTGCGTCCGCTCTTGCGTCGCCCGAGGGAGCATCGAGTACTCCGCGGTCACCCAACCAGTCCCGCGCCCCTTGAGCCATGGTGGGACTCTGTCTTCGATTGTCGCGGCGCAGAGGACGTGCGTGCGGCCGACTTTGATGAAGGCGCTTCCCTCAGCAAAGGCGAGATAGTTCGTTTCGATCGTGATCGAGCGCAGCTCGCCGAAAGCGCGCCCATCGGAGCGGGACACCGGCACGAGGCTCGCACTTCGGCGCAGAGCGCCCCGGGCCTTGAGCGGTCGTTACGCCGCGTCCGTGTAGCGCTGCTTGATCTCGGTAAGCTTCGGAACGACCGCTGTGAACGCGTCGACCAAGCGCGGGTCAAAGTGTGATCCGGCATCATCCGAAATTTGGTCGACGGCTCGCTCCAGCGGCCACGCGACCTTGTACGGCCGGCTCGACGTCAGAGCGTCGAACACATCACAGACCGCACAGATGCGCCCCCAAAGCGGGATCGCCTCGCCGCGCAGGCCATAGGGATATCCCGATCCGTCGAACTTCTCGTGGTGGCTCAGCGCGATCTCGGCCCCCTTGCGTAAGAGCTCGGACGGACTCTCCTTAAGGATTTCGTAGCCCGCGACCGTGTGCTCGCGCATGATCGCCGACTCTTCGGGTGTTAGCGAACCTTCCTTGCGCAGAATGTTGTCCGGTGTCGCGACCTTGCCGATATCGTGCATCGGCGCAGCCAGCTGCAGCATGTCCAGATCGTCTTCGGGCATGCCCATAGTCCGGCCGAGCTCGGCGGCAAACATGCCCATCCGCACGATGTGCATCCCCGTCTCATTGTCGCGAAACTCGGCGGCCCGCGTCAGCCCGCAGATCGTCTCGCGCTCCCGCTCACGCAGCTTCTGCGTCACCTTGCGGACCTCGGCCGCAAGCCACGTCGCCTGATCGGCGAGATACGCCGCCTGGAGCTTCAGCGACCGCCGGCTCTCGCGCAGCGCAAGCAAGTTGCGCACGCGAGCGATCAACTCCGGCGGATCGACCGGCTTGGTGAGAAAGTCGCTGACGCCGCCGTCCAGGGCTCGATAACGGACCTCTCGATTGTGGTCGCCGGTGATCATGATGATGGGCGCTTCACGGTTGTGCTGCACCCGTCTGAACTGCGCGATAAACTCGAAGCCGTCCGGCGTCCCCATCTTGTAGTCGAGGACCAATAACGCGACATCGTGTTTGGCACACCACGCCATGCCGTCGGACGATTTCGTGAACGCGACCGTCTCGGTCACACCGGCTTTCTTGAGCAATCCCGCGTAGATCCGATTGTTCACCTCCGTGTCGTCGACGATCACCCCTGGAATCCGTTCCGCGATCACGCGCCTCCCCGCAATTCGGAAGTCTCGTAATGCAGCACCGCGAGGCTCGCCTGCATATCGGCAAGCGCCCAACGTACCATCCGCCAGTTCTTCTCCCGGAACGCCATCTCGACGACGCGGCTGCGTTCGCACAGCGTCTCCGCGCCCGCGTTGCCCGCAGCGCCCTTCAACTCATGCGCGAGATAGGCACCTTCATCGGCCTGTTGCTTCTCGAGCGCCGTTCCCAGCCGTTTGGTCAGAGAATCGGCGGTCGCTACCAGGAGCTCCACCACCTCGACGATCTCGGCGGAGTCGTCGAAGACACTCGTGAGCCGATCGATGTCCAAAACTTTCACTGTGGGAGCACCATGGGTGAGAACCTCTTCTAAGATAAGGATACTCACTTGCATGCATGAATGCGCGAGAGCGTGCTCACACTTGTTAAGCAATCGTAAAGACGACCGATGGCTAGCTTGCCTAGCGCCCTCGGCGCTATTCTACCGTCACCGTCTTCGCGAGATTGCGCGGTTGATCGACGTCTTTTCCGTCGATGTCGGCGATGTGATATGCGAGCAATTGCAGCGGGACGACGTTGACGATCGGCGAGAGGAGCTCGTCGACGCGCGGGACCCAGAAGACGTGATCGGCGAGCGCCGCCGCCTCTTCGTCGCCATGGTTGGCGACGACGACGATCGGCGCTTCGCGCGCCTTCGCTTCCATCAAGTTCGAAATCATCTTCTCGCGGACGCGCCCGTCGGTCATGATCCCCACGACCGGAACCTTCGAATCCAGGAGCGCGATCGGACCGTGCTTCATCTCGCCCGCCGCGTAGCCCTCAGCATGGATGTAACTGATCTCCTTGAGTTTGAGCGCGCCCTCGATCGCCGTCGGGAAATTGACGTATCGTCCGATGAACAGCACCGAGCGCGCCCGGCGAATTCGTCGCGCGACGCGCTTGATTTTCTCCGAGGTGTTGAGGACGACGTCGACCGCCGCCGGTAAGAGCTTCGTGTTCTCGGCGATCTCGCGCAAACGCTCGACGGGCGTCGTCCCGCGGACGCGGGCGAGGTAGATCGCTAGGAGCACCGTCGCGATCGTCTGCGACAGATACGTCTTCGTCGCGGCGACGCCGATCTCGGGACCGCCCCGCGTGTAGAGCATCCCGTCGGCTAAGCGCCCAAGATGCGAGCCGACGACGTTGCAAACGCCCAAGATCGGCGAGCCGGCCTCCTGGGCAATCCGAACCGCCTCGATCGTGTCCGCCGTCTCGCCTGACTGCGACATGGCAATCGTCAAGGTGCGCGGGTCCATCAACCGGTCGCCGTAACGAAACTCGCTGGCCAGCTCCATCTCGACGGGGAGCCGGCAAAGCGCACGCATGAGATACATCCCGACCATCCCGGCGTGATAGGCGGTCCCACAACCGGTGATCGAGATCTTGGTCATGGCGCGGAAAAAGCTGTCGTGGATGCCCAGCTCGCTCGCGAGCTGCACGTCGTTCGATTCGTCGATGCGGCCCGCGAGCGTCTCCTTCACGACATTGGGCTGCTCGAAGATCTCCTTGAGCATGAAATGCTTGAAGCCGCTCTTCTCCGCCGCACCTGCGTCCCACATCACCTGCTCCACGTCGCGTACGATCGGTGCGCCGTCGAATGCAGAGAGAGCGAAGCCGTCGCGGCCGACCTCGACCAGCTCACCTTCGCGCAGGACCACGACCTTACGGGTATACTGCAGGATCGCCGGCGTATCGCTGGCGACGAACATCTCGCCATCACCCACGCCGACAACGAGCGGGCTCGCGCCGTTACGCGCGAAGATCAGCTTTCCCGGCAGGTCGGAGCTGATGACGCCCAGCGCATAGGCGCCGCGAACCTGAGCGAGCGAGTGCCGGACGGCCTCGACGAGATCGCCGTGATAGTTGGCCTCGATCAGGTGCGAGATGACTTCGGTGTCGGTCTCGCTCTTAAAAACGTGCCCCGCCGCGAGCAACTCGGCGCGCAGGGCGCCGTAGTTCTCAATGATCCCGTTGTGGACGACGGCAATCTTCCCGGTGCAATCCATATGCGGGTGCGCGTTCGCGTCTGAAGGCCTGCCGTGCGTCGCCCAGCGGGTATGCCCGACGCCGATGCGGCCGTGGACGGCGTGCCCGTTTTTCAGCCGCTCGACGAGGTGTGCGAGCTTGCCCTCGGCTTTGGTCCCGGTCAGCGCGCCGTGCTCGTCGATGACCGCTATGCCGGCGCTGTCATACCCGCGATACTCCAGGCGCTGCAACGCGTCGAGTATGATCGGGACGCTATCGCGTCCGCCGACATAACCGACAATGCCGCACATGGGGTTTGCTTACTTAATCCCTTCGCGGGTGCGGCGATAGGGGATCTTGCCGGTCCGGACCTCGTTGAAGGCGGTTGAGACCGGCTTGTTCGGGTTCACGCGCTCGGTCAAAGGCGGCGCGCCGTTGTTGAGTTGTTTGGCTCGCTTGGTTACGACGTTGACTAAGGTAAATTTCGAGTCGACGTGCTGCAAGAGCCCATCGAGATCGCCGAAGACGGAGTCACTCATGTTTGTTCAATCATCCTAATGACGGAATCGGAGTAGCGGTGGATACGGTAGCGCTCGGCGCGCACGATCGAGACTAGGTCCTCGACCGCGTCTGCCTCACGGCCATGTTCGTTGATAACGAGATAGTCGAAGCTGCGCACTTCTTTGAGCTCTTCGTGAGCGATCGCCATGCGCGCGGCGATCTCTTGGGTCGTCTCCGTTCTGCGGGCTTCGAGCCGCTTTTGAAGCTGGGAGAATTTCTCGGGTAGAAGAAAGATAAGGGTTGCGTCGGGATAGGCTTTTTTGATCGCCAAGGCACCGTTGACTTCGGGTTTCATGACTACGTCGTAGCCTTCGCGCAGCGTTTCCTCAAGATACGGCAGCGGCGTTCCGTACAGGTTTTCGTTGTACTCGTGGGTCTCGAGAAACTTGCCCTCAGCCAGCCATTCTTCGAAGCGCGCTCGCGGAAGGAAATGGTAGTCGATTCCGTCGCGCTCTCCCGGCCGAGGCGCTCGGGTCGTCGCCGAGACCGAGTACCGGACCCGGGGCATGCGGTCTCGTAACGCGGCAACCAAGGTATCTTTCCCCGCGCCTGATGGACCCGACACGACGAAAAGCAGACCTGGCCCCGCCAGCGAAAAACCTCCACGCCTAACCGGCAAACCATTCCTATTCTAAGCGGGCAGCTCGATGCCCTCCCCGAACCAGCTCGGGTGCAGACGGATTCGACCTTCGTCCACCGGCTCGCGGCGGAGCTCGACGGGCGCCTGCGGGGCACGCGCCTGCGCGACGCCGGCTTGATCGACGACGGCCGCGCCGCCCTCGCCTTCACCGGGCGCGGCGATGTCTTGATCCTGGATCCCTTCGGCTCACCCCCCGTCGTCTTCTTGGACACCGTCGAAATCTCGATCCAAGGCGACCCCGGTTACCTGCGAGCTATCGCGACCACGCTGCGCGGGATGCGCGTTGCCGGCGTCGGAGCCTGGCCGGGCGAGCGGATCCTGACGATCGCTTTCGCCGCCCGCTCGCGTTTCGGCGTCGTCGACGAGTACCGGCTCATCCTCGAGTTGGTCCCAAAATTCGGCAACGTCATACTCCTCAAAGATCAGACGATCGTCGCCGCAGCCAAACAATTCGGCCCCGCGGAGAACCAGCGGCGCAGCATCCTCGTCGGCGGGGCCTACGCACCGCCCCCACCGCGTCCGGCGCGCGCTCGCCCAACCGGTGTCAGCGCAAGCCTGCAGCCTCCCGGGGAAGCATCCGTCCTCGACTCCCTGCGCGCGCTCGACGCGCAGCGGCGCGCGCGCGACGACCAAAGTGCCCTCGTGCGCAAGCGTGCCGCTTTGCGCAAGCGCCTCGAGCGTCGGGTCGCCGCGCTGCGCGCGGAACGTGCACGTCTCCTCGCCGCGCGGGACGATGCCGCCGGCCGCGACCGCCTGCGCGCCCAGGGCGAGGCACTCTACGCCTTCACCCACCTCGTCCCTACGGGAGCGACACGCTTCTCACCGCCGATCGATCCCCGCTTCGAGATCGCGCTCGATCCCGCGCTCGATGCAAAGGCAAACGCAGCCGCGATCTTTGCGCGCTATCGCAAACTCGTCGACGGCCTGCCGCACGTCGAGCGTCGTTTGAGCCACGTCGCTGCGGAGCTTGCGGCCCTCGAGGAATTCGAATGGCAGCTCGACGGCGCCGACGCCGCCGTCATCGGCGAGATCTCGAGCGCCTTCGGCGCAGCGCGCGGCGCTCCGCCGGCGCGCGCACGAGAGCAACGGCGCAAGCGCACTCCGCCGCGCTTCGATCTCCCTTCCGGGGCACGAATCTACGTCGGCCGCTCACCGGAGGAGAATGCTCACGTGACGTTTCGGGTCGCACGCCCCTCCGATCTCTGGTTTCACGCACGCGAGCAACCCGGAGCGCATGTCGTTCTCCAAGCTCCGCCGGGCCGGGAGCCCTCGGACGCCGATCTCCGCGCCGCAGCGGCCGCCGCAGCGTTCCATAGTAAGGCACGCGGCGCCGAGAACGTCGCGATCGACTACGTCGCGCGCAAGCACGTGCGCAAGCAGCGCGATGCACCCGCGGGTCGCGTCTGGTACACGAACGCGCGCACCCTCTTCGTCACGCCGCGGGATCCGTCGTCTTACGTCGCGTCGGCCCCGTCGTGATAGGCGCGCACGGCGCCTTCGAACCGATGGAACTCGGACGCAATATCGTGCACGCTCGCTTCGAAGTCAGCGATCCGCTCGTGGCGGGCTTGCTCTTCCAACCCGGTAGCGAGCGCCGCCAGCGCCTCTGCACCTACGTTCGCCGCAGCGCCCTTCATCGCGTGGGCCGCGTGCTCGATTGCCGCCGCCGGACTCTTCGGGCCCAGCGTTCGCAGGGTATCGAGTGCCTTGCGGCACGTGCCGACGGCAAGATCGAGGATTTCGACGATCGCAGCCCGGTCATCGCCGAGCAAATCGGTCAATCGCGCGAGGTTTAGCGAGCTATCGGACACGAGGCTCCCCTTTTGGGCCGCATTCTCTCACACCCCTCTACCCTCGTTCCGCTATGAACATCGCATCCCCGAAGGAGAAAAAACGGTAACGACCTGCGATTGCTTCTCGATAGGCATTCATAATTCGTTCATAACCAGCGAACGCACAGACGAGCGCGAGCAGCGTCGAACGAGGCAAATGAAAATTCGTCAGGAGCGAGTCGACGATCTGGAACGAGAATCCCGGCGTGATGAACAGCTCCGTCGTCCCGCTTCCCGCTTCCAACGATCCCGCGGCGGCCGCGCCTTCCAGCGCCCGAACGACGGTCGTCCCCGCTGCCACGACGCGGCGGCCTTCGCGCTTTGCTCGCGCGATCGCATCCGCCGATCCTTGAGGAATCTCGAAGCGCTCGGCGTGCATGAGGTGCTCGTCGATAGACGCGGTCACCACCGGGCGGAACGTCCCCAGTCCAACATCGAGGACGATCGGGACGATCTCGACGCCGCGTCCCCGAATGGCGTCGATTACGGCCGGCGTAAAGTGCAGCGACGCGGTCGGGGCCGCGATGCTCCCGGGCACGCGCGCGAAGATCGTTTGATACCGTTCCTCGGCATCAGCGGGCGGCCGCCGAATGTACGGCGGCAAGGGGACGTTGCCGTGGCGCTCGATCAATGCAGCGACGTCGACCCCAGCATCGAACTCGATCGTCCGCCTTCCATCCGAGGCTGCGTCGACGATCGTCGCGCCGGCAGAATCGAACACGATCCGCGCACCGGGACGCAGCCGTCGTCCCGGGCGGACCAATGCATCCCAGCGTCGCGCCGAGGCCGTGAACGGCACGTCGCCAGCCGGACGGAGCAGCAACACTTCTGCCGCTCCGCCGCTCTCGCGCCGGCCGAAAAGGCGCGCTTTGATCACGCGCGTCTCGTTGATCGCCAAAACGTCGCCCCGGTCGAGCAGGCCGGGAAAGTCCACGAACCTGCGATGCTCGATCGCGGCGCCGCGCAAGACCATCAAGCGCGACGCGTCGCGCTCACGTGCGGGTTCTTGCGCGATCAGCTCGGGTGGAAGCTCGTAGTCGTATGCGGCGGTCTGCCGCAAATCAGCCACGCGCGATGACGGTACCGGGGAAATAGAACTGCACGATCGACGCCGCATCGTGACCTTGCATCGCCATCTTTCGCGCGCCCCACTGACACAGACCGACCCCGTGCCCGCGTCCGGCGCCATCGATGACGATCGCGGACTGGGCGTCGAGCCCGATTTGCCGGATGAACGTGCTCGGCAGCGCACGCGGGCCCAGCGCCCGTCGCAGCTCGCCGACCCCGACATCGACGCTGCGCGCGCTGCCGCGCACGATGACTTTGCGGGGGCGGCCCGACGAATCGAAATCGGCAGCGCTCACGGACTGCAAATTCCCGATCGCCGCGGCCTCGCTCCCGAGCGCGCTCAGGAACTCCTGGGATGCGATCGTCTGACGCCACCGATAGCCCGGTGCTCCCGCACACCACGGGTCGACGATTCCGCGCAGGTACGGAAGGGGATTACGTCCCCACAACTCGGCAGCGTCTTCCGTGTGTCCGCCGCAGCACGCCATGTAGAAGACGCTCGCCGCAGCTCCGTTGAACGTGACGATCTGTCCCGTCGTCGCATCGACGGCGGCATTGGTCAGCGGCGTCTGAACCGCACGTCCGCCGTAAACTTGGTCGGCCGCGTCGTCGACGACGTCGTACGGACGAGCGCTCGAGCGGCGCGCGACCGCATACGTGCGCGCGACGATCGCCTGTGCGGCTAACAGCGCCGGCGGCCACTCCCTGGAGACTTCGAGCGGGACGACGCCGTAGAGATATTCGTCGAGGGCGATCGTTCTGATTGCACCGCTGCGCCGGTTGAGCACGCGCAACGGAAGGTGGACGTTCCCCGGCAAGATCGGGATCGGCGGAGGCGTCGGGATCTCCGGCTCCCACACGTCGAGTCCGCCGCTCGCGTCTGCCGCCCTCGCGATGCCCAGCACGAGCGCGGCTCCAAGCGCAAACACGCGCCGATTCAGAAAAGGCGCTCCTGGCCGCTTGCGCGCGGCGGCGTGATCCCCAAGTGCTCGTATGCCCTGGCGGTGACTTTGCGGCCGTTGGCCGTGCGGATCACGAACCCGGTCTTCAAAAGGAACGGCTCGACGACGTCTTCGAGCGTCTCCGCATCCTCCGTGAGGGTTGCGGCGATCGCACCGATGCCGACGGGGCCGCCATGGTACTGCGTGGCGATCGTTCCCAGGAACGCGCGGTCGAGCCGGTCGAGGCCTCGCACGTCGACACCTTCGCGCGCGAGCGCTTCATCCGCAACCGCCTGCGTAATTTTACCGTCGGCGCGAACTTCGGCGTAGTCGCGGACGCGGCGCAGCAAACGATTTGCAATCCGAGGCGTCCCGCGGCTGCGGGCGGCGATCGTCGCTCCGCCTTCCCGTTCGAGCGGAATCCCCAGCACACGCGCGCTCCGCTCGACGATGAGCTGCAGCTCTTCTTCCGTATAATAGTCGAGATGGTGAGTGATCCCGAATCGCTCGCGCAGCGGTGCCGAGAGCATCCCCGCACGCGTCGTCGCTCCGATGAGGGTGAAGCGCTTGAGTGGGAGCTTCAAGGTCTTCGCGTAGGCGCCGCTGTCCACGACGAAGTCGATTTGAAAGTCTTCCATTGCCGGATACAAGAACTCTTCGACGACGCGGCCCAAGCGATGGATCTCATCGATGAACAGCACGTCGCCATCCTCGAGCGACGTTAAGATCCCGACTAAGTCCTTCGGCTTCTCGAGGGTTGGCCCCGACGTCGGGCGCAGCGCCGCGCCGAGCTCGTGCGCGATCAGGCTCGCGAGCGTCGTCTTACCTAAGCCGGGCGGACCGTAGAACAGCACGTGCTCGAGCGGCTCAGCGCGCTTCTTGGCCGCATCGATGGCGATCCGCAAGTTTTCGACGACCTGCGCCTGACCAACGTATTCATCAAACGTGCGCGGGCGCAGCGACGCCCCATAGACTTCCTCTTCCAGCGCGTCATGCGGATCGACGACCCGGTCCGGCTCAAGCCCCGCATCTCCCTCGCCCAGGATTTTGCGGCGAATCTCTTTCATTTTAACGGCGCTCCGCCCCAGGCTCCGCGCCCCCCACTAGGCCCCCAAGCCTTACGCGCGCTCCTCATTTTCCTAGAACAGCCATCCCCCGAGGGCGCGCTCAACAACATATGTGGTCCTTTTACGCCGTCGCGGAGCCAAACGGGTGGCACTATGCCGGGGCTCCGGCGCGCTGGCGGTAGATCTCGGCGAGCAATGTCTCGGCATCGTCGATCTGCGGCACGCGCTCGAGCGTCTTGGCGATCATTTCCTCTGCTTCAACGCGCTTGTACTCGAGCTGCAGAAGCACCGCCAGCGCTTCGCTCGCAAAGTCGGGAATCGGCACCGATGGCGGCTCGGGCGCTTCCTGGATGAGCAGAAAGCGCGCGACCTTCCCTTGCAGCTTGGCGACGATGTCGCGCGCCTTTTGCTGTCCGATCCCTGGGAGCGTCCGGAGGAAGACGTGATCGCCCTGGTCGATCGCCTGCGCGATCCGGGCCATCGGCGCAGAGAACGCCCGCGCCGCGGATTTGGGGCCGATGCTCGCGACGCTGGTGAGGGCTTCAAAGAATTCGCGCTCGATTGCGTTCGTAAAACCGAAGAACGTATACCGTCCCGCATTCCCGTCGATCTGCAGCTGCGCGTAAATCTCGAGCGTCACCGCGGCACCGACTGATGACGGCACTTTTTCAGCGACGCACGGCGGGAGAACGATTTCATAGGCCAAGCCGCCAGTCTCTAAAACCACCGTCGCGGGCGTCCTCTCAACCACGTTGCCCGTAATACGAGAGAACATGATTATCGAAACAGCTCCGAACTCAGCGACGAGTTCACGACCATGGTTCTTTCGGCGCCCCTCGGGGAATCGCGCCCCGCCGCGATCGCGATGGCGCCGGAGGTCGGGGGGCCCCAACGCGAAGCGTTGGGGGGCGCGCAGGCTGGGCCGGAGCGCCGATAAAACGAAAAGCCCAAGCCAGCGCGAGCGCGAGAGCATCCGAGACGTCGTCCGGTTCGGGGCGCAGGGTCAAGCCCAGCACTTGCATCACCATCGACTTCACTTGTTCTTTTCGGGCCGCTCCCGATCCGACCAACGCTCGTTTCACCAGCGAGTGCCCCAGGTGATGGACCGCGACGCCGTGCTGCGCGGCGGCGAGGTACAAGACGCCGCGTGCGTGTCCCATCAGGACCGCAGTCGACGGATTGCGGTACGCAGTCCACAACTCCTCGACGATCATCGCTTCGGGGCGCGCCTCCGCGACGATTCCGTGCATCGCGCGATAGAGTTGCGCGAGACGTCCTTCGAGCGGGAGATCGGCGTCGGGCTCGATGACACCGGCTTCAATCAGCCGCAGTGTACGCGCATCGGCTTCGACGATCCCATATCCCGTCGTTCGCAATCCCGGGTCGACGCCTAATAAGCGCATCTTCACCGCGCTTGATTGTAGATGATGTTGACGGCCTCGCCCGGGCGTAACGGCGTGTTGGCGACAGGATCGGTCCGCACGATCTTTCCGCCTTGTCCTTCAGGACTTGCTGTCACGTTGCCGACGACGTAGCCTGCATTCTGTAAGGCGGCCTTCGCTTCGTCGAGGCTCATCCCGCTCGTCTCGGGGACGACGCCGGATGCGGTGACCATAATCGTGACGCCCGAGCCGTGTTTGAGCGCCGTCCCGGCCGGCGGGACTTGCCGCAGTACGGTCCCCGGCGCTCCGCTCTGCACGGTGTAGGAAAAGACCGGATCGAAACCCGCCGCTTGCAAAGCGCTGATTGCGTCATGCGTGCTTTTCCCCGTGACGTCCGGCACGCCCGTCGCGCCTGCGCCGCTGCTGACGACGACCGTCACGGCCGAGCCGGGCGGGACCTTGGTCCCATCCTTGGGGTCTTGCGCTGCGATCGTATTTTCCGGGATGTTGTCGGTGGCCTGACGATCGCCGACCTGCAATTTCAAGCCCAGCCGCTCGAGCGCCGCCGTCGCCGCGTCGAGCGTCATGCTGACGACGTTGGGAACAGCGACCGGAGACTTTCCTTGCGAGACGACGAGCGTTACGACCGAGTCTTCGTGGACCTGCATTCCCGGCGCCGGCTTCACATCGACGACGCTGTCCTGCGGCGAGTCGCTGAATTGCTGCACGATTTTCGTCCGGAGCTTCGCTTGCGTGAAGAGGCGCTGCGCATCGACTTTCGAGAACGTGCGCACGTCCGGAATCGTGACCATCGGCAGGCCCGCGCTCACGAACAACTCGACGGGATCGTTCGTCGAGATCGTCGAGCCGCCGTCGGGCGTCTGGCGGACAACCCGGTCGGGCGGGATCGTCGCGCTCTCGATCTGAGTGATCTTCGGCGTGATGCCGAGAATCGCGAGCGACTGCTGTGCTTGCATCGACGACTGACCGACGTAGTCGCCGAGCGTCACCGTCCGCGCATGCAAGAATGGGATCCCAACGCCGCTAGCAACGATGTAACCGCCGAATGCCGCGGTCAGGAGCAGCAACGCGAAAGCCGGCCACAGCCACCCGCGTCGCGGCGGTACGTCATCGGTCTCGATCGCATGGCTCTCACCGTTGGTCGGCGCTCGCTGCGGACGATCCGGCGACGACGAGCGTCGTGGCGGCGGCGCGACGATCGGTATCGTCGTCGTCGGCGCATCGGTCGGGTTCGAGCCGCGCGCCGCGTACACCGTGCTCGGCCGCTCCCGCGCCTCGCGCAAGACCGATGCGACCTCACTCGCCGAAGCGTACCGGTCGGCCGGCGCCTTCGCCAATAGTCGCATGATGATCGAGCGAACCGCCGGGCTCACCCCGACGGCTTCGAGCTCGTTTTCAGGGACCGCTTCGGAGACGTGCTTGAGTGCGACCGTCACGGGAGATGTCCCTGTGAAGGGCAATTTGCCGGTGAGCATCTGGTAGAGGACGACGCCGACGCTATACAGATCGGATTGCTCGTAGAGTTCGTGCCCTTGGGCTTGCTCGGGCGAAAGATAATAGACGCTCCCCATGACCATCCCGGGCTGCGTCACCGTCAACGAACGCTCCGAGATCGCCCGGGCTATCCCGAAGTCGGAAAGCTTGACGACGTCGTCCTTCGTCACCAGGATGTTCGCCGGCTTGATGTCGCGATGCAATATGCCTTGACGGTGGGCGTACGCCAAGCCGGCGCAAATCTGCGCTGCATAGTCGATCGCGACCCGCTCCGGCAGCTTGCCGTCGATCGCAATGAGCTCGCCCAAGGTCGAACCGTCGATCAGCTCCATCACGATATAGTAGGCGTCGCCCTCACGTCCGACGTCGTAGATGTTGGCGATGTTGGGGTGGGATAGCCGGGCGGCCGACTCCGCCTCGTGATAGAAGCGGCGGACGAAATCGTCGTCGATCGCGTATTGCGAGCGCAACACCTTGATGGCAACGCGCCGGCGCAAGAGGATGTCCGTCCCGGAATAAACGACCGCCATCCCGCCCTCGCCGACGCGACCTTCGATCCGATAACGATTGTTGTAGATTTGCTCGTTCACGATCAGGACCGCCGCGCTAAAGCGACTCGCAGGACGTTGCGTGCAATCGGGGCGGCGACGGCGCCCCCATATCCAGCGTTCTCGACGACGACCGCAACCGCAACGCGCGGCGCCTCTGCCGGCGCGAAAGCGACAAACCACGAATGCGCTCTCCCTGCTGGATTCGTCGCGGTCCCCGTCTTTCCGGCGACGCTCACGTTCGGGAGCGCAGCCGCGGTCCCGGTCCCGTGGCGGACGACCTCGAGCATCATGTCGCGCACGGTCGCCGCCGTTTGCGGCGAGATTGGATTGGCGAGCTGTTCGGTCTTGGTCTGTACCGATATGCCGTTGCCTCGAACGGCCCGCACCAGGTACGGGCGCGGGGTCACGCCGCCGTTGGCGATCGTCGCCGCGACCAGCGCCATGCGCAGCGGCGAGACGAGGAGGGACGCCTGCCCAAACCCCATCTGAGCGAGGATCGACGGCGAAACGTCGGCCTGCGGCGGGATGCGGTCGCGCGCCGCCGGCAGGTCGAATTCGAGCGGTTGCCCCAGCCCCCAACGTCGGGCAGCGGCATACCACTCGTCGACCCCCAGCCGCAGGACGATCTGACCGAAATCGACGTTGCTCGAGAGCGCGAACGCGCCCGCGAGCGTCTGGGTCCCGGTCACCTCGCCCTCATCGTCGTGAATCGTGAAGTTTCCGACGACGAGGGAACCGTTGTCGGTGAACGTGGACTGCGGCGTGACGATCCCCGCCTCCAGCGCGTCGGCTGCCGTGATGATCTTGAACGTCGAGCCCGGCGGGTAGAGCCCTGACGTACTACGATCGAGCAGAGGGCTCGATCCGCTGTGCGCGAGCCGTGGAAAGTCCGCATCGATCGTGTTTGGATCGAATCCGGGGACGCTCGCAAGGGCGAGGACGGCTCCGCTCTGAGGTTCGATGACGATCCCGGCCGCGCGCGAATAGCGCGAGAGCTGCGTGACCAGGGCGCGTTGCGTCGCGACGTCGAGGGTCGTGATGACCTCGGCTCCGCGGCTGACCGGCTGCGCGCCCCCGAAGAGCGAGGTGACCTGCGCCAGGACGTCGGCCGATACGGGTCGCGGCGTGAGCGCACGATCGAATGCATCTTCGAGCCCGGATGTCCCGTAACGCGGCGAATCGTACCCGACGGCATGCGCGACGAGCGCTCCCAGCGGATAGACGCGCTTCGCGTTTTTGCTCTGCGCGAGGACCGTCCCGTCACTTGCGACGATGTCGCCACGGCCTTGTGCAAGGAGCGCGACCCGCGGGTTACGGGGGTCCGCGTCGAGCGCCGGCGCTTCGACCAGCGCAATCCAGAACTGACGGACGACGATGATCGCAAAGAGCACGACGAAGAGCGCGCCGAGGCGACGGATTGCACGATTGGTCACGAACCAGGCCGCTCGCGCAGGAGCGTATATCCTCCCTCAGTTCGAACCGCCAAGTAAGCAGCGCCGCCTTCTGATTCGATGACGAGATTGATGGTGCGATGCGCGGTCTCGTCTGTCAGCCCCGAGATCGCCATCACGGCATCGACGCCGATCTCGTCGAGTAAGCCGCCCGCAACATACACGGCGCGCGGCAGGGTGACAAAGTGCCGCTCCTCATAAGCGCCGCTGTGCCATGGTCCGCGCTTGCCGAAGACGGTCGCGTGATAATCCCAAGCGCAGAGTTGCCGGTCGTTCCAAACGAAATGATCGCGGACGCACGTCCTGCGGCAGACCGCGCACTGCGTCAAGACCTCGGCGGGATGGGCGAGTGCGTCGACGACATCTTCCGGGACGTCGTCGACGTTGATCACCGCGCGCTCGGTGAGCGCTCCGGGAGGCTCCGACCCCCACCCGACGCGCATCAGCAGATCCAGATCGTGCAGCGATGCGACGAACGAGCGCTCGTCTTCCGGCGCAAAGGTTTGATCGACCCAACCCGCGATATTGTCGGCGGCAATACCGACGCGCTGCCAACTCTCACCCACCACCACGCCGATCGGCGTCCACGCGAGCGGTGCCAGCCACGCCACGACTTGGCCCTGCTGCGCGCGCAAGTCGGTCACGAATGCGAGAGTACTTGAGTTGCCGCCCAAGACGTAGACCCGCGCTTCCCTTTGCTCTCCCTCTCCATTCACGGCGTGAGCAGACCTTCGCGCGAGGCTTGATACTCTTGCAGCGACCGCGGCGGGCCGATCGGTGCGGTCAACGCGCCGGCAAAGGCGCGCGCCGTATCGAGGCTCGTCAAGCAGGCGATTCCGGCCTCGGCGGCGGCGCGGCGGATCCGGTACCCGTCGGTCAACTCGTGCGGGCCGACCGCATTATTGACGATTAAGTCGACGTCGCGCGCAGCGATCAACTCGAGCACGTGTGGTGATCCATCGCGAATGCGGTTGACGCGCTCGGCCGTGATCCCGGTCCCCGCGAGCCAGGCTGCCGTGCCGTGCGTCGCGATCAACGTGAATCCTAGATCGGCGTATTGCTGGACGATGGGGAGCGCTTCGCTCCGATCGACCTCCGAGATCGAGACGAGGATCTTCGCGCCCTCTTGCGGCAGGCGGATCCCGGCCGCGATGAAGCCCTTGCGCAAAGCTCCGGCATAGGTCGGATCGATCCCCAGCACCTCGCCCGTCGACTTCATCTCCGGACCGAGGATCGTCTCGACCCCGCGCATCTTCGCAAACGAGAACACGGGCACTTTGACGACGACGTAGTCGGGCTTGCGCGCCAGCCCCATTCCGAACTCCATGTCGCGCAGCCGTTCGCCGAGCGCAATCCGCGTCGCGGCGGCGACGATGTTGATCCCGGTCGCCTTCGCGATGATCGGGACAGTCCGGCTCGCGCGCGGATTGGCTTCGAGGATGTACAGCGCGCCCGCGTGGATGACAAACTGAATGTTGATCAGGCCACGAATCCCCAGCTCGTGCGCGATCGCCCGCGTGATCTCGACGATGTGCGCTTCCGTCTCCAGGTCGACGGTTTGCGTCGGGTAGACACTGATCGAATCGCCGGAGTGGATCCCGGCGCGTTCGACGTGTTCGAAAATCCCGGGGACGAGGATGTCCTCGCCGTCGTAGACGGCGTCGACTTCGACCTCGAGCCCCGGGAGGTACTTATCGACGAGGAGCGGCGCGGCCGGGCGGATCGGCGGCGCCGATTCCGCGTAGGACGCGAGCTGCCCCTCATTATAAATGATCTCCATCCCGCGTCCGCCTAAGACGTACGACGGACGCACCAAGACCGGGAAACCGAGCTCGCGCGCGATCTCGCGCGCCTTGCGGAATGAATTCGCGGCCTGACCTTGGGGCCGTGCGACCCCAAGCCGCTGCAGCGCAGCGTCGAACTTCTCGCGGTCTTCGGCCATGTCAAGCGTCCGCCGGTCGCTCCCGATGATTCGCACGTCCCGCTCGGCGAGCGCTTCGGCCAAATTGATCGCCGTCTGCCCGCCGAACGCCAGCATTACGCCGCGCGCATTGGTTGCCCGGTAGGTCGCCTCGACTTCATCGGGTCCCGGCGGCTCGAAGACCAGGACGTCCGAGATATCGAAATCGGTCGAGACCGTCTCGGGATTGTTATTGATGACGACCGCCGTCCGCCCCGCCTCACGCAACGCCCACGCAGCGTGGACGCAGCTGTAGTCGAACTCGATTCCCTGCCCGATGCGGATGGGGCCGCTCCCGACGACGACGACCGCCTCGCGCACCGGCGTGCGCATCTCGTCTTGCTCACCGTCCGACAAATAATAATACGGGGACTTGGCGGGAAACTCGGCCGCAGCGGTGTCGACCATCCGGAACGCCGGCGTCCCCGCCCCTTGTAATTTTTTGCCCGTCAGCCGCTCGATCCCGAGCCGAGAGTAGCCGGCTTGCCAGGCAGCCTCCAGGTTCGCTGCGTTTTCCTCGCGCGAGAGGCGCGATTCGAGTGCGACCAGTTCTTCGAATTCCCACAGCCAGAAACGGTCGATCGAGGAGGCCGCACAAATCCGGTCGACGTCCCATCCGCGCCGCAGGAGCTCGGCGACCGCAAACAGCCGCTCGTGCGTCGGTGTCCCGAGCTCACGCTCGAGCACGTCGTCGCTCCAATGCTGGTGTGGTCCGCCGGTCAACGTCTCACGGCCGAGATCGAGTCCGCGCACCGCCTTGAGCAGCGCGGCGGCGAACGTTCTCCCGATCCCCATCGCTTCACCCGTCGACTTCATCTGCGTCCCCAAGCGCGTGTCGGCCAGCGGAAACTTGTCGAACGGCCAGCGCGGAATCTTCACGACGCAGTAGTCCAGCGTCGGCTCGTAAGCGGCTTTCGTCACCCCCGTCACCGGGTTGGGAATCTCGTCGAGCGTTTGGCCGAGGGCGATCTTGGTGCTGATCTTGGCGATGGGATACCCGGTCGCTTTCGAGGCGAGCGCCGAGCTGCGGGAGACGCGCGGGTTCACTTCGATGATCTGATATTCGCTGCGTTGGGGATGAAGCGCGAACTGGATGTTGCAGCCGCCTTGCACTTTGAGCGCTCGGATCACGTTGATGCTCGCACTGCGCAGCATCTGGTATTCGAGATCGGAGAGCGTTTGCGAGGGCGCGACGACGATCGAGTCGCCGGTATGGACGCCCACGGGATCGATGTTCTCCATGTTGCAGACGATGATGCAGTTGTTCGCGCTGTCGCGCAAGATCTCGTACTCGATCTCTTTCCAGCCGAGCAGCGACGTCTCGAGCAACGCTTGATGGATCAGGCTCGCAGCCAGGCCGCTCGCGAGCGTAGCGCGCAGTTCTTCTTCATCTCGTACGAGCCCGCCGCCGGTCCCGCCGAGCGTGTACGCCGGCCGCACCACCAGCGGGAAGCCGACCTCGCGTGCAAACGCTTCGCCCGCCGCAACGTCGGTGACGATGATGCTATGCGGGACGGGCTCGCCGATCTCGAGCATCTTCGCTTTGAAACGCTCGCGATCTTCGGCCAACCGGATGGTCTCGACCGGCGTCCCGAGCAATTCGACGCTGTATTTTTCGAGAATGCCCGCATCCGAGAGCTCGACGGCGAGGTTGAGCCCGGTTTGGCCGCCGAGCGTCGGCAGCAGCGCTTCGGGCCGCTCGCGCTCGATGATCGCCGCAACCGAAGCGACCGTGAGCGGCTCGAGATAGACGGCGTCGGCGACCTCCGGATCGGTCATGATCGTCGCCGGATTCGAGTTGACGAGGACGACTCGGTGGCCTTCTTCGCGCAGGGCGCGGCACGCTTGAACGCCCGCGTAGTCGAATTCGGCGGCTTGACCGATCACGATCGGTCCAGAGCCGATGACCATCACCGAACGCCCAGGCATGCTGGGAAGAGCCTTTTGGACCGCAAGCCATGCTAGTCCTGGACGAGCTCGCTCGCGCAGGAGCGTCAGGCTTGCTAGGGCGGTCCTACAAGAACCTCAAGGGGCAATTTGACGTCCGGAAAAGCCAGCGCGGCCGCCGAGCCTTCCGTGACGGTAAAGGCCTGTTGATAGCTGCTGGAGCGCGGCTCGCGGTATACTTCGACCATTCTCTGGGCGACGTTAACGATCCAAAGCTCCGGGATGCGCGCTGCGGCATAGAGCGGAGCCTTAACGAGGCGGTCGACGCGTACCGAGCTGTCCCAGACTTCGACGACGAGAAGCACGTCATTCGGTTCCGGATGGTCGCTCGCATAGAAATCGAAGCGATAGCGCGCGAGGAGTACGTCGGGCTGGGGCTCCGACCGCGGCGGAATGCGCAGCGGCAGTTGGCTGCGGACAGTAGCCCGCTCTGCAAAACGCTGAACAAACACGGTTGCAATGCGGCCTACAGTCGCCGCATGCGGCGGCAACATCGGGCTCACCTCAACGATAGCCCCGTCGATCAGCTCGGTTCGCAGATCCTTCGGTAGGACGCCGGCGTTCGATAGCCGCTCGTACTCCGCGATCGTAAAGCGGTGCCGAGGCAACTCGTTGACCACGTCGAAGACTCCCATCTCCTGACAAGATTTCGCCGCTCCCCTGTCCTTCCCCAGGCAGGAGATCACGCGGGTGGACGCAGACGACAACGTCGCGTTGCGGCTCTCGTTACGGCGCAAGCCGTGCGATAGACCAGCCCTCGGCGGTGCGCCGGTATGCGATGCGGTCATGCACGCGATCAGGCCGCCCTTGCCAGAATTCGAAGCGCGCCGGGATCACGCGGTAGCCGCCCCAATGCGGGGGCCGCTCGACGTCGCGGCCGTCGAAGCGCTCCTCGAATGCCCGCATGCGCTCTTCGAGAAACGCGCGACTCGCAATGGGCTGACTTTGCGGCGAGGCCCAGGCACTCAAGCGATGTCCCCGCGGCCGGCCGGCAAAATAGGTGTCGGAGTCCGCAGGACGCAGGACCTCGACCGTCCCTTCGATTCGGACTTGCCGTTCGAGCGCGGCCCAATAAAACAGCAGGCCGGCGCGACCGCAGGCGGCGAGATCGTCCGCTTTCGCACTCTCGTAGTTCGTGAAAAAGACGAAACCGCGCTCGTCGTAGCCGCGTAGGAGGACCATGCGGGCCGCAGGCGCTCCCTCGGGGGAGACGGTTGCAAGCCCCATTGCGTTCGCTTCGGGAACCTGCGCCGCGATCGCAGCGTCGAACCAGCTCCGAAATTGCACAAACGGATCGCGCGCGACGTCGCGCTCATCGAGCGTGCCACGCTCGTACGTCCGGCGCGCGTGCAGCGGATCGCTCATGGAAACTTTCCGGCTGCAAACGCGGTAAAGAACGCCGCGATCAAGGCGAGCGCTCCGCCGAACGCGAGCGGGAATGACGCATCGATGCGCCGGCGCTCCCAAACGGTCCCCTCGGCAATTTTGGTAAAGATATCGCGTAACGTCTGGGCATCCGAGACCCGGACGTACCGTCCGCCGCCGGACGCGGCCATCGCACGCAGCGCATCCTCGTCGATCGACGCTTCTTCTTCCGTCCCGGGGATTATCACGCCGCTCTCGTTCGTCCCGATCCCGACCGCTTGGATCGGGATGCCGCGGCTCGCGAGCGTTTTGGCAGCATCGAGCGGGTCGCTGCCGCGATTGTTCACTCCGTCGGTGAGCAACACGACGGCACGGTGCCCCCCGTTGGGCAGGAGCTGATTCGCCGCTAGGAGCGCATCGCCGATCGCCGTCGCGCCGTTTGCCTCCGGGATGCGCTCGATCGCTTCATTGAGCTGATCGCGATCGCTCGTCAGCGGACTCACGACGTTCGCTCCGCTCGAGAACGAAACGATCCCTATCCGCAAGCTCGCCGGCGCCGAAGCAACGAACGTCCGTACCGCCGAGCGCGCCGCTGCCTCACGAGTCGGCGTGATATCGCTCGAGGCCATCGAGCCGGACGTGTCGATGCAGATGACGACCGCGCCGTCCGGCGACGGGACGCGGGCGGCGACGCGCGTCCCCGAGACCGCGAGCGCGAGGGCCAATGCGGCGATGACCCAAAGAAGGCCGACGACGATTTCGACGCTGCGCCGCGGCCGTACGGCAGCTCGCATGAACGAGAGGTTCGAGTAGGTGAAGGCCCCCGCCGTGCTCCGCCGCGCGATCACCCGGTACAGCGCAAGAAGCCCGATCGCCGCAACAAGCGCAATACTCAACCGCAACGGTGAATCGATCGTCACGTCAAGCCGAATGCGGAATAAAGCGAGCGCCGCCCATCTTCTTCCGTCAGAACGCCGGTCCGCCAGCCGCACTCTTCGAGCGTCGCGCTGAGATCGCGCTCCCGGCCCTGCACGGCGTCCAGGTAACGCAGGCGTTCCGGCTTCCCGATAAAGAGCCGCTCGACGCGACCACTCTCGGCATCGCGCAACCGGACGAATCCGCGCAGCGGGAGAGCTTCAAACCACGGGTCGTGCGCGATGAGCGCCGTCACGTCGAGCCGGCGCCCGAGCGCGATCGCGAGATCGATGAATGCGGCCCGATCCTCAATCCAATAAAAATCCGAAACGACGAGCAGCGCAGCCGACCGGCGCAGGGCCCGCCGCGCGATTGCAAGGCCTCTGGGGATGTCGATCCCGTCACCGTCAATGCGGACGACGCGATCGCCCATTTCGGCCATTTCCACCCACGCTGCCGTTGCATCGCCGGCCGCTTCAAGGAGCGTGCGTGCGCGCCCGATTCGCATCGAAGCCGAGTCGTCGATCAGCACCGCGATCTCGAGCGGATTCTCCTCGCGCATCACGCGAATCTGCGCCTCGCCGCTGCGCGCGGTCGCGGCCCAATCGATCCGCCGCGGATCGTCGCCCGGCTGGTACGCGCGCAGCTCGACGAATTCATAGCCGTCGCCGCGGCGGCCCGCGACCGATCCGGGTCCGGTCATAGCAGGATGACGCCGCGCGCGTAACAGCGCCGCGCGCAGCATTCTCGCAGTCGGCAAGAGGCCCGGGCCTGGCACGAGGTCAAGTTTCGCTTGCGATGTCCGTCCGCCCCGCAGCCGTCATCGTCCCGATCTATCGCGCGCCGCGCAATAGCATTTTGTTCGTTCGACGGGCATCGCATCTTCGGCGCCAGCCGAACCATATCGCGTTCCCGGGTGGCGTCGTGGACGAAGGGGACGGCGACGATCGACTCGCCACCGCGTTGCGCGAGCTGCGCGAAGAGCTCGGCGTCGCCGCCGATCGCGTCACGGTGATCACGCGCCTTCCGGATCGCAGTGCTCTGGGCGTCGAATTCATGCTCACGCCGTTCGTCGGCATCTTGGAGGCGGATGAGCCGCTCGCGCCCGATCCGAGCGAAGTCGGCGAGATCATCGAAGTCCCGCTCGATGCCGTCTTCGCGCCAGGAGCGATCCACAAAGGCGAGACGGACCTGGGCGACCGCATCGTAACGTCCTGGCATTTCGACTTCGCGACGATGCACGTCTGGGGCGTAACGGGCCGCATCCTCCACACGCTCGTTGAGATGGTCCGTGAGAACGCCGACGGCCTCCGTGACGTCTTGCAAGCCGCCGGCGTCACGCTGAGTTTACCCGCTACAGGCGTTGCAAGGCGGGTAGGTCCGTGAATAGACCGGATGCGCCAAGAACTGCTTGGGGTCGAAGGTCCAGAACTGGGTGACGTTCGGGTAGGTCTTCGTCACCGCGTTCTGCAGCTGGTCGCCCTGCTTCACCACGTTGCGGATGTAGATGTTTTCGACCGGCGTCCCATATGAGTCGAGTTTGACCGGACCCCGCGGTGCATCGGGGATCGCGATCGACCGGACGACCTTGATGAAAGCCGCCGGATCGCCGATCTCGCCGTGCGTCTTCTGCAAGGCTTTGTCCAAGAACTGAGCGCCGGTGTACGTCGCTTCGCCGTAATAGGACGGCTCGTGGCCGTACGCTTTCGAATAGGCCGCGACGAATGCACGGTTTGCCGGCGTCGTCAACGCGGCGCTGTATTGCAGCGCCGTGACGATCCCGGTTGCGCCGGGACCCGTCTCCTGCAGCGTGCTCTCGTCGGTCGTGTTGCCTTGGCAAATCAGCGGCGGCTTGAGCCCGAACTGCCGATACTGCCGAATGAAATTGATCGCCGCCGCACCCGAGAAGCTGCACATCACGGCGTCGACGTCGGTCGGAATCGCGGAAAGGAAAGAGGAATAGTCCGGGGTCACGAGCGGCGTCCAAATCTGCTTGGTGATCTTTCCACCGTCGGCTTGGAACGACGCCACGAAGCCGGCAATGCTCTCCCAACCGAAGTTGAAGTCGTAGGCGATCGTCGCGACCTTGCGGTAGTTGAGCGTCTTGTATGCGTAGTCGCCGAGGACTTGCGTCGGTTGGCTGCTCGTCCAGCCGGTTCGCGCGACGTAGGCGCTTGGCGTCCGTTGACTGAGATCGTCAGCCGAGACGATCGGGAAGATCGTCGCAACCTTGTGCTGGTCGAGATACGGCACGATAGCGACGCCAACCGCGGCCGAGAGGGGGCCGTAGAGCAGATCGATGTGATCTTGCTCGACCAGCTCGCGCGTTTTCGTGACGCCGACCGCCGGATTCCCCTGGTCGTCAGCGAGGACGACTTCGATCTTCCGGCCGGCCAAGGTGTTGTTGTGCTGACTCAAATACAGCTCTAAGCCCTCTTGCATGTATTTGCCCGGCGCAGCGAAGACGCCCGACACCGGGATCAGCAGCCCGATCCGTAGCGGCTTCTGCTGTGCGACTGCGGCGTTCGGCGCCGAGGCCCAGACGAGCAGTCCGAGCGCCGCAGAGAGGATGACGATCCGGCGGAACGTTCCGATCATGAGCACTCCCTCCAAGAGACTATTTCGTGTAACCTTGATAGGCCGGCGTGTAGGACGGCTGCTTCAGATAATCCGACGGACGATAGGTCCAAAACTGGGAGACGTTGGGATAGGTCTTGACGACGACGTTCCACGTTTTGGCATATTGCGCAAACTCGCCGGTCGTCGCGACGACCTTGCGTATGTAGACGTTCTCGACCGGAGCGTTGTACGCGTCGAGCTTCATCGGCCCGAGCGGCGAATTGATCAAACGGACGGACCGAATCGCGGCCAAGAACGTGATGTATCCGGTCGTATCGCCGTTCACGTTTTTGAGGGACGTGCTCAGCCACCCGCCGGCCGTGTTGAACGCCGTCGCCATGTACGACGGCAGGACGCCCTGCGCTTTCCCGTACGCCAAGACGAAGGCGCGGGTAGCCGGATCGTCTCGCCCCTCTGCATAGTGCGCGAAGCTGATGATCCCCTCGACCGCGTCAGGCGCCACCGATCGAATGTTGGATTGGTCGGTTGTCGTCTCGTTGGCGATGAGCGGAATCTTGCCTTTGAGTCCAAACGACTTCCACTGTTCGAGGAAGTGCACTGCGTCCGCGCCGACGGTGCAGGCGAAAACGGCGTCCGGATTTGCCGCTTGCAGCTGTGAGATATACGGGCTGTAGTCCGTCGTGCCGAGCGGCGGCCAAAGTTGATTCGAGATCTTGCCGCCCTTCTCGGTGAAGGTCTGACAGAATCCGCCGGCATTTTCGTAGCCGAACGCGTAATTGTTCGCGATCGTCGCGACCTTGCGATAACCTTGTTCGTACGCCCAGACGCCGGCGGGATGCGTCGGCAGACTCGACGTCCAGCCCGCGACCTTGATGACGAACGGGCTGACCTGCCGCTGCGAAAGATCGTCGGCGGAGACGGTCGGGAGGATGAGCGGAATCTTGTGCGATTCCGTATAGGGAGCGATCGCCAGACCCTCGTTCGCAAGATACGGGCCGACGACGACTTGTGCGCCGTCCTGCTCGATGGCGCGTCGCGCCTGATCCAGCGCGCGGGTCGGGTTGGAATTGGTATCGTACGTCGTCGTTACGATTCTGCGGCCCGCCACAACGTCGCCGTGGGTCTTCCAGTACAGCTCCCATCCGTTCACCATGTCATGTCCCGCCGCGGCCGAGGGACCTGAGAGCGGCGCAAGGAGCGCGAACTTCAGCGGCGTCGGTTCTGCCGCAACCGAGATGCGCGGGGCGGCGGCGCTCGCAAGCGCACCCGCGCCGGCCTTAAGAAAGCCCTGTCGCTTCACTATAACCTCCCGTCGTTATTAAACCCCTAGGTACTTGATGCGGATCTCCTCGTTGTGTCGTACTTCTTCCGGATCACCTGCAAAGACGATCCGGCCCTTGCTGATAATATATGCCGTATCGGCAACGGAAAGAGCCAGTGGAAGGTTCTGCTCGACCAGCACGACGGCAAGACCGATCTCCTTGAGCTGGCGCAGCGTCTTCTCGACCTCGCGAACGATCAACGGAGCGAGCCCTTCCGACGGTTCGTCCATCAGCAGCATCGTGGGATTCGACATGAGCGCGCGACCGATGGAAAGCATCGATTGTTCGCCCCCTGAGAGCTGCGCGCCGAAGTGCCCGGTCCTCTCGCGCAGGCGCGGAAAGAGCTCGTACACCGTATCGAGCGTCCAGCGCGGCGTCCCGTTTTCTCCCGGCCGTGCGCCGATCATGAGATTCTCGACGACCGAGAGCGAGCCGAAAATCCGGCGCCCCTGCGGGACGAGGCTGATCCCCTTGCGGGCGATCGCATGCGAGGGGAGCTGCTGGATCTCTTGGCCGGCAAAGCGCACGCGGCCCCGGCGCGGCGGCGTGAATCCGACGATCGAGCGCATCAACGTCGTCTTACCGACGCCGTTCCGGCCCAGGATCACCGTTACGGCGCCGGCCGGGGCCGTCAACGAGACGCCCTGCAGGATGTAGTTGTAATCATAATACGTATGGACGTCGTCGACCTCGAGCAGGGGGGTCGCGCCTCCATGCGCGTCGCTCATACTTTCCCTCCGAGGTAGATCTCCTGGACGTTGTCATCGGCCCGGATTTCCTCGAGCGGCCCGTCCGCGACGACCCGACCGTGATGTAAAACCACCAGGCGCTCGACCACGTCAAAGACCACTCCCATGTCGTGCTCGATCAGGATGATCGTCGTCTCGCCTTGCTCGCGTTTGAGCATCTCGGTCACCAGCGACGTATCGCCCGGCGCGAGTCCAGCCGTCGGCTCGTCGAGGAGCAAGATGCGCGGCCGCTGCGCGATCGCGAGTAGAAGCTCGAGCTGCCGGCGCTCCCCATAGCCCAACGACGAGACCGGCGCCTCCGCGCGATGGTCCAGCTCGACACGGGCCAGCAAGGCGCGCGCCTCTTCTTCCCGATGCCGCAAGCGGCGCCGCGGGACGATGCATTGAAAGTGCTCGCGCGCATGATGCGCATACAGCGCCAAGAGCATGTTCTCGAGTACGTTCAAACGTGGGAAGAGCGTCGTCGTCTGGAATGTCCGCGAGAGTCCCAGCTGAGCGCGCGTGTGAATTCCCAGCGCGGTGACGTCGCGGCCGAAGAGCGCGACGTTCCCCGACGTCGGGGCGAGTTCGCCCGCAATGATGTTGAAGAGAGTCGACTTTCCGGCACCGTTGGGACCGATGATGCCGCACCGCTCGCCCGGCTTCACCTCGATCGAAACGTTGCGCAGGACTTCAAGGGAGCCGAAGCGCTTCGAGATTCCCTCGAGGGTCATCGCGCCGCTCATCCGTCTGCTCCCTCGCCGATGAGCGATTCGACCGGGACCGCAGCGGCGCGACGGCCCCGAGCGCGTGCCGCCAGCCGCCTTCCCAAGCCGACGAGTCCATCGGGCGCATACATGACGATCAGGACGTAGACGGCGCCGAGGATCAGCACCCAACGATGCGTCACCGCGGAGAGACCGTTGCTCAAAAACACGACGATCCCGGCGCCGAGCAGCTGGCCGTACAGCGTGCCGATCCCGCCGAGGATCACGATGATCAGAAATTGCGTCGACGTGTCGAGCGCCAAGTTCACCGGTCCGACGAACTGGTTGTACCACGCGAACAAGACGCCCGCGAATCCCGCGAACGCGGCCGAGATGATGAACGCAATATAACGAAACAGCCACACGTTGTAGCCTAGGGCGCGCATCCGGCGCGGCGAATCGCGGACGCCGCGCAAGACCAAGCCGAAGGGTGAGCGGACCAGCATGACGAGTAAAGCGAGCGCGATCGAGTATGCGCCCAAAGCGACGTAGTAGAACGAGGTGTTGTCGGAGAGATCCCACGTTGCCAGCGGCGGGCGCAGGATCCCGGTGATCCCGTTGTCGCCCCCGCTCATCGAGACCCATTGGTAGGCTAACCCCCAAACGATCTCGTTCAGCGCGATCGTGATGATGATGAACCCCACGCCTTCGCTGCGCAATGCGACGATCCCGAAGACCGCGCCGGTGATCATCGCAAGAAGGACGCCGAGCCCGATTTGGGCACCGAAGCCGGCGATGTGGTAGCGGGTGAGAGCGATCGCGGCCGCGTACGCGCCCATCCCGAAGAACGCCGCTTGACTGAAGTTGACTAGGCCGGTAAAACCGACCAGCAGATCCAGGCTCATCGCCACGATCGCATAGATCCACATCTGACTTGCCAGCGAGATGTAGAACGACGGGACGCCCAAGTGCGGGAGCGCGATCGCGAGCGCCAGGCCGGCAACCGCGACCAATCCCCAAAGCCCGGCGCGCTTCACGGCTTACGGCCGAACAGGCCGCTCGGCCGCAACGCCATGATCAGCGCGACCGGAACGAAGATCGTAAAGTACGCGAGCTCCGGGAAGAGCGCCTTTCCGAACGCGTTGATCAAACCGATGATGATGGCGCCGACGAACGCACCGACCAGGCTTCCCATCCCACCGACGATGATGACCGCGAAGGCGAGAGGCGTGAGTTCGCCGTCGAGCCCCGGGTATGCGCTCGTGATCGGTCCTCCCAAGAGCCCGCCGATCCCGGCCAAGAACGCACCGAGTGCGAACACGATGTAGAACGCGCGGTTGACGTCGACGCCCATCCCCCGCGCCATCTCTTCGTCATCGACGGCGGCCCGAATGATCGCCCCGAACATCGTGCGCCGCTGAAAGAAAAACAGCGCGACCGCGACCATAAAGCTGATCGCGATGACCGCGAGCCAATACTGCGGGAAGACGAGCGAGCCGATGTGGATCGAGCCGGCCAGCGCCGCAGGCGGCTGGACCGAGTGCGGATCGCCGCCCCAGAGCGCGAGAATCCCGTCGTCGAGCATCAGCGCAAACCCCAGCGTCAGGAGCAGCGACGTCAGATCGTCGGCATGGTAGCGGTGAAGAAAGATCGCATAGATCGCAAACCCGACCGCCATCGTCGCGAGCCCGGCAGCGAATCCCGAAAACCAAAAATTCGTCCCGTGGGCCAACAGCGTCAACCCGATGTACGCACCCAACAAGTAGAACGCGGTTTGAGCGAGATTGACCAGCCGCATCATCCCGAAGACCAGCGTCAGCCCCGCGGCGATAAGAAACAATAAACTTCCGTATGCGAGGCCGCCGAGGACGTTCTGCGCGTAAAATGTCACGTTCATCGCAGCCCGGCCATCCGCTTGAGGATCGCGGCAATTGCCGCCGTGTCTTGTTTGGCCCTTCCGTCGGCAAGCGCAGCGGTGTAGAACAGCGCGCTCGTCGAAAAGAGCGGCGTCGGAACATCGAGGGAGCGCGCGAACTCGGCGATGATCTCGATGTCCTTCTGGTAGAGGTCGAGCTTCATCGTCGCATCGTCGTACTCGTCGCGCAGCATCATCGGTCCGCGTATCGTGAACATCCGGGACGTCCCCGCCGAATCGGCGATCACCTCGAAAAGCAGCTGCGGCTCGATCCCGGCCTTCTGCCCCAGCACGATCGCTTCGGCCGTCGAAAGGTTGTGGATCGTGACGAGCAGGTTTGCAATGTACTTGAGCTTCGATCCCATGCCGAATGCGCCGACAAAACGTACGCTACGCGCTATCGCCTCGAGGACGTGAAGGCTCGCGTCGAACGCGTCGCGATCGCCGCTCGCGTAAACGGCGAGATCTTTGTTGCGCGCCTGCGATCCGGTCCCGCTAACCGGGCAGTCGAGCATCGTGACCTCGCGCTCGAGCAATCCAACCCGCGCCCGCTCTTTCGCGTCGAGCGGAAACGTGCTCATCTCTAGGACGGTGAGCCCCGGGTGCGCGCCGGCCGCGATCCCCCGGGGACCAAAGAACGCGTCGTCGAGGGCAGCGACGCTCGGCAAGGCACTCAGGACGACATCGGCCCCAGCCGCCACGTCGGCCGGCGACGCGACAGCTTGCCCGCCGAGTCGCTTGAAGCGCTGGACGGCGTCGGGGGCGATGTCAGCGCCGATCGTCGGAAAGCGCGCCGCAATCGTGTGCTCCGCGTAGGCGGAACCCATGATCCCCAAGCCGACGATCCCGACGCGCGTCAAGCGATCGCGGGTGCGCCGCGCTTCGCGATCGCTTGGTTGAGTCGCGGCATTACTTCGGTCGCCATCAGCTCCATCGAACGCCTGCCCAAAGCGGGATCGGCCCAATCGTGGCCGGCATAAAGCAAGGTTCCAAAGTCGCCGATTCGCTCGCGAAACGCCAGCAGCTGCTCGACGACCTGGTCAACCGTCCCGCAGATAACGAGCGAGTCGAGGACGTAGTCGAGCGTAATATCGGAATCGGCCATGTTCAGGTCAGCCTTGAAGAGCTCCGGCCGCCCGTTTCCGATGAGCTTCGTCATCAGCGAGCGGAAGTAGTACGCGTAGGGACCGTCGTGTTCTTTCGCATAACGCCGCGCCGTCTTCTCGTCGTCGGCGACGAATATACTTTTCGCGACGCGCCAGTCCCCCGGATTCGCGGCGGCTCCGGCAGCGGCGCATCCCTCCTGGTACTTCGGCCAGTGACTGCGCACCCAGGGGGGCTGCAAGAAGTTCGCGGAGATCGGGGTCCAGCCGCGCATCGCCGCCGCGGTCACGCCCTTCGAAAACGGCGCCACGGCCGTAACGACGATCGGCGGATGCGGTTTCTGAAACGGCTTAACGATGATTCCTTGACCGATCTCCGTCCGCATCGTCCGCTCCGTCGAGATCGTCCAGTACTTGCCGCGCAGATTGTAGGGCGCATCGCTCGACCAAATCGCCAGCACCTGATCGATCGCTTCGACGAACATCGCGGTCCGATCGCCGTCGAGGTTCCCGAATACCTCGGCATCGGAGAGCAATCCACCCGGGCTGATGCCGAACAGAAAGCGCCCCTCGAGGAGGTGATCGACCATCGCGACCTGCGCCGCGATCGTCGCCGGATGGCTGTTTGGCAGATTGACCGTCCCGCTGCCCAGGACGATCGTCTTGGTCTCGTGGATCAGGGTCGCAATGAACGTCAGACACGACGTCACCGGTTCGGCCAAATCCGTGATATGCTCGCCGACGAACGCTTCGACATACCCCAGACGATCCGCCAAGAGAATCGCCTCGCGGTCCTCCCTGAGCACCTGCGTATAGTCCCGCGCCGGCGGGTGCAGAGGCATCGTGAAGTAACCAAGTCGCATCGCGCTCACCCCGCGGCTATCTATCAAGTGATAAGTAGGGTTTTGCGCCAGGGCATCCGCAACCTTGCGCTATGAAGAAACCGGCGGCGCGGCGGCGGCTCCCTCGGGACGAACGCGAGCAACTGATCGCGCGTGAGGCGGTCGCGTTCTTTTCGGAATGCGGCTTCGACGGTCACACGCGGGAACTCGCGCGCCGCCTTGGGATCACGCAGCCGCTCCTCTATCGCTACTTCCGCAACAAAGAAGCGCTGATCGACCGCGTCTACCAAGAGGTCTACCTGAACCGCTGGAATCCGCGCTGGGAAGAGCTCCTCGACGATCGAACGCGGCCGCTCGAGGGACGGCTCCTCGAGCTCTACCTCGACTACTCTCACATGATCCTACGCTACGAATGGATTCGGATCTGGATGTTTTCCGGCCTCAAGGGCATGGACCTCAACAGCCGTTTCTTGGGCTTGTTGCGCGAGCGCATCTTCGCACGCGTCATTCGGGAGATCCGTCACGCGCATCATCTGCCCTCGCCCGACGACATCCCAATCAGCGAGATGGAGTTCGAACTGGTGTGGGCCCTCCACGCGAGCATCTTTTACATCGGCGTCCGGCGCTGGATCTATGGCTTAGAGATCCCCGAGAACACCGACGCGGTCGTCGAAGCGCTGACGCGCGCCTTCCTCGACGGCGTCCCGGCCGTCATCGCGGCTCTGACGCGAGGCCCTTTGGCGCCCGCGACAAGATAGCGAAAGCATTTCCGCCCAAGATCGCATCGCGTCCGGCGCGGTCGAGGTTGGGGATCCGCGCGACGGTTCCGCGCGGGTCATCGATCCCCATGTCGAACGGCCGATCCGTCCCGACCACGACGTTTCCAGCGCCGACGCGAGAGACAAGATACGCGAGCATCGCGTCGTCGTGCGTGATCGTATCGTAGTAAAGACGCGCAAGATAGTGACTCGGCGGATGTGGGATCGTTTTGGTCTCGGGACGGACGCGATAGCCGTGATCGAGCCGGCCGATGATGTAGGGCAAGGTTCCGCCGCCGTGCGCGAGGATCATGTGGAGCTTAGGAAAACGCTCGAACACCCCGGCATAGATCAGTCGCGCCGCGATGAGGCCGCTCTCCGACGGGTTCCCAAAAAGATTCCCAAGGTAATACGGCGCCGCACGTTCGCCGCCAAGCTCGTGGTGGGGGTGCATGAACGCCGGGACGTCGAGTTCGCAGAGCACCTCCCAAAACGCGTCGAGTTTCGGGTCGTCGAGCGGCGCGCCCGCAATGCTCGAGCCGATCTCGACGCCCCAGTGCCCGAGCTCCGTCACCGCACGGCGCAGCTCTACGACTGCGCGCTGGGGATCTTGCAGCGGGACGGTTGCGAACGACGCAAAGCGTTCCGGTGCACGCCCGACGATCGCAGCCAGCGCGTCATTCCCGGCTCGCGCGACGGCGAGGCCGAGCTCGGGCTCGGCCGCGTAGGCGAAATAGAACGGCGGCAAGCAGATGATTTGCCGGTCGATGCCTTGCTCGCGAGCCAGCGCGATGCGCGCGTCCACGTCGTAGAGAGACGGAAAGTACGGGAGGCGCGAGCGTTCCTCGCTGTAGCCGCAAACGGCGCGCGCAAGGTCGATCGTCTGCTCCTTCTTCCGCGCGTCGATCAATCCACGAGTTCGTAATTCGTCGACGAATGCGTCGGGCAAGAAGTGGGCGTGACAATCGATGCACAGCGACACTCGGGTTCCTTCGTCTCTAGTGCGGGATGATGGGTAAGAGCACGTACGCGCGGTGCTCCGGCGTCAAGTGGACGGTCGTCGTCCCGCCGAAGCGAGGAAGCGGACGATCGTGCGGATCATCATGCAGAAACGGTCCGCAGCCGCGCAGCTCGTTCTTGAAGTTCGACAAGCGGCCGCCGCTCGGCCCCGCATACTCGTAGTCCTTTCCACGAAGCGAGAGTCCGATCCGATAGCCCGCAGGAAGGACGACGCACGTCGGCCAGATTTCGATGTCAAGTTCGACCGGGACGCCGGGGACGAGCAGCCGGCGCTCGTCGTGCGCGTGGTACGGGCGGTGCGGCAAGCTGCGCGCGGGATCGAGCTTGCGATGTGACGCGCGCAGCCACCCTTGGCCGATGGGCGTGTGCGGATCGATCGCGCCTTGAAAAACGAGCTCCTGCCCCGTCGGATCGAACGCGCGCAAGACGACAAATAAGTCCGCATCCTCCGTCGACGATGACACCCACACTTTGACGGCGGCGGGCCCGGTGATCTCGGTCTGCGCCGCAAGCGGTTGGGAGAGAAACGTCAGGCCTTCTCCGAGTGCTTCAAAGGCAAGCTCCGCCGGACGCGCCGGCGCCTCCGGTAAAAGAACGTTGGGCGCGCCGAGATACCAGGGCGTCCATACCGTGCGCGCGAGGGGCCACTCGCGCTCCGCGCGCTCGACGAAACGGTCGACGTGCCGGACCTGCAGACTAACGCGCGGTCGCTGCGACCAGCCGTTGTCGACCCCTTTGAGAAAGAAATCAAAGAAGCGCTTCTGCAAATCGACGCCGTAGTCGGTGTAGAATTCGGTCCAATGCTCGATCCCGTGGACTTCGAGCCACCGCTCCGGCGACGCTGCGTGCATAAACGCCTCGAAGTTTCCGCGCGTGTGCAGTCCTTGGCCGCCCCAGTTCGCAGCTGAAAGGAACGGGACGCGCACGCTCGACCACTGAGGCGATCGCGCCCGGTGGTAATCGTCGTCCAGCGGATGGGCGCAGACCTCAGCGCCGAAGTCCGCCCGATTTGCCGCCAGCTCCGCGTCGCTCAAGGTTTCGGGGCCGCAGACCAGCTCGCCGGTGACGCGGCTGCGCGCGCCGCGTTCTCCGACGCCGTGCTGCACCGTCTTCACCTGCATGTCGTACCAGTTCGCGCCAAACGTGCACAAGATGCCGCCGTGGTGCGTGACGTCGCGATACCAATCTGCCGCGCCCTCCCAGGCGCACATCGCCGCCAGATGCGGGGGCGCGAGTTCGGCGACTTGCCATTGGTTCATCGCATAATAGGAGATGCCGTTCGCGCCGACGCGCCCGCTGCTCCACGGCTGGGCTGCTGCCCACTCGATGCACGAAAAGAAATCCTTCGTCTCGCGCGTCGACCACGGGTCGATGTATCCAGGCGAGCGACCCGCGCCGCGTGAGTCGACGCGAACGCACACGTACCCGTCGGGGACCCATTTCTCCGGATCGACGACTTCCCAATTTTGATACACGTTTGACGAACCGGCCGCGACGTCGGGATGACGGCTCACCATCCGCTCCCATGCGCTCGGATAGCCGTCCTGGAAGGCAAGCCCCTTCGCATAGGGACCGTAGCTGATCAGCACGGGAAAACGCCCCGCGCCCGGGGGGCGGAAAACGTCCGCCCGTAAGACGAAGCCGTCGTCCATCTCGATCGGGACGTCCCAATCAACGAGCATCGACGTCGCCCGGAAACCTAACCGCCCAGGCGCGAGCGCATCGCACGCAGGTCATTTTCGCGTTCGTGCGCGATCCAGTTCATGATCCCCGCGCGGGAGACGAATCCGTGGAGCGTCCCGGCCTCGTCGACGATCGGGACGACGCCGGCGGGCGAGCGAGCAAGCTCTCGCAGGGCATCGATCGCCGACGTCCGCGGGCCGACCGAGGGGATATCTTCGGCCCGCATCATGATCGAGGTGACATACGCTTCGCCGTTC
The DNA here is from genome assembly GCA_035604635.1 of Binatia bacterium. Lineage (GTDB taxonomy): Bacteria > Vulcanimicrobiota > Vulcanimicrobiia > Vulcanimicrobiales > Vulcanimicrobiaceae > DATNIC01. The sequence goes on from DATNIC010000005.1 coordinate 58,624, forward strand.
CCCTCCGCTTGCGCGGACGCGGCCGCAGCGACGGTGACGATGCCGAGAAAGCGGTCTCCAAGCATCACCGGTAAGGCGTGATCCGTCGCTTGGACGAGCGCATCGAACGCGTGGTTGATCGACGTGTCGGCCGGGATGGCCCCGGCCGGGCGCGCCGCCAGATCGATGACCGGATGACCTTGCAACGCGCGATTGAGCGTGGCTTGGAACTCCTCGGCTGCGCCGGCCTGCAACAAGAACCAGCCGATGAACGTCAGCCACAGGCCGCCGCCGATCCCATATTCGAGCGTTTCCCAAATGCCGAAGGCGATGATAGACCAGGCGAAGACTTGCGAGACCCGCACGGCGATGCGGGTCGCGCGCACACGATCGCCGGTGATGCGCCACAGGACCGCATGCAGCACGCGTCCGCCGTCGAGCGGGAACGCAGGGAGCAGATTGAAGATCGCGAGGATCACGTTAGCCGCGGCGAGGTAGGCGAAGGCCGTCCCGAACGGCGTCGTCGTCCCGGCGACGACGGCGAGGCCATAAAACATCGCGCCCAACACGAGGCTGGTCAGCGGCCCGACCGCCGCGATCCAGCCGGCGCTCGGTGCGCTCTGCGGATCGCCTTCGAACTGCGAGACTCCGCCGAAGATCATCAGCGTGATCCCTTTGATCGGGACGCCGCGGGCTCGCGCAAGGAGCGAGTGCGCGAGCTCGTGCACGAGGACGCTCGCAAAAAACAACAGCGTGGTCACGACGGCCAGGACGGCCCGCGCCAGCGGGGACACATTCAGCGTGCGCAGCGGCCCGACGTTACTGCTCAGCGACCACGCGACGAACGCGAAGACGAACAGCCAACTGATATCGATGCGAATATTGATCCCGAACAGCCGCCCGATGTTCACGGCGCGCGCACCGCCCCGACGGTCCTTGCGATGACGTCTTCCGCTTCGAGCCCGTCGGCATAAAGGCGATGGCCGAACTGGACGCGATGGCGCAGCACCGCGGGCGCGAGCCGGCGCACGTCGTCGGGGATCGCGAACTCGCGGCCTTCCAGGAGCGCGCGGGCCCGCGCGAGCTGCACGAGGGCAAGCGAAGCGCGCGGGCTGGCCCCGGTTTCGAAATAGGGCGACGCTCTGGGATCTCGTGTGGCGCGGACGATCTCGACGACGTACTCGCGCAGCGACGGCTCGATGTGGACGCGGCGGGCCTCGGCTTGCCACTCGATGATGTCCGCGGGGCCGGCGACGTCGCGGACGATCGCCGGGACGTCGGCGCCGAAGCGCTCGACGATCGCCAGCTCTTCGTCACGCGAAGGATAGCTCACCAAGATCTTCATGAGGAAGCGGTCCATCTGGGCGAGCGGCAGGGCATACGTGCCGTCCGTATCGAGCGGATTCATGGTTGCAAGCACGATGAACGGGACCGGAAACGCGAGAGACTCGGGGCCGATGGTCGCTTGGCGCTCTTGCATCCCTTCCAGCAGCGCGGACTGCACCTTGGCGGGCGCGCGGTTGATCTCGTCGGCGAGGACGACGTTGGCGAAGATGGGACCCCGAACCGTCGAGAACGTCGCCGTCCGCTGATCGAAGATCCGTGTCCCGATGATGTCGCTCGGCAAGAGATCCGGGGTGAACTGAATGCGTTTGAACTCGCCGCCGATCGCAGCCGCCAGCGCCCGGCAGGCAAGAGTCTTCGCCAAACCGGGGACGCCCTCGAGCAAAATGTGGCCGCCGGCGATCAAGCCCAGGATCAGCGACTCGACGACTTCACGTTGCCCGACGATCGTGTGCGCGACCGCGTCGACGACCGTCGACGGGCGCTTTGCCGCGATCACTGGGCCAACACCCGCTCGACTGCGGCAATCAACTCGTCGATCCCCAACTGCAAGCGCGATTCGTCGACGAACGCTGCGCGCTCTGCCAGGCGCAGGGCTGCGCGCAACGCCGGGACGGAGCCGTCGAGCCGAACGAGCAGCAGGTCGAGCGTTTCATCGTTGCGCGCGCCCGCGAACGCGCGCAGCGCGAAGCGCGTCGCAAACGCTTCGTCGCGGGTCCGTCGCGACCGCAAGCCGGCCAGAGCGCGTTCCAAAGCCGGCCGTGGTTCGAACCGCGGCAAAGCGAGGATGGCGACCGGTGGAGCGTTGCGCGCCGGTTCGCGTGCGCGGACGTAGCGCATCCGGATCAAAGCGATCAGGAGCGCTAGCCCCGCGACGATCCCCGCCGCCATGAGCACCGCTCGCCACGCAAGCGGACGCCAATCGGTTCGATGGGCCAGGGTGCCTTCGGGTTCGATCCGAATCGTCAACTCGTTCGATGAAAAGCGGCTCGGCCGGCCGGTGCGCGCGTCGATCGCGTCGAGATGCGCGGGCGTCAGGTGGCCGATCCCCGGCTGCAAGCCGGTGACGGTGAGCGTCTCTACGTAGTCCGTCCCATCCGCATCCTGGTGCATCCGGCGTTCGTCGCCCAGTATCTGCAAGTTCGCAAGATCCGGCAAGACCAGATCGTCGAGGTTCGTAACGTGTTCGCGGACATGGACGTGAATCGTCACGTGAATCGCGCCGGCAACGGGCGCGACCGAGCGGTCGGCGTGCATCGCCAGGGCGTCGACATGGAGGCGCGGGAGCTCTTGCGCGCGCAACTCGCCACAGACGAAAACGAGCGCACACGCCAGAAAGCAACTCGCTAGCGGCTGAGTTGATCGAACCATCGCGCGAACAGAAACCGCGCATCGAATGGGCCCGGCGACGCTTCGGGATGAAACTGTACCCCGGCGACCGGGAGCGAGCGGTGACGGAAACCTTCGTTCGTTCCATCGTTGAGATTGACCATCGTTGCTTCGAGCTCGGACGGCAGGCTCGTCCCATCGACCGCATAACCGTGGTTGTGCGCGGTGATCAAGACCTCACCGTTGACGAGGTCCTTTACCGGCTGGTTCCCGCCCCGATGCCCATACGGGAGCTTGTACGTTTGCGCGCCGCACGCGAGCGCGAGCAGCTGGTGACCCAAACACACGCCGAAGAGCGGCAGCTCCCCGACCAGACCACGTAAGGTCTCGACCGTCCCTCCCAGTTCACGCGGATCACCGGGTCCGGGCGAGACGACGACGCCGTCGGGATGCCGGGAGAGAATCGCATCTTTGCCCGCATCGTAGGGCAGCACGGTGACCTCCGCTCCGAGCAGCTCCAGATTGCGAATGATCGCGCGTTTGACGCCGCAATCCAGGACGACGACCCGCCGCTTCCCGCCGCCCGCGGCAGGCTCATCCGTCCCCTGCGCGACCGAGGCGACGAGGCCGGCAGTCGACGGATTACGCGCATAGACCGTCAGGTCGGCCTCAACGCGCGCCAGGGCCGTTTCGCCGACGGCGAGCGCGGCCGGGATCGTCCCATGCTCGCGCAGCGCGATGACGAGCGCCCGCGTGTCGATCCCGACGAGCGTCGGGATTTGCTGCTCGTCGAGCCAGCCTCCGAGATCGATCTTGCTGTCGTAGTGCGAGGGATGCGGCGCGATGCGTTTGATGACGGCACCGGCGACGCACGCGCGCGGATGTTGGGCGACGGTGCGGGAAATCCCGTAGTTCCCGATCATCGGATACGTGAACGTCAGAATCTGCCCCGCATACGACGGATCGGTCAACGCTTCTTCGTAGCCGGTCATCCCGGTATAGAAAACGGCTTCGCCGAGAGCGATTCCTTCGTGTTCCAAGCCGCGTCCGTCGTACCGCGATCCATCGGCGAGGATCAGAGCCGCCGGCTTCATCGCTTGAATTTCAGCGCCGCGTCGAGCGCGAAGACGATCCGGCCGCCGACGATCGTCGCAATCGCGCGTCGCGGCAGCGTCATCCCGGCAAACGGCGTATTTTTTCCCTTCGACCGAAACACGGCCGGATCGACGGTCCACGGGCGATCGGCGAAGATGGTCACGTCGCCGACTGCGCCGACGCGCAACGTCCCACCTTCGATGTCGAGGATTCGCGCCGGATTCGTCGATGCGAGCGCGATAAATCGTTCGAGCGGAAGATCCGGGAGCGCATACGCGTAGGCACCGACGGCGGTCTCGAGACCGCTGAAGCCGACGGGAGCATCGCGCAGCAGCTGCGCTTTTTCATCGGCGGCATGGGGTGCATGATCGCTCGCAAAGACGTCGATCGTGCCGTCGCGGACGGCCGCGCGCAGCGCCGCGGCGTCGCTATCGCCGCGCAGTGGGGGATTGACCTTCGCGGTCGCGCGGTAATCCTCGAAGCGGCCGTCGTTCAACATCAGATGGTGGGGCGTTACTTCGCAGCTCGCGCCGATGCCGCGGCCGCGAGCCCAACGCATGAGATCGACGCTCATTGCCGTCGAGACGTGAGCGATATGCCATGCTTTCCCGGTCTCGCCGGCGATCAAGAGATCGCGCGCCACGATGACGTCCTCCGCCAAACCGGGACTCGCCGGCAGCCCGAGCCGCAGCGATTCCGGCCCTTCATTCATGACCGCGTCGCCTTTGAGCCTCGTGTCTTCGCAGTGCGAGATGAACGGCTGCGCTAAGTCCGCCGCGTAGAGGGCGGCGTTCCGCAGGACGCGCGGATCGGCGACCGTGGTGCCGTCGTCGCTGAAAGCGACCGCCCCCGCCGCTACCAAAATGTGGTACGGCGTCAGTTCGGTCCCGGCACGCCCGCGCGTGAGGGCTGCGATCGGATAGAGGCGCGCGCCCCCGACCTCTGCGGCCCGCGTTTGCACGTCCCCCAGCAGCGCCGCCGTGTCGAGCGCCGGCTCCGTGTTCGGCATGCAGGCGACGGCTGTGAAGCCGCCGGCCGCAGCCGCGGCGAGGCCCGTCGCGATCGTTTCCTTGTGGGACTGCCCCGGCTCGCGCAGGTGCACGTGCATGTCGATAAACCCTGGTGCGACGATTGCCCCGGCCGCATCGAACGTCGGCGCATCGCCGGACGCCAGATGCTCGCCGATCTCGACGATGCGTCCGTTCTCGATCCGCAGGTCGTGCAGACCATCGATGCCGAGCGACGGATCGATCACCCGGCCGCCGCGGATCAACAATGACCCTTCACTCACGCGAGCACGCGAACGCCGTTGACGAGAAAGTCGAGGACCGCCATGCGGACATAGGTCCCGTTTTGGACTTGCGCGGCGTAGCGCGAACGCGGATCGCGCAGGACATCGTCGGTGAGCTCGACGTCACGATTGTAGGGCCCAGGATGCATGACCACCGCTTCTTTGCCCAGCGCAGCCAGCCGCCGCGCATTGAGTTGATAGCGCGCGGTGTAGTCATCGAGCGAGGGCAAGAGGCCGGAGGTAATGCGCTCGCGCTGAATCCGCAACATCATCACCGCGTCGACCTCCGGCAAGACCGCGTCGAAGTCGCGTTCGATCCGGATCCCATCGGTCTTGAAATCATCGGGCAAGAGCGTCCTCGGACCGACGAGGATGACCTCGGCGCCGAGCATCCGCATCCCGACGATGTTTGAGCGCGCGACCCGCGAATGCACGATGTCGCCGACGATCGCGACCTTCAGGCCGCCGACGCGCCCGAATTCGTGCCGTAACGTCATCAGGTCGAGCAACGCCTGGGTTGGATGGGCGTGCGTTCCGTCACCTGCGTTGATGACGTGCCCGTCGAAGTCGTCCGCGAGCCGGCGGGCAAAGCCGGACTCCGAGTGCCGTACGACGATCACCCGGACGCCGATCGCATAGAGTGTCAGCGCCGTGTCGGCGATCGTCTCGCCTTTGCCCAAGCTCGATGTCCCCGGCGCAAATGAGACGACGTCGGCGCCGACGCGCTGCGCGGCGATCGTGAACGACGTGATGGTCCGCGTGCTTGCCTCGAAAAACAGATTGAGGACCGGAACGCCTGCCAGGAGATCGCGAGCGGGGAAACCGTCGCGGAAGCGTGCCGAGGCGTCGAGAATCGCGTCGATCTCTTCGCGGGAGAGATCGTCGAGGTCGAGTAAGCTACGCGCCATCGACGTCAGTCTGAGAGCAGTGCGACTTCGTCGCTTTGCGAGAACGCGCTTGCGAGGATGACGTCGACGTGTTCGCGCCTGCTCGTCGGGACGAAACGGCCGACGAAATCGCCTTGAATCGGCAGCTCGCGCAGACCGCGATCGATCAAGACGGCTAACCGGATTGCGCTCGGACGGCCGAGATCCGTCACCGCGTCGAGCGCAGAACGGATCGTCCGGCCGGTATAGAGGACGTCATCGACGATCACGACCGTCTTCCCCGTAATCTCGTCGCGAATCTCCGACTCGGGGAGTTCGCGCGCCACGTCGTCGTCGCGATAGAGATTGATATTTAAGAAGCCGATGTGCGGCTGCTTCCCGGTGATCTCGCCGATCTTCTGGCCCAACCGGCGCGTCAAATTCTCGCCGCCGCTCCTGATCCCGATCAGCAGGATGCCGCCCTGCATGTCCTCCGGCTCGACGATCTGATGCGCCATGCGCGAGATAGCGCGGTCGATTTGATCGGCCGACATGATCGCGCGTCGTTTCGCGGTTGCCGAGCGCGCAAGCGCCGAGCTGGGCATCACCGCATGCTTTTCGCGAGTTCGGCCAAGGCCTCCTCGACCCGGGCCAGCTCGCGCCGGTACTGTTCCAACTTTTCGCGCTCGCGCGCAACGACGTCCGCGGGCGCCTTGTCGGCAAAATTGGGCGCCGAGAGCTTCTTCTCGCTCCGTGCAACCTCGTCGCTCAGCTTCACAAACTCGCGCTCGTATCGGTCGCGTAGGAGTGCTTCCGGTGCCTCGACCGTCACGCCCGCGAGGCCTCCAGCGCGCGCGGCGCCGGGGTGCGCTTCTGCGTTCGCGAGTTGCTTCAAGAGATCGACGAGCTCCGGGTTGAGATCGGACGGGACGTCGAAAGTGATCTTCTGGCTGGGCGCGATCTTCAGCTCTGCGCGGAAGGCTCGCGCCTCCTCGATCTTCTTCATCAACTCCGAAAACGTCTCGACGGCGCCGGCGTCGCGTGGAATCTCCGCAGCCTGCGGCCACGTCGCGGTGGCGATCGTCGCCCCCTCATGAGGGAGCGCTTGCCAAATCTCCTCGGTGACGAACGGCGCAATCGGGTGCATCAAGCGGACAAAGGCGTTCAAGACGTACGTTAGGATCGGCGCGCGCGTCACCGCGGCCCGTGGAGTTTTCGTCGCTTCGAGGTACCAATCACAATATTCATACCAAGCGAAGCTCATCAAACGGTCCGCTGCCACGCCGAATTCGAAGCCGTCGAGCGCGGCCGTGACATCCTCGACCGTCAAGCGTAGCCGGGAGAGGATCCACCGGTCCGCGAGCGTCAGCTGCGCGTCCGCCGGGAGCTGCAATGCAGCCGGAACCCCCTCCGGCAGACTCGCAATGTACCGCACGGCGTTCCACAGCTTGTTGTTGAACTCGCGCGCCTTCTTACACAGGCGCTCGTCGAAGCGCAGCTCCTGCGATTCCAGACGCATCTGTTGGACGATCCCGAAGCGGGTCGCGTCGGCGCCGTACGCTTCGATCAGGTCCAGTGGATCGACGACGTTACCCAGGCTCTTGCTCATCTTGCGCCCGTGTTCGTCGAAAACAAGCGGCGTGATGAAGACCGTCTCGAACGGGATATCGCCGGCGAACTTCATCCCAAGCATGACCATCCGCGCAACCCACAAGAAGATGATCTCGCGGCTCGTGATCATCACTTGGTTGGGATACCAGTGCTGGAGCTCGCGTGTTTTTTGCGGCCAGCCGAGGATCGAAAACGGCCACAGCCCGCTGCTGAACCACGTATCGAGCGTGTCAGGGTCGCGCTCGAGCGCCGTCGTCCCGTGGCGTTCTTGAGCGATCCGGCGCGCTTCGTCTTCGCTCTCGGCGACGACCGCGTCGCCATTGGGCGTGTACCACACCGGAAGCTGGTGCCCCCACCACACTTGACGCGACACGTTCCAGTCCCGGATGTTCTCGAGCCACTGCTCGTACGTGCGGCCGAAGCGTTCCGGGACGAAACGGATGCTCCCGTCGCGATAGGCGTCGAGCGCCGGCTTTGCAAGCGTCTCCATCCGGCAGAACCACTGCAGCGAGAGCAGCGGCTCGATCACTTCGCCCGAGCGCGAGCTGACCGCGACTTTGTTGCGATACGGCTCGCGCTTGACGAGCGCCCCGGCCACTTCGAGATCGCTCGCGATGGCCCGGCGCGCATCGTTGCGATCCATCCCGATGTACTTGGCCGGAATATCGCCGGTCATCTTGCCCTCGACGTCGATCACCGTCGGCATCGGGAGATCGTGCCGCAGGCCGATCTCGTAGTCGAGGAAGTCGTGCGCCGGGGTGACCTTGACGGCTCCGGTCCCGAACTCGCGCTCGACCGCCGCATCGGCGATCACCGGGATCTTCCGGCTCGCAAGCGGCAGAACGAGCTCCGTCCCTACGAGATCGCGGTAGCGTTCGTCGTCGGGATGGACCGCTACCGCAGTGTCGCCGAGCATCGTCTCGGGACGCGTCGTCGCGACCACGACGCTTCGCTTTCTATCGTCGCTCGCATACCGAATGTGCCACAGCGTCGAGTCTGCGTCTTCGTATTCTACCTCGGCGTCGGAGAGCGTCGATCGCGCTTTTGGATCCCAATTCACCAACCGCGTCCCGCGATAGATCAACCCCTCGTTGTACAGAGCGACGAAGACCTTGTTGACCGCCGCCGACAGCCCGGGATCCATCGTGAAGCGATCGCGCGCCCAATCCGGACCGAAGCCCAGCCTGCGGAACGCCTCGTAAATGATATCGCCGTACTCTTCGCGCCACTCCCAGGCGCGCGCGAGGAACGCGTCGCGACCCATGCCGTCGCGCGTCAACCCCTCGCGCGCCAACTCCCGGACGAGGACCGCTTCGGTCGCGATCGCGGCGTGATCTTGCCCCGGCAACCAATCCGCGTTTTCTCCCAGCATGCGATGGTACCGCGTCAGGATATCCATCGGCGTGTAGGTCGAGCCGTGTCCCAAATGCGCGCGGCCGGTGATGTTCGGCGGCGGCATCGAGATGATGAACGGCCGGCGCGCCGGATCGGGCTCCGCGTGAAAGACGCCGCTTGTTTCCCACTGCGCGTAGAGCCGCTGCTCGACCGCCGCGGGGTCATAGGTTTTCGCGAGCACTAGTGCTTCGGCTCGACGACCTTGACGTGCGAAAGGATCCACGGATCCTTCGACGTGTCGATGTCGGCATTGACGATGGTCCCCTTGTGCAGCTTCGCGAGATCGGCGGCATTAGGCACCTTGACGACCATCGTCATCGACATCGGCATCGCAGCGAAGGGATCGTGGTGAATCTCAACGGTGCGGTGCGCCGAATCGACGCTGACGATCGTGCCGTGAATCTGCGACGTCGCGGCCTCGCCGGCGGCGGACGTTCCTACCGCGATGAGGATTCCGAAGGAGACCGCTGCGAGGCGATTGATCACGATAAGCTCCCGAAGCTCGCGGCGACATAGGCGTCGACTACGCGTTCCAACAGTTCGCGATCCTCGGCGCTGAACCGCCCCTCGCGCGGGCTGTCGAGGTCAAGGACGCCGACGAGCACGTCGCCGCGCACGACCGGCACGACGATCTCAGAGCGCGAGCGCGGATCGCAGGCGATATGCCCGGGAAAGGCATGGACGTCGGGAACGACCAGCGTCACCCGGCTCTGCGCCGCCGTCCCGCAGACGCCGTTCCCAAGCGCGATGCGCACGCAGGCGGGCTGCCCTTGGAATGGTCCCAAGACCAGCTCGCCGTTTCGCAAAAAATAAAAGCCGGCCCAGTTGACCTCGGGCAGCATTCCGAACAAGACCGCGGCGATGTTCGCCGCGTTGGCGACGGGGTCGCACTCGCCGTCGAGAATGCTCTCGACCTGGCGCAGGGTCAGGGCGTGATCGATTACGCGGGCATGTCCTTCGGACGGTCGGCGTAGATCAACGTCGGCTGCTCTTTGCGCTCGATGACTTCTTTGTTGATGACGCACTTCTTGACGCCTTGGAGCGACGGCAGATCGTACATCACGTCGAGCATGACCTCTTCGAGGATCGAGCGCAGCCCTCGTGCCCCGGTCTTACGCCCCTGCGCCTTGACCGCGATCGCGATGAGAGCGTCCTTGCTGAACGTGAGCTCGACGCCGTCCATCCCCAGGATTTTCTGGAACTGCCGGACCAGCGCGTTGCGCGGTTCGACCAAGATGCGGCGCAGCGCGAGCTCGTCGAGCGCGTCGAGCGTGACGACGATCGGGAGGCGGCCGATGAATTCGGGAATCAGGCCGAACTTGAGGAGATCTTCGGGCATGAGCTGCTGGAGCAGTTTGCTGCTGCGGGCGTCCTTCTTCGACTCGGGCTGCGAGCGGAAGCCGAGCGCGTTGGAGGCGACGCGCCCCTCGATGATCTTCTCCAGGCCGTCAAACGCGCCACCACAGATGAAGAGCACGTTGGTCGTGTCGATCTGGATGAACTCTTGATGCGGGTGCTTACGGCCGCCCTGCGGCGGCACGTTGGCCGTCGTCCCCTCCAGGATCTTGAGGAGCGCCTGCTGCACGCCTTCGCCCGACACGTCCCGCGTGATCGAGGGATTCTCGCTCTTGCGCGCGATCTTGTCGATCTCGTCGATGTAGACGATCCCCTTCTCGGCACGCTTGACGTCATAGTCCGCGGCTTGAATCAGCTTTAAAAGGATGTTCTCGACGTCTTCGCCGACGTAGCCCGCTTCAGTCAGCGAGGTCGCATCGGCCATCGCGAGCGGGACGTCCAAAATCTTCGCGAGCGTCTGCGCGAGATACGTCTTGCCCGAGCCGGTCGGCCCGACCAGCAAGATGTTCGACTTCTGCAACTCGACGTCGTCGGCGGTCCCGCCCGAATTGACGCGCTTGTAATGGTTGTAGACCGCGACCGCGAGTGCTTTCTTCGCGCGCTCCTGCCCGATGACGTACTGGTTGAGGATGTGGTTGATCTCTTTCGGCTTGGGGATGTTCCGCAGCCGCAGATTCTCGTCGACGTTCTTGTAGAGCTCTTCCTCGATGATCTCGTTGCAGAGCTCGATACACTCGTCGCAGATGTAGACGCCCGGGCCGGCGATCAACTTCCGAACTTGCTCCTGCGACTTGCCGCAGAAGCTGCACTTCAGTTGACCTTTCTCATCCCCGAATCGAAACATTCCGTTGTTGTGCCGCTACGTCGTAGAGGACGGCGAAGGCGCCGCCGTGCGCATTTCCTTGCTAAAGACGTGATCGACGATGCCGTAGTCGACTGCTTCCTGGGCCGTCATGTAGTAGTCGCGCTCGATGTCCTTTAGAATCTGGTCGATGGGCTTCTTCGTCATCTGCTCGTAGATGCCCGCAAGCATCCGGCGGGTCGCGATGAGGTCTCGGGCGTGGATTTCAATATCCGTCGCCTGGCCACCCACCTGCGAGACCCACGGCTGGTGGATCAGAATTTTGGAGTATGGTAGTGCGTAGCGCTTGGTGGCCGCGCCGCCGGTCAAGATGATCGAGGCCATAGATGCTGCCATCCCGGCGCAGATCGTCGCGACGTCGGGCTTGATCAGTTGCATCGTGTCGAAGATCGCCAGCCCCGCGGTCACGCTCCCGCCCGGACTATTGATGTACATGTCGATGTCGCGGTCCGCGTCCTCACGCTCCAAGAAGAGGAGCTGCGCGATCACGAGATTCGCCAGTTGGTCGTCGATCGGACCGCCCACGAAGACGATCCGCTCTTTAAGGAGGCGCGAATAAATATCGAACGCACGCTCCCCCCGAGCGCTCTGTTCGACGACCATCGGAACCAAGTGACCCACACGAACTCCTGTTCTAGCTACTGGGCGCCCCTTCGCCCCGTAGCGTCGGCACCCCCTACGAAGAGCTTGACTCGTCGGGCGCAGACTTGGTTTCTTCGGGCGCTTCGCTGATTTTGGCACTGTCCAGCAAGAAATCGAGCGTCTTGGTCCGGACGATCCCGCCGATCAGCGCGTCGATATTCGGCCGCATCATCTCGAGGATCCGTTCGCGCGGCTGCCCGTATTGCTCGGCGAGCGCGTTGATCTCGGCCTCGATATCTTGGGTCGTCGCCTCGATCCCCTCGGCCCGCGCGATCGCTTCGATCAAGAGGGTCGACTTGACCCGGCGGCGCGCTTCCTCTCCATACTGCGTGCGCAGCTCATCTTCGCTCTTTTCCGCTGCCTTGAGGTAGTCGGACCACTCGCGCCCTAAACGGGTGATGTAGCTCTTACTGTCGGCCAGGAGCGACTCGACCTCGTGGCCGACGAGCGCGTCCGGGAGAGGGAAATCGTAGCGCTCGAGCAGCCCGTCCATGAGCTGCGCCGTCAACCCGCGCCGGGCACGCGACGCGGCCATGGCGTCGAGCCGCTTACGGATGTCGACTTTGAGTTCGAGGAGCGTCCCGTGGTTGGAGACACGGGAGGCGAACGCGTCGTCCAGCGGCGGCAGCTCCGCTTCCTTGACCTCGTGTACGGTGACCGCGAAGCTCGCGTCTTTGCCGGCGAGTTCGGGGTGGCCGTACTCGTCGGGAAAGCGCGCGGTGACTTCCTTTGTTTCTCCGGCCTTCATCCCGACGATCCCGGCAGCGAAGCCGGGGATGAACCGGTCCTCGCGGATCTCGGCCGACTCGCCCTCCGCTTTACCACCCTCGAACGGTTCGCCGCCGACGCGGCCCTCGTAGTCCAGGGTCACGACGTCCCCTATGGCGACGGGCCGCTCGACCGGGACCAGCGTCGCGGAGTCGCGGCGCAAGGCCGCCATGCTGCGCTCGACGTCTTCGTCATCGGCTTTCTCGCTGACCGAGGTCAGCTCGATCCCCTTGTACTCGCCGAGCTCGATCTTCGGACGGATCGTCACGGTTGCGACAAAGCGGACGGGGTTACCGTCGTCGTCGCGGATGAGCTGCCACTCCGGGCGCGTGAGTTGCTCGACCTTATGCTCGCGGACCGCCTGCATGTAGAGTTCCGGGACAAGCTCTTCAATCGCACGCTCGGAGATGAGATCGGTCCCATACTGTTGCTCGAAGATCTTTCGCGGGACGTGCCCGGGACGAAAGCCGGGGACCTTGGCTTTGCGCGCCAAGTCGCGAAATGCCGCATCCCGCGCCTTTTGCAAATCGCCGGGCGGTATCTCGATCTCGAGTTCGACTTTGGTGGGATCGATCTGCTTGAAGGTCGCGGACAAACCAGTACCTCGGACGGGTCAATCGGAGTCGGTTCGAAAGTCAAACGAGGCGACCCTGTCCGGCCGCCTCGTAAGAAAGTGGAGCGGAAGACGAGGCTCGAACTCGCGACCCTCGCCTTGGCAAGGCGATGCTCTACCACTGAGCTACTTCCGCTTGACAGGCGCTCCGGGCCGAGCCCTGCGCGCCCCCCAATTCGCTGCTGCGAATTGGGGCCCCCGGAAATATAGCGCCCCTCAAGATTTTTGGCAAGGGATGGTTCCCCGAGGGGGCGCTCAACAACTCTTGTGGCGATGGCGAGGGTAGTTCGGGACCGGAGCTTGCTCCGGTCCACTGGGCACGCAGAGACTCGAACTCTGATGGGTTGCCCCACTGGAACCTAAATCCAGCGCGTCTACCAATTCCGCCACGCGCCCTTCGGGTCATCATAACACATAGACGTAGGAAGCCCCCGGCCGAGGAGCCGAGGGCTAAAATTG
>DATNIC010000006.1:0-6163 GCA_035604635.1 Binatia bacterium
CCCCGTCGGGACGGCGGCGAGCGCCATACGTCGGGAGCGTATCGCCCAGGCCGACGCCGCTATTACGATAAGAACCGCAAAGATCGAAATCGCGATCGTCAGGGGCCCAGTTACCGTCGCGAGCTGATCGCGGACTCCGCCGATCGCCAAGCCGGTCGCTGCCGCGACCACGCGGTCCAGAGCCGAGACGACGATCGGTGCCGCCAGGCCAAAGACGAGACACAGGAGTGCAAGGATCGCCATCGCCGCGCACATCGGGCGCGCGACTTCTCGAGCTTCGCCGGCTTGCGGACTGCGCGGAGAGCCGAGAAACACGATACCGAATGCCTTTGCAAAACAGGCAGCGGCGAGCCCACTGATGAGCCCCATGACGACTAGCGAGATCAGCCCGGCTGAAGCGAGATTCACCGCCGGTTGTACGACTGCGAAAAAGCCCGAATAGAAGAGGAGAAATTCGCTGACGAACCCGTTGAAGGGTGGCAATCCGACGATCGCGGTCGCGCCGATCAGGAAAGCCGCCCCCGTCCACGGCATTCGCTTCAACAAACCCCCGAGCTCTTCGAGTTCGACGCTATGCGCGGCGTGCTGGACCGCGCCGGCGGCGAGAAACAAAAGCCCCTTGAAGATGCTGTGGTTGAGAACGTGGAGAAGCCCTGCAGCAAACCCGATGACCGCGAGGAGTGGTATTCCTTCGGCGAGCCCCAACACGCCGATTCCGATGCCGAGCAGAATGATCCCGATGTTTTCGACGCTGTGATAGGCGAGAAGACGCTTGAGATCGTGCTGCGCCAAAGCGAACAGAACGCCGAGGACGCCGCTCGAAGCACCGAGCGCAATCAAAAGCCAGCCCCACCACGGCTGGGGCGTCCCCAGAAACGTGAGGGCGCGGACGAGGCCGTAAATGCCCACCTTGATCATCGCTCCGGACATGAGCGCGGAAGCATGACTTGGCGCGGCCGGATGCGCTTCAGGCAGCCACACATGCGCCGGGACGATTCCGGCTTTCGAACCGAAGCCGATGAGGGCCAGCATGAATACCATCGACGATAGCGCAGGGTTGGCTCTTAAGGCGGCAGCGTAACCATCGAAATCCGACGTCCCGGCAAGTTCGCCGAGTAGCACGAAAAAGATCAGCAAGAATGCCGTTCCCAGGTGTGTTGCCGAGAGATAGATCCACGCAGCCTTGCGCGCCGACGCCTTTCGATCGTCGAAGGCGACAAGAAAGAACGGGCTCAGCGCCATGACTTCCCAGGCCAAAAGAAAGAGCAGACCGTCATGCGCAGCGATCACTAACGCCATGCCCGCCGTCAGCATGTTCAGATGGAACCAGCTTCCCGCCAGCGCGTAGCCGCTTCTTCGATCGGTAAGGTAGCTGCGACCGTACAGTGCCGTCAGGATCGAAAGGCCGAAGACCGGTAGCAAGAAGAACGCGGACAAGGCATCGATTTGGAAATGCAAGCCGCCGCCGGGCATATACCAAACGCCCGAGATCCCATCGGCCTTTCCGGTAAGGAGCACGCGGATTGCGCTAACGAGGCCTAAGGCGGACCCGGCGATCGCCCCGAACTGGCCGGCCGTCTGACACACGACGGATCGCGCGCAAAAGACGACTGCCAGAAGCCCACCGAGGAGCAACAGCACGATTGCGGCTGCAAAATCGAGCATTATCGCAATATTAGCATTTTAAAAGATAAGGGGTCCGACTTATGTCGGAACGCTTTTGCTCAGCGCGGGCTCAACGGATTCAGTTCCAGGCTTGCAGCGCCCGAAGCCGCGCAGTCTTCTTCGATTGGTGGCCTTGCATCCGAACCAGGACATCGGCCAGCGTCCCGATCGCTTCGACCAGGAACGGACCTTTGTTGAGCATCACGCACTCCGCCCGCTCGGCCATCGCTGCATCGGTGATCTCCGCCCTCGACGGCAAGCCTTTGCGGACGAGCTGGTCGAGGACTTGCGTCGCCCAGATCACGGGGACGTGCGCGGCCTCGCAGAGCCACAACAGTTCTTCCTGCATCTCGGCCAAACGTTTGTAGCCGATCTCGACCGCGAGGTCGCCGCGCGCGATCATCGCACCGAACGGAACCTTCCCGGCGCCGGCCACCAGGATCTCGGGGAGATTGTGAACCGCCTCGGCCGTCTCGATCTTTGCAACGATCGGCAAGCGCTTGTTGCGGCGTTCGAGCTCTGCGATCAACGCGTCGACGTCGCGCGCGTCGCGAACGAACGACTGTCCGACGATATCCGCCGCCGCCACGACCTCGTCCAAATCGGCGTGATCCTTCGCGGTCAACGCGTCGATCTCGACGCGCGTCTGCGGGAAGTTCAAGCCCTTGTCGGGACCGATCTTCTTCCCTTTGCCGCCGGCGTGCGTCACCTCGAGCACCGCGTGATCCGCCTTGGAATCGATGACGGTCGCGCCGATCTTCCCGTCGTTGATCCATACCGGCGCTCCGGCGCAAAGCGTTGCGAAAACCGCCGGCTCCGTACACGCAATTTGCGCCAATTCCGGATGGCTCGGCGCGTCGGGCTTGGCGAGGACGAACCGTTCGCCGATGATAAAGCGGCGCTCGGGATCGTGGGAGATCGTCGCGGCGGTTCGAATCTTCGGACCGGCGAGATCCATATAGACGCGACAGGATCGCTGCGTTTCCTGTGCGGCTCGGCGCACGTTGGCCGCCATCGAACGCCATGTCGCTGCAGTGTCATGGGCACAGTTGATTCGCGCGCAGTCCATCCCTGCCCCAACGAGCGTCCGAACGAATTCGAAGTTGCTGCCCGCTTCGGTCGGAAGCGTGACCATGATATGCGCGCGTTCGTCGATAGCCGGGCCGAAGATCGCGCGCGTGTTGCGCTCGAGAAGTTGCTCGCCGAGTGCGAAGTCTCGCAGGGTCGGGCGATCCACTGCCGCGTCGACGACGCCGCATAGCGCCGCCAAAGTCGCACGGACGGCGCGAATCGTCGGGAGAACGTGCGCTTCCGAGCGTCCCAACGATGAGAGACCAAGCGCCGCCAAGGCATCCTGGACGTCCCGCAGATCGTGGTTGCGAAAGGCAAGATAGTGCGCGAGGTTATGGGCGCTCGGCAAAAAGCTGCGCCGTTCGATCCGCGCGGCCCATCCATCGTACCGCTCCTGACCCTTTGTCCTCACATCTTGATACAGGCGATCGATCTGCGCAAAAAGATCGTGAGCCTGCAAGGGTGCTCGTTGCGCCGCAATCGTCGTCATCGCAAGTATGCCTCCGAGGCATAACGCCGCATCGCGCGGTGCGTGTTGAACAGGGATCCGGTTCGAGAGATCGCGCCCTTCATGACGGCGATACGATCGGCCGTGTTGCCGTACAGCACCGGAAAGACGCGCGACTCGAGCACGTCGTAGAGCGCGCGCGCGTCGGCATCGTCCGCAGACGCGACGGCATCGCTGCGTGCCTGGGCGAACGACCAGCCGTTGACGCCCTCGACGCAGCCTTCGAACCACCAGCCGTCGGGGATGCTCAGCGTCGGGACGCCGTTGAGGGCCGCCTTCATCCCGCTCGTCCCCGATGCTTCCAGCGGCGGGAGCGGCGTGTTGAGCCAGACGTCGCAGCCTGCGACCAGCCGCAGAGCCGCGGTCATATCGTAATTCGGGACGAACGCGCTTCGGATCGTGTCGCGCTCCCGCGCGAATGCGGCGTAGAGCTCGACGATCATCCGTTTCCCGGGTTCGTCGTTGGGATGTGCCTTCCCGGCGAAAACGACTTGAAATGGAAAGCGCCCCGCCAAGGCGCGCAGCCGCGCCAGATCGTGAAAGAGCAGCACCGGGCGCTTGTATGCGGTCATGCGCCGCGCGAAACCGAGGATCGGGAGCTGCGGATCGAGCTCGACGCCGGAACGATTCCGGACGAACGCGATCAGCTCGTTTTTCGCCGCGCGATGTGCTGCATCGACTAGCGCATCGTCCAAGCGATCGGCCCGCAGCAACTCTTCCGGCTCGTGCCGCCAGGACGGAATCGAAGCATCGAAAAGATCGGCGAACGGCTTCGACGTCCAGGTGGACGCGTGGACGCCGTTGGTGATCGCGTGAATGTGATAGTGCGGATACTGTCGCTGCGAGATCTCCGCATGCCGTTCGGCGACGCCGTTCACGTACTCGCTCGTGTTGAGCGCGAGCCGCGTCATATTGAGCGCATCGTCGCCCGCGAGCCGTCGCGCCATCGCTATTGGGACGATGCCGTCCGCGACGCGCTGCACGAGGTCGTAGTCGAAAGCGTCGTGTCCCGCATCGACGGGCGTATGCGTGGTAAAGATGCACCTGTGGCGCAGCTGCGGCACGTCGTACTCGCTGTCTCCTTCGCGAATGTCGTCGCTTGGAAGCGCCAGCTCACCGAGCATCTCGAGGGCCAAGAACGCCGCGTGCCCCTCGTTCATGTGGTACCGGCGAATCCTGAACCCGAGCGCGCGCAGCAGGCGGACGCCGCCGACACCGAGGACGAGCTCTTGAGCGAGGCGATAGGCGACGTCGCCGCCGTAGAGCACGTCCGTCAGCGCGCGATCCGGCGCGGCGTTTTCAGGAACGTCGGTGTCGAGCAGGACAACGGGTACGCGGCCGCCGCCGAAGCCTTCGACGAGGTAGAGCCAGCCGGTGATCCACACGATGCGCCGCTCGATCTCGAGCGCCACCTTCGCGGACAGCGGCGTCGCCCACCGTTGCGGCTCCCAAGGATCGGCAGCCTCGTGCTGATAGCCGCCCTCGTCGACCGTTTGACGAAAGTAGCCTTTACGGCTGACCAACGTGACGCCGACCATCGGCAAATCGAGATCGGCCGCGGAACTCAGCATGTCGCCGGCGAGGATCCCCAATCCGCCGGAGTACGTCGGAATCTCCGGCTGCAACGCGATCTCCATCGAAAAGTACGCGACCCGCTCTTCGCGGGTTAAGCCATCGAGATCGCTCATGTTGTCACCGTACCGAAGGGGATGGAATAATCGGTGAAGCCTCCCTTCATGCCGACGCCTGCGGCTTAAATTTCCTTAAGATATCGCTCCACGAGCGCGTTCCAGGGTCCCGGCGAGGGGGCCGCCGGCTTCGACGCGCCGCCATCCGACCACGCCGGGATCGCGTTCGAGCTGGTCTTCGAGCACGTCGACCGTCGCGTCGGACATGTCGCCCTTCCTCGCCGCGACCCGCGCGCGCAGCACCTCGGACGAAGCGCTCAACCACAACCCCGCAAAGGGGACGCCGCACTCCTGCGCGACCGCAGCAATCGCCGCACGCTCCTCGGGCCGGCTGAAGACGCCATCGACGATCGCGCTATAGCCGCTGCGCAGCGATGCCGCGGCCGCTTCGCGCTGCGATCGATAGACCGCCTCGTTGACCTCCGGCGTGTACGCCTCGGCGCCGAGCCGCATCGCTTTTTCTACGCCGAACATGCGCTTGCGCAGCGCGTCGGTGTGGAGCACGCGGGCGCCCGGCACGACACCACGTTCCGGCGCGAGCGCGCGTGCCAAGGTCGATTTGCCTGTCCCGCTAACGCCGCCGATCGCGACGAGTTGCGGCCCTCGTTGCTGCAAAAGCCGCTCCGAGAGCTCGAGATACGCGCGCGCTTCGTCGATGATGGCCTGCCGCCGTTCGGAACGGGTCTGCGCACGCGCCGCTGCCACGCCGGTGTGCGCGCGAATCGCCGAACGCAGTGACATCATGAGCGGGAGCGCGCCGATTCCGTCCGTCTCGTCATTGCGGTCGAGATACGAGTTGAAGACCACGTTGGCAAAAGGCCGAAGCTTGCGATGCTCGAGATCCATCAGCAAGAACGCGAGATCGTAGAGGACGTCGATGCACGAGAGATGTTCGCTGAACTCGATGCAGTCAAAGAGCGCCGGACGGCCGTGCCATAGGAAGATGTTGCGCAAGTGCAAGTCGCCGTGACAGCGGCGGACGTGGCCGCTCGCATCTCGCCGATCCAACGCCTCGGCATATCGAACGAGATCGTGGCGCCAACGCCGTACGAGCGAAGCGCACACATCGGGAGCGAACGCCTCCGGCGGAGCTTGCCTGAGATTCTGCTCGTTGCCGTCGATCTCGATCGCGAGCGAAGCGCGCCCGCCCATCCCGGACACCGCCTCGGCGGCGGCGTGGAAGCGCGCGATCTCGGCGCTGAGCGCCTCCATGAGGGCATCGGTGAGTTCA
>DATNIC010000007.1:0-2347 GCA_035604635.1 Binatia bacterium
CTGCAAGTATCCGCCGCTCGAAACGGTCGAGACGCCGAGACCGAAGGGGCTGCTGTCGTTTCCGTTTTGCAGGACGAGCGACGTCTGCGCCTTACCCAGCGTGCTGGTCAGGGCGATGCCACGCCTGATAAAGCTGTCTCGCACGGGTTGCAGCGGACGCACGCCTTGATACTGATAGCCCCACAGCGAGAGCGCCGGCGGACCGATGCGCGCGGCAAACATCGTGTCGGTCCCACTCGTCGGCAAGCCCGATTGCGGATCGTGGCCTTTGAGCGCAAGCGCATGAATCTCGGCGAATGAATTTTGATAGTACAGATTCACGCCCATCCCGTCGTTGAAGAAATCGAATGGATTGTTTCCAACGGTCTGATTGTAGAGCGCATAGTGGTTCTCGGTCGGCCGCATCGTCTCGGGATCGTTCGGAAGCGGCAGGGTGAACTGTCCGAGCTGCAGGCCCACGATCGGACGAACGAATCCATGCCATGCGTTCATCGGACTGCTCTTATATTCGACGTAGGCATCGCGCGTGTTCCCGATGTTTCCGCCGTCGATCCAATACTGCTCGATGCGGTAGGTTAAATTGCTGCCGACCGGCCCGAACGAGAGAAACTCGACCTCGTCGACGATCGCTTTCGGGAGCCCGGTCGGGTCCGGCGCGCTCGAGTATGCTAGGTTGCCCTTCATCGAGACCGGGAGCGTCCCGTGCGTATCGACCTTTGCCGGCCACCGATAGCCCGCGTCGCGAAAAGTTTGGCCGAACGAGTTGAGCTCGGGAAGGATCGTGTGGCATGTCTCGCACGACACGCCGTAACGATGCGCAAAGACCGGGATCGCCGAGGCGGGAAATGGCTGAAGGACGCTTGAGGCAAGCATCAGACCGAGGGCTCCCCAAAGGGGCCCCTTACCATGAGGCATACCGAACATTTTAATTAGGTACGCCTAAATAACTCCCTGTACCTCCAGGGGATGACGCCGGCCTCGCCGGATTCAAGAGCGCGTGCTCACCAGGTCCCTGGCTTCGGCGCTTCTTCTTGCGGCCTTCCTCGCCGGCGGATCGGATAGCCGTGCGCAAGCTCCGGCGCCGACCGTCTTGCGGATCGGCACGCCCGGCAACGACGGAAACGCTTTGGCTTTTTACGCGCAAGCTCTGGGGTTCTTCAAGAGGTACGGCATCGAGCCGCAGACCCAGCTCGTTCGCTTTGGCGGCGGTTCCGGGATTGCCGCGGCACTCCAGGGCAAAGCGCTCGACGTCGGTGAGGCCGATCTCGTTGCGATCGCGACCGCGCGCGAGCATGGCGTCAACCTTACGCTGCTCGCGCCGTCGTACATGTATCGCACCGGCGACTTGACGAGCGCGATCATCGCGGCCCGCAACTCGGGGATTCGATCGGCAAAGGATCTGAACGGCAAAGTGATCGGCGTCGCCTCACTCGGCGGCGTGGGTCGAATGCTGACGACGAAGTGGCTCGACAAGAACGGAGCCGACGTGAACTCGGTAAAGTTCGTCGAGCTGCCGCAAGTCAGCATGGCCGCTGCGCTCGTCCGCGGGACGATCGACGCAGCCCAATCGGGCGAGCCGAACATCACGGCGGCAGGCGACGATGTCCGCATTCTCGCGTCGACGTACGCGGCGCTCGGACGGCAGGTGCAAGCGACGGCATGGTGCGCAACCGAGGATTGGGTCAAGAGCAATCCGGAGTCCGCGAAGCGCTTCGTCGCGGCGATACATGAGGCCGCGGTCTGGGGCGACGACGCGCGCAACCACGAGAAATCCGCTGAGATTTTGCGCCAATGGGTACCGTTTCCGGAGAACCTAGCGCAGAAAATGCATCGCGCGTACTACGGTCAGGCATTCGAGGTCTCGGCGCTGCAGCCGCTGCTCGACGCCGCGCTCGAGTACAAGTCGCTCCAGGTACACGCGAGCGCGCGCGATATGCTCAGTCCTTATGCCTTGACCAGATAAGGAACTCAGACATTTCGTAACATGTGCTCGTAGTCGGCGCCCATCACGTCCGTGATGCGCTCTCCCGCGAGC
This sequence comes from Binatia bacterium, assembly GCA_035604635.1. Taxonomy (GTDB): domain Bacteria; phylum Vulcanimicrobiota; class Vulcanimicrobiia; order Vulcanimicrobiales; family Vulcanimicrobiaceae; genus DATNIC01. Next base: position 2,036 of record DATNIC010000007.1, read on the forward strand.
AGCGCGCGCGCCATCGAGCTCTCGCGAGCGGCGATCGCTTCGGCGGCTGCGAGGACGCGCCCCGCATCGGCCGGATGAAAGAAGACCACCGCGCTCCCATCCGCGATGACGTAGTCGCCGGGGTTTACCGTCACCTCGCCGATCGTCACGGGAATATCCGTACCAACTTCGACGATCCGATTGCGCGCGGTGCGTGCCGTTGGTCTGCGTCCATAGATTGGGAAATCCAACCCGCGCGCTTCGTCGACATCGCGGACCGGACCATCGGCGATGACCCCCGCAACCCCGCGCACCTTCGCACCGGTCGACAAG
>DATNIC010000008.1:0-7653 GCA_035604635.1 Binatia bacterium
ATCGTGCGGGCCAAAGTATTGCTCGAGAAACGCATCGGCGTACGCGTTGGTTCCCCAGCCCGAGAGATACGCACCGCTGAATCCGCCGGTCGGGGTGACGGCTTTTCCGTTCGCAACGCAAACCGGTCCGCTCGTCGCGAGCGTCCCGGCGCAGTTGACGGCCGCCGGATCCCAGTACGTGTACGAGCGACCCAGGAGCGAGTCCATAGCGATCCCGACCGCGGTGTTGTAGGTCGGGAAGAAGTACGAGGCGTAGCCGCCGATCTCTTGGCCGTTCGAGTTGCAGTTCGGGTTGACGCCCGAGTAGATCGGTTGAACGAAGCCGAGGTTGTAACCGATCACGCCGGCCGTACAGCCGGGTGTCGACGCGATGCCGCCGGCCGGAGTCGTCCCCGTGACGGCAGTGGCGGTACCACCCGTCTGCTGCTGCGCGAGATTGTATGACGTTTGCCCCGGAATCTGATAGTAGAACTGGCTATCGAAACGGCCGACCGTATCTTTGTAGCCGACGGCAAAGCCCGAGTAGGATGCACCGCCGAAGAGTAACGCGCCGGGCGTGCTGATGAAGTTGCTCTGACCGACGCCGTAGCGACCGAGCCGAGCGTTGATGCCTCCGGGCGACGTGTAGCCCACGTACAGATAGTCGAGATTGACGGGGATGCTACCCTGCGTCCCGTTGAGATCGGAATAGGAGCAGTTGATGCTGGTCAGGTTGGCGCAGTAAGTGGGCGCAACGACCGTATTCCCCATCGCGGTCTCATCAAAGAGCTTCGCGCTGAGCCGGAAGCCATAGCTGAAGCGGGGATCGAGCTGCCCGACAAAGAGCGGCCGCGCGACCATGTAGTTGGTACCGTGCGCGGTGATCCCAACCGGAGTCGCATTGAGCCCAGCCGGGCCCCACGCGATCGTGTTGACCGGCGTTGCGGCACCGGCCGCGAAGTTCGCGCCGGCCCCGCCGGCACCACCTGGGAATGTGACCGGACCGTTCACGAAGGCAGTCGAACCGCCCGGCGCCGCGAACGCGCCGACGCCGCCGTTCGACGTGGGCGAAAAGATCTGGACGTTGTTGTTCGCCGTGCCGGGGCGATAGTCGAAGATCATCCCGACTTTGCCTTGCTGCACGCGCAGCTGGGTCGCGTCGGCTTCGTTCTTTAGACGGGTGATCTGCGTTTGCTGATCGTCGGTCTTCCGATTGAGGGCCGCGATCTGGGCCTTGATTTGGTCGAGTTCGGGACGGAACGCGTTAATAAGAGCGCGGACCGCCGCGATGTCGCGCTGCTCGACCTGTTGGAGCTGCGCGAGCTTGGCTTCGATGCTGCGAACCGCGCGATCCGTCAGGACCGCCGCTTCGTAGCGCGTCATCGGACGCTGACCTTTGAATTGTCCGTCCGGATAACCCTGGATGTATCCGTCCGCAGCGAGCTGCCGGACGGCGTCGTACGCCCAGTGATTGGCCGGAACGTCGGCAAATGGATTGGACGCTTGCGCCGTGTCGACGCCGTCCATCGGATAAGTCGTCACCGCGCTCTGCGTCGTCGTGGAAGCCGCCGGCGCTTGCTGCGCAAACGCGGCTGACGAGCAGAGCATCCCTGCAATGGCAAAAGCCAGGAGCGCTTTGAAAACAAGCGATCCTGTCGATGCCCGCGGAGACTTAGTACTGCGTGACCAGTGAGTCTGTGGCATGCACAAATCCTCATACGGTTGGGCTGGGCCATATTGAGCGCCAGGCCTTAGCGCTTGCTTTGCTCCACAGTACCTCTCGCGGTCCACTGTGACGCAAACCATAGCAAAGCCCCGAAGTGGGGCATCTGGGCCCACTATAGTAAGGATTCGGACGGCTGTCAACGCCGGGAGGGCTGCTGGGCGGTCAGCGCGGCCCCTTCCCCGGCAGGGCCCCGGCACCGGTCCTTTCATTAATACTGGCCGGAACCACACCCCCCGCGTCGAACGGCCTTCCCTAATGAAGCGTCTTGCATCAGCCGCCGCCCCCAAGGTGCTGCGGCTCTTTCTCGCGGCCGTCGTTGTCGCGCTCGGTCTCCCAGCGGTCGCCGCGACGACCTCGCCCATAACCGCCGCGCCGACGGTCGTGGTCTACCCCCTGGTCGGGGCGCAGGGGGTTCCCTCGGACGTGGGGGCGAGTGTCGCGCTCGTCATCGCGACGCAGATGGCGCAAATGGGCGGGGTGACGGTAAAAGCGGCCCCGCAGGGGACCCAGCAAGCCGACTTTCTCACCGCCGCGAAGAAGCTCGATGCCGACTACTACGTAGCGGGCTTCGTGACGCCGCTCGGCGACCAGGTCTCGGTCGTGGAGCAATTGGTCAGCACCCGGACGGGCGCGATCGTTTGGAGCAACACGGCCCAGCTGGGCGTCTACGGCGACGCCCGGGCGTCCGCGACGGCGCTCCATGACGTGATCCTCCAGATCAATACTCGCGGATTTACGGCACTGTCTCCGGAAGCGATCCCGACGTCCCGGCCGGCCCCGCCGAAGCGGGTCGCCGTGGCCCCGACGGCGACGCCGTCACCGAATAAGCTCGCGGCAATCTTAGTGTTCGACGGCCCGGCGAGAGAAGAGGTGCGAAACTACGTCCCGGCATCGGTCATCCGCACGTTCAGGAAATACGGCGTCGAAGCGTCGCGCGCGCCGCTGGCGACCAAGGACGTCGGCAACCTCGGGCCGCTGGTCTGCGCGCAGACGGGCGCCGATTTCCTCATCGGGGGGTCGGTTACCATCAATATGGAGGATCCAATCAACGGCATTTGGTTCGATACGCAACTCGTCCTCACGGGTTACGATTGTTCGAACGTGAACGCGAAGCCCCGTTCGATCGTGGAAAAGATCACGGCCGGTGCCGAGCAAACCGGGATCGACATCGCCGTCGATCGGGCCCTCAAGAGTTACATGGCGCCGCCGCCCACCCCCAAGCACTAACCTACTCGAACGGCGACCGCGCTCCGTCGGGAAGCGGCGTGCGCCAGAGCTGCAAAGACAGCGCCAGCAAATCATAATAGCCGACGAGCGCGACGAGATCCATGAGCATTCGAACCCCGAGCGTCGTTTCGGCCTGAGCGTAAAGCGCATCGTCTACGTCGCGGTTCGCGAGCATCGTCCGAACGAGCCGGCGCACGAGCGCTTCGGTTCGATCGAGCGTCGCGCACCCTTCGCCGCTGCGCAGCGCCGCGATTTCCTCATCGCCTAGACCGGCCGCCCGCCCGACGCGCTCGTGCGCGAACCATTCGAATGCGCACCGGCGCCGGACCGCCAGCTCGAGAATTGCGATCTCGCGCGCGCGTGCGGGAAGGCTGCTGCGATAACGGATCGCTGCCCCGAGCTCTTGCACGGCAGCGCCGACCTCAGGGCTGGTGAGCAGCGCGTTGAACGGCCCGTGAAGACGCCCTTCTTCGTCCGCGAGCGGGAACGGCCGCGGCCCTTGCCCGCGCGGTCCGCCGACGATCTGCTCGTAGAGACCGCGCTGTTCGTCCGAGAGCGCCTGCGGCGCAAACCACGGCAGACGCCCGTGCTTCATCCGACGGCCGCCGTCTCCCAGTTGACGATGAACGCATCCGAGCGCTTCAAGAAACTCTCGACGACGCCGAGCATCCGTTCGGGCTGATCGATCTCGATCGCATGCGAAGCGTCCCAGATGTAGATGAGATAGGCGTGCCGCAGGTGCATCCGCAGCAATTGGACGCTTTCGTCCGGGATCAGCGGATCGGCCGTCCCGCGCAGGATCAAGGTCGGCGCCGCGATCTCCCGCAGTCGCGCGACGAGCGCGTCGTCGGTATCGCGAGCACCGCCGCCGTAATGCGGCAGCGCTTGGTGGTTTGCGAGCATGCGCGCAGGATCGGCGCTCGGCGGCGCTTTTTCGGGATGCACGAAGAGCGCCGCACGCAACGCTTGCGCTTCGCGAGGTAATCCAGGCGAGCCCTTCGGGCGAAATCCCGCCGGCGCTTCGAGGACGAGATGCTCGACACGATCGGGGCGCAACACCGCGAGCCACGCGGCAAGCCAGCCGCCGAACGAATGGCCGATAACATCGCAGTTCCCGCCGATCGCGCGATCGACGAACTCGCCGACGACTCCCGCAAGCGCCTCCATCGATCGCACCGATTCGTGAAACGGCGTTCCGTCGAAACCCGGCATGATCGGGACGTAGACCTTGAACGAGCGCGCGAGCCCTTCGTGAAACGGCGACCAGCGAACGCCGCCCGCCGGATGGAGAAAGAGCACCGGATGCCCTTCGCCGACGACCTCGTAAGTGAGCTCGCCGCTTGGGAGTTCGATCTGCTGCTTCACAACGTCGCCGGGCTTGCGACCGCGTCGCGGACATGCGGCTTCACGCGGTCGCGAAAGAGCTCCATCCCGCGGCGCACTGCGGCATCCGGCAGATTCCCCACCTTCATCGTCAAATTGAAGATGCCGTTGCCGAGTTCGGCATTGGCGCGTTTGATTTGCTTGACGACCGTCTCGGGGCTGCCGCACAAGACGACGCCGGCTTCGATCTGTTCTTCAAGGCTTTGCACGGCGCGCTTGCGCAGGCGCGACTCCCAGTGCTCGCGATTCTGTTCATCGCGGTGGTAGCGCGTCTGCTGCAAGACGATCCGCTGCGCGTTGCGCTGCGGCGTCATCAGGACGTTTTGGAAATAATTTTGCGCGCTGCGCAACTGCTCGAGGGCCTCGTCGTCCGTCTCTGCGATGCAGCAATGCATGCCGATCAGGATATTGTCGGCGGTCGGTTCCCAGCCGTGCTCGCGCGCCGTTTCTCGATAAACATTGATGATCTGCTGGGCCGAAGGATAATCGGCAAGGAGGACCATCCCCATCGTCGCCCCGATTTCGGCGGCGAAGCGCGCGGAGTCGATCGTCGTCGCGGAGACGACGAGCGGCGGATGCGGCTGCTGGAATGGCCGCGGCCAGATCGAGACCGCCCGAAAACGATAGTGCTTGCCTTCCCATCCGAAGGGCTGCGGTTCCGTCCAGGCCTTCTTGATCAACGCGACCGCTTCGCGCTGACGCTCCCACGATTCCGACGGCGGAATATTATAGGCGATGTATTCGTGGGGGATCCCGCGCATCAGACCGGCGACGAGGCGGCCGCCGGTCATGCAATCGATCATCGCGTACTCTTCAGCGATGCGGATCGGATTGTTGAGCGGGACGAGGTTTCCGATCACCGCGATCTTCGCGCGCTTCGTCCGAAAGGCGAGTGCCCCGGCAATGATGTTTGGATTCGACATCATCCCGTAGGGACTGAAGTGATGCTCATTGCACCCGATCCAATCGAAGTCGCATTCGTCGGCATAGGCGAGCGTATCGACGTAGACGCGGTAGAGCTCGGCCGCCTGGCGCGGATCGAACGGACCATTGGGGACCGGCCACCCGGCGTCGGTGTTCTCGACGCCGGTGTACGGCATCAGGTGAAAGAAAACGAACTTCATGGTTTTTCCGTCGCTCTAGCTAGCCTGCAGGCTTGGCTCCATGCTTTCCGCCGAACGCGCCTTGTTGTACGCCGGGATGATCATCAGAGAAACGATCAAACCGAGGATGAGCGGCGCGGCAGCGTAGATGAAGAGCTGCTGGAACGGGATATGGGCTGCGATCAGCGCAGCGCCGATCATCGGCCCAAGGAACGAGCCGATGCGGCCCGCGCCGAACGCCCAGCCGATCCCCATCGAGCGGAACTGCGTCGGATAGATCAGGCCGGACATCGCATTGATCGCGAACTGGAGCCCGAGCGTGCAAAAGCCCGACAGCCCCACAGCGATCAACAGCGCGGTCTGATTGTGTTCCAAGTAGCCGACCGAAGCGACGACGATCGTCCCGATCGCGAAATACGCGACGATCGGCGCGAAGTGCCACTTGTCGACGGGCCGCGCAATGACGTAACCCCCGAGGGTCCCGCCCCACTGGAAGATCGTCACCGCAAGAGCGGTCGCAGTCAGCGGCAGCCCCGCGTCGGTGAAGATCAGCGGTATCCAGCTGTTCATGAAATAAAACACCATGAGGTTGATCATGAAAAGGATCCACAAAAGCGGCGTCACGACCGCAAGCCCGTGCTTGAACAGCTCGGCGGGATTGGCCGAACCGCGTCCTTCAGCCGCGTCGGCGACGAATTGCGTCTCCGGGCCGATGTTCGCCTGCGGTGCCAGCATCCGCGCGATGCGCACGGCTTCGGCCTGCCTGGTCTTACGAACGACCAGGAATTTGAGCGACTCCGGCAGCGCAAAGAGGAGGCAGAGTCCGACGACGATCGGGACGATGCCGCCGATGTAGAACAACACTTGCCATCCGTACTGAGGGACGAGCCACGCGGCGATCGGCCCGGGGACGCCGCCGCCGAAGGTGATCCCGGTGAACATGATGATAACCATGGTCGCGCGGAAACGCGCTGGTGCGAACTCCGCGTTGAGCGCGATCGTGTTCGGGAGGATGCCTCCGATCCCGATGCCCGAGAGCAGGCGCAACCACAAGAGTTGATCGAGCGAGGTCGCCTGCGTTTGGCCGAGCACGCAGAGCCCGTACCAGATCGCGCCGGCGATGATCGCTTTCTTTCGCCCGAAACGATCACCTAGATATCCGAGCAGGGGCGCGCCGATCAGCATGCCGATGAAGAGGGAGCTGAAGACCGGCCCGAATGCGGCCCTACTCGTAATATGCCATGCTTTCGCCAGCGACGGAGCCGCATAGGCGATCGCGCCGATGTCGTAGCCGTCCGACAACAGGACGAGGAACGACCAAACGATCAGCATGATGTGAAATCCGCCGATCTTCTGCTCGTCCACCAATCGAGAAACGTTGACCGTTTGAGCTTGAGCCATCGTTAGACCCCCGGATTGGGAATTGAGACCGCGTTTTGCGCGCGCCGCGCGCCGCCCTCCCGGACCGTTAACCGTTAGAGGGTCGTTGCGAGGTCCACGAGGGCCGCGTCAGAACGCGGCGCGCCCAGCAGCGAGATGCCCAGCGGGATTTCACCGAGTGAAACCAGCGGAATGCTGACTTGAGGTGCGCCGAGCATCCCGGCGATGCACGTGAATTCGAGTACGCGCCGCCGGGCCTCCAGGATGCTCGAGCGACGCTGTCCGCGCAGAGGCGCGACGAACGGGGTCGTGGGGAGACAGACGACCGTCCCGTCCGCAAAGAATTCGTCGAAGCGCTTTTTCATCTCCGCGCGAAATGCGGCGGCCTTGGCAAGCGTGTTGTCGTCAGCGAGGTTGCGCAGAAAATTCCCGGCGACCTCATAGCCGAAGCGCGGGTTGACGCGATCGATCCAATCCGAGAACGTCGTCCACGCTTCTCGGCTCTGCAGCGCCGTTTGGTGTGCGACCCAGGTCGAAAGCCCCTCGGGGACGAGCGAGATGCTCGTTGCTTGCGAGAAATGCTCGCTGATCCGCTTCACGGCCGGTTGTAACGCGTCTGCGATGCCGGCATCGGCTGCCTCGAAGAGGTCGACCGCAACCGCGAGCCTGCGCCGTGATCCCGCGAGCGGAGTTGCGCCCAGGAGCACGCTTGCAACCGCGGCAAACGTCTGCGCGTCGCGCGCCAGCGCGCCGACGGTATCGAACGTCGGTGCTTGCGGGAGCGCGCCGTCGAACGGTATCCGCCCGTGCGTCGGCCTCATCCCGTAGAGTCCGCAAAAACTCGCCGGGACGCGC
>DATNIC010000009.1:0-3146 GCA_035604635.1 Binatia bacterium
AATCGGCTCGAGCGGCTCCTGGAAATCCGCGATCAGCAGCGAGCGATACGGCGCAGCGGCCGTACGGTCGCGCGGGGCGACGAGATTCCGTGGGAGTGGAACCATCAGGGGAAGCAAAAATGGTACATGCATCCCGATATGACGGAAAACTGCCTGAACACGTTGATGTTCTACGTGCAAGAGCTTCCGCCGGGTGGTCGCAGCGGTAAGCAAAAGAGCCAGGGCGGACAAGCCGGCGTCGTCCTCGAGGGCCGCGGCTACACGCTTGTCGACGGCGTCCGCCACGATTGGGAGAAGCACGACGTCCTCAACTTTCCGGTCCGGACCGAGGGGATCGTCGTACAGCATGTCAATCTCGATCCGGACAGCGTTGCGCTGCTGGCGTTCGTCGAACCCAATACGGTCGATTCACTCGGCGTCGATCGCGGCTGCGGTTTCGAGCAAATAGAGGATGCGCCGCGCTAGCCGGCTCGTCTTCGCGATTGCGTTCGCGTTTTCGCTGACGGGAAGCGCCGCTCGCGGTGAGGGCGGTACGAAAGTCGTCGTCAGCTGGGGGACGGTCGCGATTTCGAATACGCCGCTGTGGGTCACGTACAGAGCGGGGTTGTTCAAGAAGCACGGACTCGACGTCGATCTGCAGTACGTTGCGAGCACGTTGCAGATCCCGTCGTTGCTCTCGGGGAGCGTGCAAATCGGGCAGGTCGGCGGGACGAACGTCGTGAGCGCGGACGTCGGCGGCGCCGATCTCATCATCCTCGCGACCCTGAGCCCGGTGTTTCCATATCTGTTCATGGTTTCGTCCGGCATCAAGACGCCGGCGCAACTCAAAGGGAAGGCGATCGGGGTCAGTAAGTTCGGCGACGCCAGCGACGTCGGTGCGAGGATCGCGATGCGGCACGTGGGCCTGGACCCTAAGGACGTTACGTTCGTCCAGGTCGGGTCGTCGACGAACCGCGCGACCGCACTGATCAACGGAGCAATCGCAGGCGGCGTCATCATCCCGCCGATGAACGTCGAGCTCGAAGCGCACGGACTGCACACGTTGATCGATTTGGCGCGCCTGCGCGTCCCGGCGGCCGACATCACGATCACGGCGCGCCGCTCGTGGGTCAACGCGCACCGCGACGTCGTACAAGCGTACATCGACGCGATCGTCGAGGGGATCGATAGGGTAAGGACGGACAAAGCGTTCGCCGTCGCGACGATCAAGGAGTATTTCAAGTCGGACGACGACAAAGCCATGGCCGCCGGCTATGATTTCTTCATCCGAGAGATCCTGACGTCGCTGCCTTATCCGCGCACGGCTCAATTCGCGAACTCGCTTGATGAGCTCGCAACGTCGAACGACAAAGTCAAGGGCTTCGACGTCTCCAAGATCTTAGACGACTCGTTCCTGCGGAGTGCTGCCGCCCGAAGGACGAGATAGCTCGGCGGATGGCGAAGCTCGAGATTCGCAGCGTCGACGTCGAGTACTACGTCCCGCGATCGGGCCAGAGGCTCGTTGCATTGCGCGACGTCAGTCTCGAGGTCGCCGAGGGCGAGTTCCTTTCGATCGTCGGCCCGAGCGGGTGCGGCAAGACAACGCTCTTGAACGCGGTTGATGGGCTGCTGCCGATAAAGCGGGGACGCATCGCCGTCAACGGCCGCAAGGCGATGGTCTTTCAGTCCCCGTCGCTCCTGCCGTGGCGGACCGTCGCCGACAACATCGTCTACGGGCTGGAGCTTCAAGGAAAGCGCGACGCGCCCGAGACGACGGCGAAAGTCCAGGAATTGATCGCGCTCGTCGGCTTGGTGGGCTTCGAGCGAAGCTACCCGTCCGAGCTTTCGGGTGGGATGCAGCAGCGGGTCAATCTGGCACGCGCGCTTGCGGTCGATCCCGAATTGCTGCTGTTGGACGAGCCGTTCGCTGCGCTCGATGCGCAAACCCGAGAGCTCATGCAGGCGGAGCTGCTCCAAATTTGGCAGCGAACCCGCAAGACCGCGATCTTCATCACGCATCAGATCGATGAGGCGATCTATCTCTCGGATCGGGTCGTCGTCTTCGGCGCGCGCCCGGGGACCGTCCGAGCGAGCATCCCGATCGCATTGCCTCGTCCGCGGGAGCTGCGCATCAAACGCCAGCCGCAATTCTTGGAATACGCCGACCAAATCTCCGCGCTGATCGAAAGGTCGTAGTCATGGCAACGATCGGTTCGCTCGACGAGAACGTCTACATCGCAAGCGAGGACAACGAGCCGGGGCCGCTACGCCGGTTCTACGACTCCTATTACCGTTTGATTTTGGGCGGGAGCGCGGTCGTCGCGTTCCTGGTTTGGTGGGAGTGGGCCGGAACGAGCGGTGCGGTCAATCCCTTGTTCATCAGCTCGCCGAGCAGGATCGTCCACGCTTATGCGGGTCTCATCGCATCGGGCGAGCTCGGCAAAGACGTATGGATCAGCAGCCTCGAGTTCCTTTACGGCTTCGCGCTAGCGATCGTGGTCGGGATTCCCTTCGGCATCCTCATGGGCTGGTATCGGCCGCTCGAAGCGATCTTCGATCCGTTCGTCAACTTCTTTTACTCGACGCCCCGCGTCGCGCTCTTGCCGCTCATGATCATTTGGCTGGGCATCGGGATGAACTCGAAGATCGCAATCGTCTTCCTCGGCGCGGTCTTCGCGATTTTGATCAATACGATCGTCGGCGTGCAGAACCTCGACGCGTCGCTGCTGCGCGCTGCGAGGTCCTTTGGTGCGACCGACCTGCAGATCTTCCGCACGATCGCCCTGCCGGGGACGGTACCGTTCCTTATTACCGGCGTTCGCCTGGGCCTGGGGCACGCGCTGATCGGCGTCGTCGTCGGCGAGCTGTACGCGGCGACGGCCGGCGTAGGCTATCTCATCGCCGTTGCCGGAAATACGTTCCAGACAGATAAGGTATTTGTCGGCGTCACGATCGTCGCCGCCGCCGGGATGTTCTTCACCGAAGTCTTCAAACGCATCGAACGTCACTTCCAGACGTGGAAGCCCAAGATCAACTAGCCTAAGGAGCTCATGATGGCCGAACAGGTCCGCACCCGCGAGCGCGAGACGGAAGCCGACGCCTCCAACACGCGGCTCTATGAACCGAAGATCTACGAATATGCTATGGAGTGGCTCGATCGCTCGATG
>DATNIC010000010.1:0-31345 GCA_035604635.1 Binatia bacterium
CGCTCGTCTCGTTCGCCGATGCGTTCGCGGGCATAGGGACGATCGTCGCCTTTTTCATCGTGAAGGTCGGCGCAAAGATCATCGGCGTGTGGCCCGCAGCGCGTACGTTTGGGCATCCGCCCCGGCACTCCAACTATCTGACGATGATGATGGCGACCGGGCTGACCTTCGGGACGATTTCAAGCCTGTATGGCCTTACGCACCACTACATCGACCGCAGCCAATACACGGCGCTCGTGACCACCGTCATCCTCACCGCTCTCGTCCCGACGGTGATCGCGCAGATCTTCTTTCATCCGCACGAACTCGTCCCCGACCAGGAAACCGGCGTTCCGTAAGCTACGCGATCATTTGAGTTGCGTTAGCACGTAGAACGAGACATCTTGAAGATCTTGCTTCGAGAGTCGCCAGCGCGGCATCACGGGATCGAGCGGTTTGCCGGCGTTGTCGATTCCGGTTGAGATCGCCCGTTCCAGGAGGGTAATCGTGTACGGATGTTTCTGGTGGGTAACGAGCGCAGCATGACGCAAATCCGCGCTTACGGCACCGCCCGGCAAGTGCATGCCTCCGGCACCATTGGTCCTGTGACAGGATGCGCAGCTCGGAAAGAGAGGCGGCTTTTGCGCGATGATCTGCACGCCGTGCAAATCCTTGCCCTTCTGAAAAATGCTACGTCCATTGGGGATCGAGGACGGCACCGAAGCAGACGGCCCAGCTGCGGCTTGCGGCGCAAGGCCTCCGAGCGCGAAGCCCAGCCCGATCACGAAAAGAACTCGCCCGCAAAGGACCTTTACGTTCATAGAAGCGCTTCTGCGACCTTTTTGCCCCGCGACAGCTTCACCGCACAGAACTTGAACTCTGGGATTTTTCCGTACGGGTCGATCGCGTCGTTGGTAAGCAAGTTTGCGGCAGCCTCATTGTAGACGAACGGCATGAACAGCGTCCCGCGCTGCATGCCGCGATCGGCGCGGGCGTATGCGGTCAAGGATCCGCGCCGCGACTCGAGCGCGATCACGCCGCCCGGTTCGACCCCCAGAACCGCAAGGTCGTCGGGATGGATGCTGATCACGGGATCGGGTTCGAGCGCGTCGAGAACGCTCGCGCGGCGCGTCATCGAACCGGTGTGCCAGTGTTCGAGCTGCCGTCCGGTTATGAAAACGAACGGAAAATCGGAATCGGGCAGCTCGTCGGCATGCGAGTATTTGGCGGGCCTGAACAATCCACGCCCGCCCGGACGGGGGAAGTCTTCGATGAACACGATCGGTTCGCCGGGATCGTCTTCGCGCTCAAGGGGATAGGTGCACGAGCCTTCGCGCTCGAGCCGCTTCCACGTGATCCCGCCCATGCTCGGCGTCGCCTTGCGGATCTCCTCGAACACCTCGGCCGGGCCGGCGTAGTTCCAGTCCAAGCCCATGCGTCGCGCGATCTCTTGGATGATCCAGAGATCTTGACGCGCGTTGCCCGGCGGATCGAGCGCCCGGCGACCTAGTTGCACGCGCCGGTCGGTGTTGGTGTAGGTCCCGGTCTTCTCGGGAAACGCGGAGGCCGGCAGGATGACATCGGCGTAACCGGCCGTCTCCGTGAAAAAGATGTCCTGCACGACGAGGTGTTCCATCTTCACCATCGCGGCGCGCGCGTGTGCGACATTGGGATCGGACATCGCCGGATTCTCCCCCATGATGTACATCCCGCGAATCACCCCGTCGTACGCCGCGCCCATGATCTCCGTAACCGTCAAACCCGGTTTCGGATCCAGCGGCATGTTCCAGAACGCTTCGAATTTGCGGCGCACGTCATCGTTGTCGACTCGCTGATAGTCCGGATAGAGCATAGGAACGAGGCCGACATCGGATGCTCCCTGGACGTTGTTTTGTCCGCGTAACGGATGCAGTCCGGTCCCCGGGCGGCCGATTTGGCCGGCGAGCAGCGCGAGCGAGATCAGGCAGCGCGCGTTGTCGGTCCCGTGGATGTGCTGCGAGATCCCCATCCCCCAGAAAATCATCGCTGCTTTCGCCGTCGCGTAGAGCCGTGCAACGGCGCGAATCGTCTCGGCCGGGATGCCGCAGACGGGAGCAATTTTCTCCGGCGCGTACTCGGCGACGTTTGCCTTGAGCGCTTCGTAGTTTTCGGTGCGATCGCGGATGAACGCCTCGTTCGCCAAGCCCTCGACGATGATGACGTTCATCATGCTGTTGAGCAGAGCAACGTCGGTATCGCTGCGAAACTGCAAGAAATACGTCGCGTGACGCGAGAGGTCGGAACGGCGCGGATCGATCACGATGAGCTTGGTCCCTGCTTTCGCGGCGTTCTTCATGAACGTCGCCGCTACGGGATGGTTCACCGTCGGATTCGCGCCGATGACGATCGCAACGTCGGCGTGCGCGACGTCCGAGACCTGGTTCGAGACGGCGCCCGATCCGATGTCCTCGAGGAGCGCCGCAACCGAAGACGCGTGGCACAACCGCGTGCAGTGGTCGACGTTGTTCGTCCCAAACCCAGTGCGCACGAGTTTTTGGAAGAGGTAGGCTTCTTCGTTACTGCCTTTCGCGGACCCGAAACCGGCAAGCCCCTGCGGTCCGTGCGCTTCGCGGATCTTGCGCAGTCCCGCCGCCGCGGCGTCGAGCGCTTCTTCCCACGTCGCTTCGCGGAAGAGGCTCCACATGTCGTCGGGGTCGACCAGTTCTTCGGATTTCGCCACGCCGGCCTTGCGCATCATCGGTTTGGTCAAACGGTTGGGGTGGTGAACGTAGTCGAAACCGAAGCGGCCCTTCACGCAGAGGCGGCTGTGGTTTGACGGGCCGTTGCGGCCCTCGACGTAGAGGATCGCGTTGTCTTTGACGTTGTAGGTCAGCAAGCACCCGACCCCGCAATACGGGCACGCCGAATCGACTTTCTTGTCGGGCTCGATCAAACCGACGTGGTTCGCCGGCATCAGCGCGCCGGTCGGACAGGCCTGCACGCACTCGCCGCAGGCGACGCACGTACTCGCCCCCATCGGGTCGTCGAGATCGAACACGATCTTGGCGTGATCGCCGCGCCAGGCGTAACCGATCACGTCGTTGACTTGTTCTTCACGGCAGGCGCGGACACAACGCCCGCACTGGATGCACGCGTCGAGGTTGACCGACATCGCGGGATGCGAGAGATCGGGATGCGGCTGATGCCGCGGCGGATAGCGAGGGACGCCGACACCGAGCCGGGCGGCCCAATGATCGAGCTCGGACTCGCTACGGTACGGCGACTTGCCTCCCTTGGGCATGTCCGAAAGCAGCAGTTCCGCAACCATGCGTTGCGACGCGCGCGCACGGTCCGTCGTGCTGCTCACTTTCATTCCCTCGGTCGGCCGGCGGCAACACGACGGCGCGAGGACGCGTTCACCTTCGATCTCGACCATGCAGACGCGGCAGTTGCCGTCGGGGCGGTAGCCTTCCTTATAGCAAAGGCGCGGAATCTCGACGCCTTCGCGGTCGGCGGCTTGCAAGATCGTCTCGCCTTCGCGCGCCGCCATCGCCTTGCCGTCGAGGACGAACGTCACGGCCATGCTAGGCGAACTCCTGGGGAAAGTACTTGAGCGCGGTGAGATAGGGGTTCGGCGCAGCTTGTCCGAGGCCGCAGATCGAGGCATCGATCATCACGCTCGAAAGATCGTCGAGCAGCGGTTTGTCCCACGCGTCTCGCTCCATGAGCGCGACCGCCTTGGCGGTCCCGACGCGGCACGGCGTACACTGGCCGCAGGACTCGTCGCGAAAGAAACGCAGCATGTTGAGCGCCGCACCCTTGGCGCTGTCTTTGTCGGAGAGAACGATGATGGCGGCTGAACCGATGAACGACCCATACGAGTTGAGTGTGTCGAAATCCAGCGGAACCTCGCCCAGCGACGCCGGCAAGATGCCGCCCGACGCGCCGCCCGGAAAGTAACCATAAAACGCGTGACCGGGGAGCATACCGCCCGCGTACTCGTCGATGAGTTCGCGTACGGTGATACCGGCCGGCGCCAAGTGAACTCCGGGCTTGTTGACGCGACCGCTCACCGAGAACGACCGTAGGCCCTTGCGACCGTTTCGGCCGTGCGAGCTGAACCAATCGGCGCCGCGCTCGAGGATCTCGCGCACCCAGTAGAGCGTCTCCATATTGTGCTCGAGAGTCGGGCGCCCGAACAATCCGACCTGCGCGACATACGGCGGGCGCAGGCGCGGCATCCCTTTCTTTCCCTCGATCGACTCGATCATCGCCGACTCTTCTCCGCAGATATACGCGCCCGCGCCGCGCCGCACGTGAATCGGCGGTAGCTCGATGGGCGGATTCGCCTGCAACGCAGCGAGCTCGCCCGCGAGGATCTCGCGCACGTGCGCGTACTCGTCCCGCAGATAAACGTAGATCTCCGCGATCCCGACGGCCCACGCGGCGATCAACATACCTTCAAAAAAACGATGCGGGTCGCGCTCGAGATAGTAGCGATCTTTGAACGTTCCCGGCTCGCCTTCGTCGATGTTGACGGCCATCAGGCGCGGCGCGGCTTCCGCGCTCACGATCTTCCACTTACGGCCCGCCGGAAAACCGGCACCGCCGAGGCCGCGCAGTCCCGAATGCTCCATGGTCGCGACGACGTCGGCGACCGTCCGCTTCCCGGCGACGCAGTCTTTGAGCGTTTGATATCCGCCCTGGCGCAGGTATGCTTGGTACGTCGTGTACGGCGGGAGGGACGGCGCAAGCGCCTTCTTCTCGATCGCTTCGTCGACGCCGGCGACGGTCGCATGACCGATCGCATTGCGTTGCACGAGCGCGACCGGCGCACTCTCGCAGCGTCCCACGCACGGAGCCGTAACGATTCGCACGTCCGCGCCGTAGCCGCCGTTGCGCAGCAGTGCCAGCAGATTTCGCGCGCCGGCCATCTCGCACGGCAGACCGTCGCAGACGCGGACCGTGATCGCCGCGGCCTGCGCGGCGCCGTCTTTGAGGACGTCGAAGTGATGGTAGAACGAGGCGACTTCAAAAACTTCCGCGACCGACAGCCGCATCTCTTCGGCAAGCGCTACGAGATGCGGCGCAGAGATGCAGTGATAACGGTCTTGAATCTTGTGAAGGTGCTCGACGAGCAGATCGCGCCGGCGCGGCTCATCGCCGAGCAGCGCGCGCACCTCTTCGAGAGCGAGCGGATCGACGTGGCGGCCCTTCCCCTCGCGACGCTTCTTCTTGCGCCCTTCGGCGTCCTCAACAAGTGGACGAGCGGCCATGCCCAAAGGCGCTCCCCCAATCAGATCGATCGCGTCCAACTAAGATCCTCGTTTGCTTTCGACGAACGCGACGACGCCTTCGAGCGGTCTCGCGTTGAGGACCTCATCTTTAGTGACCCAGCCGCGCCGTGCCTGTCCGATCGCATAGGCGATGTTTTCGAGTTGCGAAATGCCGTGCGCGTCGCTGTCGCAGGTGAAGGTCACGCCGAAATCGCGCGCCCGCCGGATGAGCGGGCTCGGTAAGTCGAAACGGCTGGGGTGGCCGTCGATCTCGAGCGCCGTCCCGGTTCGCGCCGCGGCCGCAAAGACGGCGTCATAGTCGTACTCGTATCCGGGGAAGTCTTCCATCCGGCCCGTCGGGTGACCGATGATGTTGACGTACGGATTCTCACAGGCGCGAATCAAGCGAGCGGTCATCTCTTCGCGCGTCATGTTCGTCGACGTGTGAACGCTGCCGACGACGATGTCGAGTTCCGCCAGTTCGCTGTCGGTGAAGTCGAGCGACCCGTCGGGGAGGATGTCGACTTCGCTCGAGCAGAGCGTTCGGACGCCATAGCGTTCACCGATCTCGCGTACCAAAGCACGCTGCTGGCGCAGCTTGTTGAAATCGGCGCCGTACGTCGTGCGCTTCCCTTGCGCCCACGAATGGTCCGAAATCGAGTGGTACGCGTAGCCGCGTGCAGCGACCGCCGCGATCATTTCATCGAGCGAATTCACGCCGTCGCTCCACGTGCAGTGCATGTGAAAGTCGCCGCGTAGATCGCCGAGGTCGATAACGGCGGGCAGGGTCCCATTACGGGCCGCCTCGATCTCGCCCATCCCCAGACGCATCTCGGGCGGAATGTACGCCATGTCGAGCGCGGCATAGACCTCTTCTTCCGTGCGGCACGTGATGGTGCGACCCGACTCGAGATCGACGATTCCGTTCTCGCTGACCCGCAGATTTCTGCGCACCGCGTACTCGCGCAGCTGAATGTTGTGTTCGCGGCTCCCTGTGAAGTGCTGCAAGAGGTTGCCGTACAGTTCACTCGGCAAGACGCGCAGATCGATCTGCAGCCCACCGGCAAGCCAGATGCTGGCCTTCGTCGATCCCTCAGCGAGGACGGCCTCCGCGGCTTCCCAATTGACGAACGCGGCGATGACCTCGTCCGGTCGATCGGACGTGCAAACGATATCGATGTCGCCGACGGTCACTTCTTGCCGCCGGACGCTCCCGGCCGTCGTGAGATCGTCGGCCGGCGCCCGTTCGCGCAAGTACGCGATGATCTGCAGCGCAAGCGGGAGCGCTTTGCCGAGCGGCGTGCGCTGCCTGCGTCCCTTGTACGCGAGGATCCCGCGCCTCATGTTCTCGAGCGACTTTTTCCCCAGGCGCGGCAGCTCGGCGATCCGGCCCGATTCGAGTGCGGCTTCCAGATCGCCCAGCGACGCGACGCCGAGCTGTTCGAAAAGCGCGGTCGCCGTCTTCATCCCGACGCCGGGGACCTCGAGCAGCTCCATCAACGTCGGCGGATACTTGCTTTCGAGCTCCTCGAGGTACGTGCACGTCCCGCGTGCGCAAATCTCTTCGATCCGGCCGGCAATCGTTTTCCCGATGCCCGGAAGATCGCGCAACGTCCCTGCCGCGATCAGTTCGGGGATCGGTCCGGCGTTCTGCACCGCCGACGCGGCCCGCTCGTAGGCCATGAACTTAAAGAACGCTTCGCCCGCGAATTCCATCAACGTGCGGATACGCAGGAGTTTGTCCGCGATCTCGGCGTTTGAAGGCGTGGCCATGGCAAGGATGCTTCTTCGAGAGGTCCGTAGGAACGTCCCATGCCGCCGGCCCGGCGCCTGGATCCACAACTCTTTCGCTTACCGGTCGACGAGATTCGGCGCGGCTACTATACCGACGTCTACTTCAATCGCGCGCGCCACGTCTTGCAAGCCGACGGTCGCAATGTTCGCGTTCGCATGCAGGTCTTCGTGCGGACCGACGCGCTGCTCTGCGGGGTCGATGAAGCACTCGCCATCCTGCGCGTCGGGACGGGCCGGTTCGAAGCCGGCGGGCGCTGGACCGACGGCTGGCCGAGCCTCGCGGTCAAGGCGCTGCATGACGGCGACGCCATCGCGCCGTGGGAGACCGTGATGACGATCGAAGGCGACTACGCGTCGTTTGCGCACTTGGAGACGCTCTATCTCGGCGTCCTGACGCGGCGAACGCGCATCGCGACAAACGGTCGCGCGATCGTCGAAGCGGCCGGCGGCAAGGACGTGCTTTTCTTTTCGGCGCGCTACGACGACCGATGCGTTCAGGAAGGCGACGGCTACGCTGCGCACGTCGCGGGAATCTCGGCCGTCTCGACCGATGCGAACGCGGCCTGGTTCGGCGAACGAGGGATCGGGACGATCCCGCATGCACTCATCGCCGCCTATGACGGCGACACCGTCCTGGCGACGAGGAAGTTCGCCGAGCACGTCGATCCCGCTGTCCGCGTCATCGCGCTCGTCGACTACGACAACGACTGCGTCGAAACGAGCATCGCATGCGCGCGCGCGCTCGGCGCTCGGTTGTGGGGCGTTCGGCTCGACACGTCGGAGGCGCTCGTCGACCGATCGCTGATCGCGCAGGCGGGAGCGTTCGATCTATCCGGCGTCAACGTCGAGCTGGTGCGCAACGTCCGTGAGGGACTCGACCGCGCCGGCTTCACGCACGTGAAGATCGTCGTCAGCGGCGGTTTCTCCGCCGAGAAGATCGCCTCGTTCGAAGAACAGTCTGCCCCGGCCGATGCCTACGCGGTCGGCAGCGCCTTCTTCAGCGGCGCCGGCACCTATGACTTCACCGCTGACGTCGTCGCCGTGCAACGCGGGACGACGTGGGTCGAGCAACACAAAGTCGGCCGGCCCGAACGGCCGAATCCCCGCCTCGTGCGCGTCGAGTAGCTCTAGGCTGAACCGGCAGGGAGCGCGAGCGCGAGCTTTTCGAGCGCCGTCCGCGTGAACTGCACCATGTCGGCTGCCGTCCGTGCCGTCACCCAGTTCGCATCCGTGACGACCGGTTGATCGCGGTACAAGCCGCCGGCGTTGCGGATATCGTCCGCAATCGACGGGCTGCCCGTCATCGTCCGCCCGCGTGCGAGCTGAGCCGAGATCAGCACCTGAACGCCGTGCCCGATCGCAAACACCGGTTTCTTCGCGGCATCGAATTCGCGGACGAAGCGCTGCACTTCGCGATTGGTCCGGATCGCATCGGGCGAGCTGCCGCCCGGGATCAAGATCGCATCAAAATCGTCGGCGGTGACGTCGGCGACGAGCTCTTCAGCCCGCGCCGCAGCGCCTTCGTCGAGCCCGCGCTTCCCGCGGATTCGCCCACGAGCGCGTTCGTCGATCCCGACGATCGTGATGACCGCGCCTCCCTCTTCAAACGCACGGCGCGGGTCGGCGAGCTCCGCCTCCTCGAATCCCTCGCCGATCAGCGCGGCGACACGCTTTCCTTCTATCGATGATTGCATCGCGGGTGCCTTTTCACGGTCTGCGGCAAGCCCCCTCCAGACCCGACTCAGAAGCCCGGCAGTGCTGCGGCGAACTGCTGGTAGAGGTAGCTCGCGAGCGTCTTGTAGCCTTGATCGGTGAAATGGAAGGCATCCGGCGCGAAGTACGCCACGTCCGTGAGATACGTCGGGTTGGCGTTGAGAAACGCATACAGGTCGGCCGCGACCACATTGCGAAAGCCGGCGCCCGAACCAGCGGCCCCGAGCGCGTCGTTCGCGAGTTGCACCATCGTCTCGCCGCCGGCCTTCGTGCTGAGCGCATTCGCCAGCGGGACCGTCGCCGCGGTCGCCGGGATGCGCGAGAGATCCCAGACGGTCGCGTAGAGGACGGCATCGGGATTGCTCTGCGCGATCCCGGCAAAGAGGGCGACGTATTCGGCGAACAAGATTCCGGCGCGGGCGTTGCCTTGCGCATCCGAGACGGTCGTCCCGGATGCCGTGCACGGCGCATTGACGGTCGGCGGCGTCGTCCCAAACGGATTGCCCGTGACCGCCCCGGCGGGACACAACCGCGTGAACGCCGCGTCGAGCACGTCGTTGACGCCGCTGAACACAAGAATGAGGACCTTGTCGCTGCGCGCGTGCGCCGCCGCGACGATCGAAGCCAGCGCCGGGAGCTGCGCCGGATTGACGGCCAGGTTTCCCGAGAACGGCGACTCGGGCGCCGGGACGAGCTTGCCGCTGAGTGCGCCGTTCACGCCGAGCGGGACGAACGTCACGCTTCGACCGTTGTGGTTTGCTGCGAAGGTCACGGCGAACGTCTGCATCATTGCGTTGTTCGCATTCGCGCCGATTTGTTGTGGTGCGCCGGCTTGCGCAGGCGACGTCGCGCAGGGCGCGCCGCTTTGCGTCTGCGTCCCGCACGCCATCGTCCCGAGCCCAACCGTGAAGTCGTCGCCGAGCGCGACGATCGCGTATCCGCCCAATGGCGGCGCACCGCTCGGCGCGGGTGACGGCGACGTGCCGCCGATCGAACAGCCGGCGAGCACGAAAGCGAAGAGAGCGGATCGAGACCGCACGCCCTCGGCAGTACCCTCCCCTCGCTCGTAGAAGACGTCCTTCGATCGTGAAAAACCCGGCCTCGACCGAAGCTCGCAAGTCGCGCCATCTCGATATCTGCCTCGAGGAAGACGTCGCGTCGTTCCAAACGACCGGCTTCGATCGCGTCCGCCTCCATCACGAAGCGCTGCCGGAATTCGCGCTCGAGGATGTCGACACGACGACGCGGCTCTTCGGCCATTTACTGCGCGCGCCGCTTGTGATCTCGTCGATGACGGGTGGGACGGCGCGTGCCGCGACGATCAATCGCAATCTCGCGATCGCAGCCGAAGCGGCCGGTGTCGCACTAGCTCTGGGGAGTCAACGCGCGGCCCTCGAAAACGGCGCGCTGCTGGGGACCTACGATGTCCGGCGAGTCGCGCCGCACGTCGTCCTCTTTGCGAATCTCGGCGCCGTTCAGCTCAACTACGCCGTCACCGCGGACGACGCACAGCGCGCGGTCGAGGCGATCGGCGCGAACGGGCTCTACTTGCACCTCAACCCGTTGCAGGAGGCGCTGCAGAACGGCGGCGATACGAACTTTCGCAACTTGGCTCCGAAAATCGAAGCCGTCGTGAAGCGACTCGACGTACCGGTCATCGCCAAGAGCGTCGGTTCCGGGATCAGCGTCAAGACCGCGCGGCGCTTGCTTTCACTCGGCATCGCGGCGATCGATGTCGCCGGAGCCGGCGGGACGTCGTGGGCCCGCGTCGAGGGCAAGCGCGCGGGCGGCGCGCGGGAACGGATCGCCGAAACCTTCGGCGGTTGGGGCTATCCGACGGTCGAAGCGACCGCGGCGCTCCGGCAAGCGTTGCCGGACGCGACGATCGTGGCGAGCGGCGGGATCCGCAGCGGAATCGACGTCGCCAAATCGATCGCGCTCGGGGCGAATGCCGCCGGCATCGCGCTTCCGTTCTTAGCGCCGGCATCGCGCTCGGCCCAAGCGGTCGGCGATCTGCTCGACGAGTTCATCACCGGCTTGCGGATCGCGATGTTCGCCAGCGGCTCGCGGACGGTCGGGGCCTTACCGCAAGCGCTCTATGTGCGCGGCTCCGACGCGACGCTGACCTGAGTACCTTCGACTTTGACGTCGAAGCAGTCGACGGTCGAATAGTCGCCGAGCGTCATCTTTCCCGTCGTGACGTCGAACGACCAGGCGTGCCACGGACATGTCACGATGCAGCCTTTGACCCAGCCCTCGCCCAGCGGCCCGCCGGAGTGCGGGCAGCAGTTATCGATCGCATAGATGTTGCCGTCGACGCTGAACAGCGCGACCTCATACTTGCCGATGGTTGCGATATGGGCGTATCCGGGTCGAACGTCGGCAAGGTCGCAGGCGGGAAGAAACTCTACTGACACGAGCGCGCTCTTTCGCGCGCGGAGAGGCGGCTTCATGCTCAAGGACTATCGCGACTGGCTCGAGTCTGAGCTGAAGCTCTTGGGAAACGCGAGCCACCACGCCTATTCGTTCGGACAAGCCAACATGGCCAAACGCGCGCTCGAGCGGCTCGATGCGCTGCTCGAAAAGAAGATCGTGATCGTGCTCGAAGATCCGCAAGCGCGCAGCATCCTCACCGCGATCGAGATGCTGGAGCAGACCACGACGTCGCTCGATCCGGCGCTCGCCGATCTGCGCGAGCAATTGCGCGGAAGAACATCCAAAGAGTGACCTGGATCCCGCTGGTGTTAGGGAACGTTTGACACTGCGCTACGCCCTCTGCTACGCTCTGACGGTCTCCGGATCCGAATGACGACGGGGTAAGGGCACAATGATCGCGTACCGCTTTATTGCCTTCGCGCTAGCCGCTTTTTCGTTAGGTGGGTGCTCCAGCCAAAGCAGCACCTCGACGTCGCAGTCGACTCCCACGCCGGCGCCAACGACACAGGCAGCGGCCGCCACCGTCGCGCCAACCTTAGCCGCAAGCTCCGCAGCCGCAGGCTCCGCAGCCCCGAGCTCTGCAGCCCCAAGCTCTGCAGCCGCCGGCCCCGCAGCGGTAAGCTCCGCAGCCCCAAGCGCCGCTGCGGTCGTCGCCGCGACGGCGACGCCTTTCAAGATGGTGACTTTTGCGGATACCAAGGGCATCTTCGCCGAAACCGCGATCTCGCAGCTTGCGACGCTGGGCGTGTTCGGAAATGTCGGCAGCGATTTTCATCCGCGCGATCCGCTGACGCGCGGGACCTACGTGCGTTGGCTCGTCACCGCAAACAACATCTACTTCGCGAGCAATCCGCGCAAGCAGATCAGGCTAGCCGAGGGGAGCGACACCGTGTTCGTCGACGTCCCACCGAGCAATCCCGATTACAAGTACATCCAAGGTATGGCCGACTCCGGCTATGTGATCGGGCACGATAAGACGCACTTCTTGCCGAGCCAAGACATAATGCGCGAGGAAATGCTGATGATCCTCGTTCATCGCGACGAGAATGGCGGCTCAGGTGACGCCAGCGCGGCCGGCCAGCCACCCAACGATCAGTACGGGGACGCGGCGCAGATCTCGAAGGTTTACCGGCAGGCTGTTCACGACGACAAATGGGACATGTCGATGAACTCACGCTCGAACGGCACGCGCATCTTCGGCAGCGCAAAGACGCTGCATCCGCAACGCCAATTAACGCGCGGGGAAGCGGCCGTCTCTCTGCAAGAGATCGACGGCGTGACCGCAGCGTCCGTCCTTCCGGCGCAACCAGCGAAATAGAGCGCGCCTTGCGAGCGCGAGCAAAGGCTGCCTTCGCATTTGCGATTTTCGCGCTTGTCCTCGTGGCATCGTCCACCGCTGCGGCCCCGCAGCTGCGCCTGCCGCTTTGGACTCGAACGCTCACCACGGTAACGACCAGCTTTGACCGGCCTTCTGCCCCCGCGGGCGAAGGGACGGCCCTTGTCGGGAGCAGCAATGGTATCGCCGCACTCGACTTAACGTCCGGGAAAACTCGATGGTTTATCCCCGCCGTCGATTACTTCGCCGTCGCGGGAGACGTAGTCGTCTTTGGGCGCTCGACGGCGCTCTTCGCGGTACGGGTCGACCACGGCGGCATCCTATGGAAAAAGCCGTGTGTAGTGCCCTTCGTTCTGGCAGTCGGCGATCGCGTAGTGACGATTTGCAACGGAAACGTCGCGATCGTGCGGGCGCGCGACGGCGCGCTCCTTGCATCGCGCCGGCTCGATCAACGCGCTTCGGGCAGCACCTACGGGGCCGCACCAATCAACGACGATTTTTTCGAACTGGACGGCAACCACGAGCTTAGCACGACCTTCTCGGTCATCGACGCACATGCGGGGCGCTACGTGTGGGGCAAGGGTGGCGAAACGCAGGTGCTGGCGAGCGGAAAGACCTGGATCGACATCACCCCGGACCGGAGCAGGTTTCCGTGGGCGGACTCGGGGACGGTGGAGCGCCGCGGATTGAGCGACGGGAAGCTCCTCTCAACGAAGCACTATAGCTTCCCGGGACCCGATGAAGGCCACGGGTTGCCGCTGGACGTCAGCACGGCGGCCGCCTACGGGCTGGCCGGTAACGGCCAGCTGTACCGCGTCCCGCTCGGCAGCACCGAGGCGGCCCGCGTCTATCAAACCGACGCGCCGACGACCGGGGCCGTCGTGCTCGGAGCCTCTGCCTTCTTCGGCGTCCCCCAGAACAACGACACGACGAGCGCACCCATGTTCGTCGACCGCGCGCAAGCCGGACGATTTGTGGTCGCTCCGCTGGGAGAATTCGAAAGCGCCTTCGGAAAGCGTTCCTTTGCAATGCGAGTTGCCGACCATGTCGCGCTGGCTGCGCACGGCACGGTCACACTCTTCGATGAGCGCGGCGAAGCCACGGCGCAGCTTCAAGTCGGTTGCCGCAACGTCGAAGCGATCGACGCTACGGCGAAGCGCTATGTCGTCGTCTGCTACGACGCCTTCCGGCCTACGGTCCTCGCCTTCTCAAGAGACTGATCCCGTTTGGTGTGAGCACCTAGTTTGACACTGGGCGGGGGCTCTGCTATGCTCCGACGGTCGCCGGCCCGGATTTGCCTCTGGAGCCGAGCGAGACCATCCTTGAACAAGGAGCCCTTCGGATATGCCTCTCACCAAGGACCAGAAGACGGAGATCGCCGCCAAATACGCCCAAAGCCCGGGCGACACCGGCTCGGCCGACGTCCAGGTTGCCGTCCTCACCGCATCGATCAATCAGCTCACCGAGCATCTGCGGATTCACAAGAAGGACCACCACAGCCGCCGCGGCCTCCTCATCCAAGTCGGCCAGCGCCGCCGGCTGCTCAATTATCTGCAGCACAAAGATCTCGAGCGCTATCGCAAGCTGATCGCCGACCTCGGACTTCGCCGCTAAAACCTAGCGGCCGCCCCTGTGCTCAGCCGCGCCGGAGGTGGAAATGATTCGTCGCACGATCCTGGTCGTCGCAACCGTCGCCTTGAGCGTGATGGCCGGCATCCATTCGAGCCGAGCCCAAAGCACGGCGACCATCGTGATGCGCCCCGGTCTCGTCGTGATAGGCAACATCTACGGCGGCATCAACACGGCCGGGCAGAACATCGGCGACTACCAGAGCATTAACAGATTCATCGACATCTCGGGCGGCGGGTTTCGATACAGCTTCCGGCTGACGTCTCCGACCCCGATTGCCGGGACGGAATCCGTCTCGGTCAACGATGTCAAGAATGCAGCAAACTGCATCATGTACACCGGGAATGGCGACGCAACGCGGGCGGGGTGGACGAGCTGGCTTCGGATTTCGGACCAGACCTTTGAAAGCCTAAGGACCGGCGCCGTCACCCCGTTCGAATGGAATGGGCCCGATACGCCGCGCTCGCTCCGGAAGATCGGCGAAGACGACTTGCCCGTCCTCATCAACGAGCACAGAGTCAAACTTCATACACTTCGAGTGCAGACCCCGGACGGCGGCACCCTTTGGATCAACGACGATCCCGGCTTTCCCATGGTGCTTAAAATCGCCGTCAAATGGAAATTCGTCGTCACGTCGATCAACGATCCGAGTACGACAAACCGCAGCCTCATCGAAGGATTGCAGCGCGGCGGATCCACGACCACGCATGCGATTCTCTTTGCTTTCGATTCGGCGCAACTCACCGACGAATCGAAGTCCGTACTTGACGCCGTTGCAGACTATCTGCGCAGCGCTCCCGGGGTCCGTCTGCAAGTGCAAGGGCACACCGACAACATCGGCGGCGCGCAGTTCAACCTCGATTTGTCCCAAAAGCGTGCCGCCGCAGTCAAGGCCTATCTCATCGCCAAGGGCATTGCTGCAAGCCGGCTGACGGCGAAGGGATACGGTTATGGCGTACCGGTCGCCGACAACGCGACGCCCGAGGGCCGCAGTCTCAATCGGCGCGTCGTCTTCGTCACCTCAGCGCAGTAGTCGACCGGAACTGGGGCAAGCAAGGCGAGCGAGCCGACGAGGTACGCCCTCGGCACCCCCCGAACCGCGCCCTGTTTAACACAAATTAGAATAATTTAGGAGAATTCGTGCTAGAAACGATCTCACTTGAGATCGGTGGCCGCACGCTGGTCTTTGAAACCGGCGAACTTGCAAAACAAGCGAACGGCTCGGTCCTCGCTCGTTATGGCGACCAAAACGTCGTCCTGGCTGCCGTCACCGCCTCCGAGAAACCTCGTGAGGGCGTCGACTTCCTTCCCCTGACCTGCGACTACGAAGAGAAAATGTACGCTGCCGGCAAGATTCCGGGCGGCTACATCAAGCGCGAAGGTCGCGCGAGCGAACACGGGACGTTGTCCGCGCGCCAGATCGACCGTCCGATCCGGCCGCTCTTTCCCGAAGGTTTTCGCAACGACGTGCAGATCGTCTGCACCGTCCTCTCGATCGATCCCGAGCTCGACGCCGATGTGATCGCGACGTGCGCCGCGGGCGCAGCGCTCGCGGTGAGCGATATCCCGTTCCCCGGCAGCCTCGCCGCAGTGCGCGTCGGCCGGGATGAGAGCGGCAATTACATTTGCAATCCGACGTTGCCGCAATACGAGACCGGCGGGATGGATATCGTCGTCGCCGGTACGGCCGAGGCGATCATGATGGTCGAGGGCGGCGGCAAAGAGATGAGCGAGGAGGAGTTCCTCGGCGCGATCGAGTTCGCGCACGAAAACATCAAGAAGATCGTCGCGGCAATCGACGAGCTCCAGAAAAAAGCCGGCAAGCCGAAGCGCGAGTATCCGCTGCTCAAGATCGATCCGCTGCTCAAGGAGTGGGTCGCGAAGACCTTTCATGCCGACGTCGCCAAGGCGATGCGCATCCTCGAGAAGGGCGAGCGCGAGGGAGCATTTGCGAAACTCAGCCGCTCCGAAGCGATCGCGCGCATCGGCGACTCGAATCCCGAATTGCGGAAGATGATCGAAGATCCGAAGAATGCGGAATTCGAGAAGATCATCAAGGCGATGGAGGAGGAAGAGCTCCGCGTCATGGTCGTCGACGAGAAGATGCGCCCCGACGGCCGCAAGGCCGACGAGATCCGCCCGATCTGGTGCAAGGTGCACTACGTGCCGCGCGTCCACGGCAGCGGCGTCTTCACCCGCGGGCAGACGCAGATCTTCACCGCCGCGACGCTCGGCGGAATCGGCGACGCGCAGCGTCTTGACGGCGTCATGGCGATTCCGAACAAGCGCTACATGCACTATTATAACTTCCCGCCCTTCTCGGTCGGTGAAACGCGGCCGCTGCGCGCACCCGGGCGCCGCGAGATCGGCCACGGCTACCTCGCCGAACGCGCGCTCGTCCCGATGTTGCCCGACGAGGACGACTTTCCGTATACTTTGCGCGTCGTCAGCGAGACGCTCGAATCCAACGGAAGCTCCTCGATGGGCTCAGTCTGCGGCAGCACGCTCGCGCTTATGGACGCGGGCGTCCCGCTCAAGAAGCACGTCGCCGGCGTTGCGATGGGGCTCGTCTTGCACGGCAAGAAGCACGCGATCCTGACCGACATTCAGGGCCTCGAAGACGCGCTCGGCGAGATGGACTTCAAGGTCGCCGGGACGGCCGACGGGATCACCGCGATTCAAATGGACATCAAGGTCGCGGGGATCACGATCGAGATCATGCGCGAAGCGCTCACGCAGGCCAAGCAAAACCGGCTCTTCATCCTCGAAAAGCTCAAAGAGACGATCCCCGAAGCGCGTAAGGAACTCTCTCCGTACGCGCCACGGATGATCATCGTCCAGATCAACCCCGAGAAGATCAAAGACGTCATCGGACCCGGCGGCAAGATCATCAACAAGATCATCGCCGATACGGGCGTCAAGATCGACATCGAGGACGACGGCCGCGTCTTCATCACGTCGCCCGACGGCGAAGCCGGCGAAAAAGCGAAGAAAATGGTCGAGGACCTCACCAAGGACATCGAGGTTGGCGCGACCTACATGGGGACGGTGACGCGCCTCATGAACTTCGGCGCCTTCGTCGCGATCTTGCCGGGCAAGGAAGGCCTCGTCCACATCAGCCAGCTCGCTCCGACGCGCGTCGAGAGAGTCGAAGACGTCGTCAAGATCGGCGATCACATCATGGTGAAGGTCGTCGAGATCGATTCGCAAGGCCGGATCAACCTCTCGCGCAAGGCCGTCCTCAACGGTGGAAGCGCGGACGATGAAACGGAGGCGTATCACCGCCCGCCGCGACCCGACGGCGGCGGCGGCGGCCGCGAGCGCAGCGGGGGCGGAGGCCGGCGCCGCAGAGGCTAAGTCCCGATGGACTTAGGGATTCACGGAAGAGTCGCGCTCGTCACGGGCGCGAGCGCGGGGATCGGCGAGGGAATTGCGCTCGCGCTGGCGGCGGAAGGCGCGAAGCTCGCCGTCGCGGCACGGCGCCGGGAGAGACTCGACGACGTCGCCGCCCGCGCTAAAGCAGCCGGCGCACCGGACGCGCGGGCCTTTACGTTCGATCAGAGCGATCCCGAGTCGGTCATCGCGCTTGCCGGGAACGTCGCGGCGCAGCTCGGACCGGTCGACATCCTGATCGTCAACGGCGGCGGCCCGAAGCCGGGGACGTTCACCAAACTCACGCTCGCGGACTGGGACAACGCGTACAACTTGCTCTTGAAGTACGCGCTTGCGCTCGTCGATGAAGTCCTGCCGTCGATGCGCCGCCGCAAGTGGGGCCGGATCGTCGCGCTCACGTCGTCGGCGGTGAAGCAGCCGATGGGAAACCTCGCCGCGTCGACGGCGTTGCGCACGGGGCTCGTCGCCGCGATGAAGACGCTCTCCGAAGAAATCGCCGCCGAAGGGATCACGGTCAACTGCATCGCGACCGGCCGCGTCGTGACCGATCGCTTCCTCGTCGTCTACGGCGAGGAAGGCGGGATCGAAGGCGCCTCCAAACGCGCCGCTGCCGGCGTCCCGATCGGGCGGCCCGCCTACCCCGCCGAATTTGCGCCGCTGGTCGCGTTCTTGTGCAGTGCTCCAGCCAGCTACGTCACCGGCCAGACCATCGCGATCGACGGCGGGCTGGTCAAAGGCACCTACGGCTAGAAAGAGGAGGCATGAGCACCTCGATCTCGCACCTCTCGGCCGACTCGCTCGATGAGCTGTACAAGGAGCTCAGCCCGTTGCATTTCGGCGCGGGTTGGAACAAGCCGACGCCGTCGCTTTACGCCGAGCCGTATAAGACGTACGAGCCGGCGCTCTGGCGCTATCGCGACGGCCACGAAGCGCTAACGACCGCGGGGCGGCTGATCGACACGTCGCTCGCAGAGCGCCGCAATCTTATTATGATCAATCCGGCGGGCGGCAACGCATACAATACGTGCGCGACGCTCGTCGCGGCATACCAAATGCTGCTGCCGGGAGAGCATGCGCGCTCGCACCGCCACACTCCGAACGCTTTGCGGTTGATCCTCGACGGCGACGCCGGCGCTTATACCACGGTCGACGGCGCCCGCGTCACGATGGAGCCGGGCGACGTCGTCCTCACGCCGTCCTGGATGTGGCACGGTCACGGCAACGAGGGATCGGCCGCGTCGTACTGGATCGACTATCTCGATGTCCCGCTCGTCCAGATGCTCGAGCCGATGTTCTTCGAGCTCTATCCCGACGGGATTCAGCCGGCGGTCTCGCGTCCCGAGCGCTCGCCGATGCGCTTTCCCGGAGCCGAGCTACAAGCGCAGCTTGCGGCCGCAGAGCGCGATCCGACCGGCCGATTTGCGCGCCGCCTCACGCTCGACGCACCATCGCTGCGCAACATCCGGCTCCAGATGTGCGCGCTCGAAGAAAATCGCTCGACGGCGCCGCTTCGGACGACTGCAAACAGCATCTACAGCGTCGTCCGCGGGCGCGGTATCTCGAACATCGACGGGATCGAGCTCGCGTGGGAACGCGGCGACGTCTTCGTCGCGCCGTGCTGGCGAACGCAATCGCACCGTGCAGCCGACGATGCCGTCCTGTTCCGCGTCTCCGACGAACCGCTGCTCGAGCACTTGGGAATGCTGCGCGAGGCAGCGGGATGATCAGCGCCGAGCGTCGCGCGGCACCGGTCGACGTCGAGCGCTTTCGTTTCAAGAACTTCATCGACTCGCTCGGCGACGACCAGCTCGAGCGCCATCCCGAGCCTGTCGCCCTGCGCGACGTTGCGAGCTTCCTCGAGGGAAACCCGCGCGCCGTCCTGCTCGAACGCGTCGGACTGCAAAGCCTCGCGCTCGCCGGGAACGTGCTTGGCAGTAGGCAGCGGATGGCGCGTGCGTTCGGCGTCGACCGCCAGCATCTGCTCGCGGAGATTTTGCGCCGGCTGCGCACGAAGCCCGAGCTCGTCGAGCTGACGCGCGACCAGGCTCCGGTGCAGGAAGTCGTGCGGACCGGAAGCGAGGCCGACGTCACGACGTTGCCGGTTCACCTGCAGCACGGACGCGATGGCGGACTCTATATCTCGGCAGCGATGGATTTCGCGGTCGATCCGGTGACGAAGGTGACCAACGTCGGATTGCGCCGCTTGATGCTGTACGGACGGCACATGACGGGGATCGATCTCGTCGCGAACAGCGACCTGCGCACGATCTTTCGTGCGAGCCTCGAACGTGGTGAGCAGCGCTTTCCGCTCTCGATCGTCGTCGGCGGCCACCCGATCGACTATTTCGGCGCGACGATGCGCATCCCGGTCGACGAGATCACGCTGCTCGCTCAGTTGCGTGATGCCCCGCTCCCGGTCGTGAAGTCCGTGACCAACGACATTCTCGTCCCTGCCGATGCCGAGTACGTCATCGAAGGCTACCTCGGCGGGGAGGGTTACATCCGCTCCGAGGGGCCTTTCGGCGAATTTCTCGGCTACTACGGCGGCGTGAAGACGAACCCGGTTTTCCACGTCACGGCGATCACGCACCGCCGCGATCCCGTCTTCCAAACGCTCAGCATCAGCGGCAAGGCGATGAGCCGGACCGACACGGCGCAGTTGACGACATTGCGTACCGAGGTGCTCGTGTGGCGCGCGCTCGAAATCGCCGTCCGCGAGCCGGTCGCCGTCTACGCACCGCCCGCGACCGGCGGCGTCTACAACGTCCGCGTTTCGATCCGGCAGCGCAACCCCGGCGAGGGGCGCAATGCGATCGCCGCCGTCTTCGCATGCATGGCGAACGTCAAGAACGTCTTCGTCGTCGATCCGGATATCGACGTCTTCTCCGATGAAGAGATGGAGTGGGCGCTCGCGACGCGGATGCGTCCGGAAGACGACATCCACGTGGAGAGCGGCTTTCGCGTCTCGCCGCTCGATCCGACATTGCCCCAGGGTGCGCGCACCGGATCGAAGGCGGGGTTCGATCTGACCTTGCCTTTCGGGACGAACAGCAGCCTCGAACTGAGCCTGCCCGACGTGCCGGCGTTTGCAGGCCCACGCTTCGCGTCGGTCCGCGCAGCGCTCGAAGCCGGCCCGAAGTCGTTCGAGGAGCTGATGGCCGCCACCGGTACGGACGACGGCCGTGAGATCGTCGTCCTTCTCGAAGAACTCACGGACCAAGGCATCCTCGCGCGCGACGGCGACGAAGGCAAGTACTTCTTGAAAACGAGAGAGACGCAGTGATGCGGCGCGCTTCGTTCATCGGGATCGCGGCCGCGAGCGCCGCGACCGGCTTCGTGCCTGCGCACGTTTCGGCGCAAACGGCGACGCTGAAGGTCGCGACGTTACCGATCGATCAAGGCGCGCAAGCATACTTCGCGCAGGACCTCAAATTCTTCGCGCGCGCGGGGCTCACGGTCGACGTGCAGACGCTCAAGTACGGTCAGGAGATCGCCGCGGCCGTCGCCGGCGGATCGATCAACATCGGTCAGTCGAACATCACGTCGCTGGCCGTCGCATACGAGCGCGGTCTGCCGTTCAAGATGATCGCCGCAGCCGGGCTCTTCAACGTGAAAAAGTCGACATCGTACTTCCTGGTCGCTAAGAACTCGCCGATTACGGTCGCCAAAGATCTCAACGGCAAGACGGTCGCGTGCAATGGCCTCAAGAACATCACGCAACTCTCCGTCCAGCTCTGGGTCGACAAGAACGGCGGTGATTCGTCGACCATGAAGTTCGTCGAGATGACCTTCCCCGAGATGGAGCCGGCACTGGTCGCCAATCGGGTCGACGCGGCATTGATGGCCACCCCGGATGCGACGACCGCGCTCGACCTAGGACGTACGCGCGTCCTCTCGATCCCGTTCGATGCGCTCGGGCACGAATGGCTGATCGGCGCTTGGTTCGCGAGGACCGATTGGATCAGCGCCAACGCCGACGTCGTCAAGAAATTCGTGGGCGTGATGCGCGAGACTGCCGCCTGGGCGAACAACCCGAAAAACCATGCACAGTCGGCGGCGATCCTCGAAAAGTACACGCAGGTCAGGGTCGGGAGCGCCAACCGCATCGCCTTTGCCGACAAGCTCGATCCCGCGCAGATCCAGCCGCAGATCGACACGGCGGCACGCTATAAGGTGCTCAAAACGGCGTTCTCGGCAAGCGATCTCATCGCTGCCGTCCAGTAGGGCTGCCTTGCTGCACGAAAATCCGGCGTTACGGGCCGCGGTCGACGAGCTGGTCGCGGCGAATCGCATCCTCGCGAACGAAAACGTCGTCGATGCCTTCGGACACGTCAGCGTCCGCCATCCTTCCGACCCGGCGCAGTTTCTGCTTTCGCGCTCGCGCAGTCCGGAACTCGTCACGTCGGACGACATCATGCTCTACGATCTCGAAGGCCGCCCGCTGCACGACGACGGCCGCCCGTCCTACATCGAACGATTCATCCACGCGGGGATCTATACGGCGCGGCCGGACGTGTTCGGCGTCGTTCATTCCCACGCTGAAGACGTGATCCCGTTCGGTATCACGACCGAACCGCTCGTCCCCGTATTCCACGGCGCGGCGTCGATGGGCAGTCGCATTGCGACTTGGGATATTCGCGAGCGCTTCGGCGATCGCACGAACCTGCTCGTCTCCAACATGGACCACGGTCACGATCTCGCCAAGCGCCTGGGAGCCGAGCACGTCGTCCTCATGCGCGGGCACGGCTTCGCTGCGGCCGGACACTCGCTCTACGAAGCGGTGAAGATCGCCCTGTACCTACCGCGAAACGCGAAGATTCTTACCCTCGCGCGCGCCTTCCGTAAAGACGTCGTCACGCTTTCGGAAGGCGAGATCGACGCTCTCTCGTCGATTGCGGACGATGCCGCCCCATCGCGCCGCGCTTGGGAGTACTGGTGCGCAAAAGCCGGGATTACGACGAAGGGCGTCAACCGCTGACGTGCTGCTTCCCCGCGTCTTCGTCGCAATCGTCGCGGTCGTGCTCCTGTGCGCGAGCGCGAGCGCGCAACAGCTGCCGGTCGTCCGCGTCATCGCGCCGCCGATCGATGCTGCGGGCCAAGCCTTCTATGCACAAGCGATGGGCTTTTTCAAAAAGGCAGGCCTCTCGGTCGAGATTACCAAGGTGTCAAACGGCGCGGCCGTCGCCGCTGCCGTCGCCGGCGGCGCAGCCGACATCGGGCAATCGAACATCGTCTCGATCGCGAGCGCGCACGGCCGCGGTTTGCCGTTCGTCTTCATTGCCGGCGCAAACACGTTCGTCGCGCGGACGCACCAGAGCGCCCTCGTCGTCGCTCCGGCCTCACCGATCCGGACGGCCCGCGACTTCGCCGGAAAAACCCTTACGGTAAGCGGCTTGAAGAACATCACCGAAATCGCCTTCGATCAATGGATGGATCAAAACGGCGGCAACCTGAACACGGTCAAGGTCATCGAGCTGCCGTTTGCCGCGATGGCCGATGCGATCGCGAGCGGGCGCGTCGACGCCGCGATGATGGCAGTCCCCGAGCTGAGCGACTCGCTCCGCACGAAAACCGTCAAGGCGATCGCCTACCCCTTCGAATCGATCGGCAAGGAGTGGCTCGTCGGCGGCTGGTTCACCACGGCCGCGTGGGCACAAGCGCATCCTGACCTCGTTCGCGCGTTCGTGTCGGCGATGCAAACGACGGCGGATTGGGCGAACCATCATCAAGCCGACTCGGCGAAAATCTTAGAACAAGCGACTGGGATCCCGGTCGATCCGCTTGCCTCGCGCATCCTCTATACCGACCGGCTCGATCCGAAGGCGATACAGCCGGTGATCGACGCCGCGGCGAAGTACGGCGCGATCAAAGCGACGTTCCCCGCGGGCGAGATGATCTTCATGCGCCCGTGAAGATTGCATGCGTCGGCGTCGGCGGTATCGGCGGGTTCCTCGCGGTACGCCTCGCTGCCGCCGGCGAAGAGGTCGTGGCGATCGCGCGGGGTGCGCATCTCGAGGCGATCCGCCGTGACGGTTTGCGTCTGAGAAGTCCGCAAGGCGACGCAGTCGCCAAGGATATTCTGGCGACCGCTGACCCGTCGGCCGTCGGTCCCGTCGACGTCGTCGTCATCGGTGTCAAGATGTGGGATCTCGAAAGCGCGACGCGCGCCGCACTCCCGCTGGTCGGGCCCGCGACGATGATCGTCGGTTTTCAAAACGGCGTCGAAAAGGAGTCGATCATCGCACGCACTGCAGGCGAGCAGCACGTGATCGGCGGCGTGTGCTACATTTCGACGGAGATCGAGAGCCCCGGGATCATCTTGCAAAAAGGGACGCTCGAACGCTTCATCGTCGGGGAGCTCAAGGGCCCGCCGTCGCCGCGCGTCTCCGCATTTCGCGCAGCCTGTGCGAAGGCGGAGATCAAGATCGAAACGAGCGACGAGATGTCGCGCGTCATTTGGGAAAAGTTCGTCTTCATCTCATCGAGCGCGGCGATGACAACCCTCATTCGTTTACCCGTTGGACCGATTCGCGAGAATCCTCAGTCACGAGTGCTCTTGCTCGACGCGCTGCGCGAAGCCGTCGCCGTCGCACGCGCAAAGGGCATCCCCGTTTCAGCGAATTTGGCTGAGGAGACCCTCGCCTTCATCGATGCGCAGCCGCCGGCCACGCGCGCCTCGATGGCCGTCGACTTAGAACGCGGGAACCGGCTTGAGGTCGAATGGTTGAGCGGCGCGATCGTGCGAATCGGACGCGAATTCGGCGTGCCGACGCCGATCCACCGGGTTGTGGCCGACGCGCTCGCGCCGTTTGCAAACGGCCGGCCAAACGTGATCTAGGCGCTCAGCTTTCGCGCGAACGGCAAAAGCGACGCGACCGCGGCGTCGACGTCGGCAAAAATCGGGAACAGCCGGTCCATGCGGGTCGCCGCGAGGACGCCCATCGTTTCGGCGCGCGCGGTCACCAAGCAGATCGTCCCGCCCGCATCGCAAACGATGCACGACAAGCGGATGAGAAACGCGAGGGACTGAGGATCGAACGTGTCGTCGTCGAGCGCGACCGCATGGGCCAAGCATCCGCGCGCGACGTATTGCTTGAATCGCTCGGTGAGTTGCCGCTGGGTCGTCGCATCGAGGCCCGCCGGCAGCGCCGTGACCGTTACTCGATCGATCGATATACCGCCGAAGCTCATACAACTAGTATCTACCTAACGGGTCTTGGAGTTTACAGATCCCGGTAAAGAGTCTCCGTCAAGCTCGTTAAGAATTGACTCCAGTGCGCGGGCGCACACGGGCGGAGGTCGAGCGGTCCCCTTACCGAACCATGCGCATGACTGTATGAAGGCCTTGGAAGGGCGCGTCGCCATCATCAGCGGCGGAGCGCGCGGCGTCGGTGCTGCGATCTCTCGGGCGCTGCACGCGAACGGTGCGCGCGTCGTCGTCGCCGACAACGGCGCTTCGATCGACGGCCGCGTCCAGGACGCCGCCGTCGCGGTCGAGTTCGTGCGCCGGTTAGGCGACGGCGCGATTGCGTTCACCGAAGACATCGCTTCGTCGAATGCGGCGGGGCTTGCGGTCGATTTCGCCGTCAAAGAGTTCGGCCGGCTCGACATCATCGTAAACAACGCGGCGATCCTGCGCGACGCCTTCCTCTTCAAGGCCAACCCGGTCGACTTTGAAGCCGTGTGGCGCGTCAATCTCTTCGCAGCGTTCGAGCTGCTCCGTATGGCAACGCCGGTGCTGCGCGATCAAGCCAAAGGGGACCGCGGAGGGGCGCCGTATCGCTGGGGCCGCATCATCAATGTCGTTTCGAGCGCCGGGCTCTACGGTAACTACGGACAGGCGGCCTACGCGAGCGCAAAGGCCGGACTCCTCGGCCTCACGCGCGTCGCTGCGCTCGACATGGCGCGGTCCGGCG
The DNA here is from genome assembly GCA_035604635.1 of Binatia bacterium. Classification (GTDB taxonomy): domain Bacteria; phylum Vulcanimicrobiota; class Vulcanimicrobiia; order Vulcanimicrobiales; family Vulcanimicrobiaceae; genus DATNIC01. Next base: position 25,452 of record DATNIC010000010.1, read on the forward strand.
TGACCGCGAACGCCATCGCACCGTTCGCCGCCAGCCGCGTCACCGAGTCGATCATCCCCGCGAACGACGCGCAGGCGGAATACAAGAAGCACGGCTTGACGATCTCGCCGGACTACGTCGGGCGCTTCGCAGCTTTCCTCGCGACCGATGCTGCGCGGTCGATCACGGGCCAGCTCTTCGGCGTCCGCGGGCGCGAAGTGTTCCTTTTCTCGCAGCCGCGACCCGTCGTGCGGGTCACGGTCAAGGACGACTCGTTCGATGAGCTGGAGCGGATCGCCACGCGTGATTTCGCACCGCACTTTACTCCGCTCGAGACCGATCTCGAAGCGTTTTCGCACGCCCCGATCGTTTGATCAGAGGAGACGGCATGTCCACTGCTACCTTCCAAGTCAAGACGGCCGCGGAGCTTGCCGCGCAACCGCCGGAGTACCGCGAGGCGGTTGCCAAGATCATCATCAGCCATGCGATCAACGAACTCTACGGTTCGCAGGTGTTCGATGAGCCGGCGATCGCGCTGGCCCCGACGCCCTACTGGAAGTGGCTGACGTGCCGCGTCGCGATGGAGGAGTACGGCCACCACATCCGTTTCTTCAAGCTGGGACGCGAGATCGGCATTCCCGAAGCGAAAATGCTCCCGCAGAAGACTTCCAAGCGCCCGCTTTCAATCTTTGAACATCCGCTCGAAAGCTGGATCGATTTCTGCGCGATCAAACTGCTTGCAGATCTCGCCGAGATCATCCAAGTCGAAGACTTGCTGAAGTGCACGTACATTCCGCTGCGCAACGCAGCGCGAAGGACCATGCCCGAGGAGCGCTTCCACGCGAAATTCGGCGAACTTGCGGCGCGGGAATTCATTGGGACCCAGGACGGCAAGGCGCGGCTTCAGCGGTCGATCAACCGCATCTTTCCGGTGTTGCCGGCGTTTTTTGGACGTGCCGGCTCGAAGAACAACGAAGTCTTTCGCAAGTGGGGGATCAAGGAGCGGACCAACGAGGCGATGCGGGGCGACTACGTCGAGCGCTGCCGGATCCTCGTCGAAAAGAAGCTCGGCTTGAAGCTCCCCGGCTTTGCCGGATGACCGCCCGCTCGTGCAGAATCACCCTTTTCTACATCTTCTGATGTGAGGGCAACATGATCGCCAACGATACGCTCGAAGAACTGTTCAAAGACGCCGCCAAGCGCGCGGCCGATCCGCTGTGGGTCGTCATGGAGAAGGTCAATCCGGAAGAACCCAATCCGAAGGCGATCCCGCACGTCTGGCGTTATCAAGAGATGCGGCCGTTGCTGGAACGGGCCGGCCGGCTCGTCGATACCGAGCGGGCCGAGCGCCGCGTCTTCATGCTGATCAATCCGGGCATCGCGAAGCTGCCGTACACGACCGACACGCTCTATGCCGGTTTGCAGTTGATCCTCCCCGGCGAGGTCGCTCGCGCGCATCGGCACGTTGCGTTCGCCTTGCGCTTCATCATCGAAGGCGGGGACGCGTACACGGCCGTCGGCGGCGAGAAAGTTCTCATGAATCCGGGCGACCTCGTCCTCACGCCGTCCTTCGAGTATCACGACCACGGCAACGAGACCAAGACGCCGATGATTTGGCTCGATGGGCTCGACGTACCGCTCTATCAGTGGCTGCCGGTGCACTTCACCAATCAGTACAGCGACAAGCGCTATCCGTCCGAACCGGCTCCGAAGGATTCGCGCCTCCTCTATCCTTGGGCCGAGATGCAACAGCAACTCGATGCGCTGGCCGGCTCGTTTGCGGCAAAACGTTACGTGCATCGGCACGGCGGCGAGATCTCGCACACGATCGGCGCGCAGGCCGAGCGGATCGAACGCGGCGGGAGCGCCGGAAAGCGGCGCGAGACGTCGAGCAGTATCTACCACGTCTATCAGGGACGCGGGAAGACGCGGATCGGTAACGCGACCATCGAGTGGGAGAAGAACGACACGTTCGCCATCCCGGCATGGCATGCGTTCGAGCACCTCAACGAAGGGCACGAGTCCGCGTACTTGTTCCGTTTCGACGATCGGCCGCTGCTCGAGTCGATGGCCGTCTACCGTACCGAAGAGGTCTGATGCAAACGACCGGACGCACGTCCAAAACCGAACTCCGCGTCCGGTGGGGGGAGACTGACGCAGCCGGGATCGTCTTCTACCCGAACTACTACGTGTGGTTCGACGTCGCGACGCACGAGCTGCTTCGCGGCCGGTTCGAGCGCGGCTTCGGCTTTCCGATCATCGAGAGCGGCGCGAAATTTCACGCGCCGCTCTTTCCCGATGATTCGATCACGATCGAAAGCGTCGTCGCCGACGTGCGCACCAAAGCCATCCGACTCGAGCACACCGTGCGCCGTGGAGAGACGCTGATCGCGACCGGCTTCGAGACGCGCGTCTTCGTCAAACTGCTCGTCGGCGGCATCGAAGCAACCCCGCTCCCGGACGACCTGCGCAACTTCTTACGCGGCTCATAGGCTCGTGACATTCGATTCGCTAGGCGCGTTCGTCGGCGCTTTGACGAAGGCGGGCGAGCTTGCGCGCATCGAGACGCCGGTCGATCCACGTCTCGAAATCGCCGAGATCACGGATCGCTCCGTGAAGGCCGGTGGGCCGGCGCTGCTGTTCACGCAGGTCAAAGGCTCGCGCTATCCCGTCCTGACCAATCAGTTCGGCTCGGAGCGTCGCATGGCGATGGCGCTCGGCGCCGAAAGACTGCGCGACCTCGAAGAGCGGATCCGCAAGGCACTTGATCTCTCGATCCCCTCTTCACCGCTCGAGAAATTCAGCAAGCTCCTCTCCCTCGGCGCGCTCTCCGCGGCGCTGCCGCGCCGCGTTGCGCATGGGCCGGTTCACGACATCATCGAGAGCGAACCAGACTTAGGGACGCTCCCGGTGTTGACGACGTGGCCGCTCGACGGCGGACCGTTCATCACGCTCCCGCTCGTTTTCACGAAAAATCCGGCGAGCGGGACGCAGAACGTCGGGATGTACCGCATGCAGGTCTACGACGCGCGGACCACGGGGATGCACTGGCAGCGCCACAAGCAGGGTCGAGCGCACGCGGCGGAATGGGGAGCGCGCGTCCCGTGCGCGGTCGCCATCGGGGCCGATCCGGCGTTGACCTACGCGGCGACTGCGCCGCTCCCGCCCATCATCGACGAAGTGATGTTCGCGGGGTTCTTGCGCGGCAAGCCGATCCGGATGGTCCGGGCGAAAACCGTCGACCTGTTGGTCCCGGCCGAAGCTGAGTTCATCTTGGAAGGATACGTCGACAACGAGGACTTGCGCAGCGAAGGGCCGTTCGGCGATCACACCGGCGTCTACAGCCTTGCCGATCTCTACCCGGCGTTTCACGTGCAGTGCATCACGCGACGCAAGGAACCGATCTATGCAGCAACGCTGGTCGGCAAGCCGCCGATGGAGGACGCATGGCTTGGCAAGGCGACGGAACGGATTTTTCTCCCGCTGCTGCAACTCGTCGTTCCGGAGATCGTCGACTACAATCTGCCGGTCGAAGGCGGATTCCACAACCTTGCGATCGTCGCGATCAAGAAGAGCTACCCGGGCCACGCCTTCAAAGTCATGAACGCGCTCTGGGGCTTGGGTCACATGATGATGCTGACGCGCACGTTAGTCATCGTCGACGACGATGTCGACGTGCACGATGTTCGGCGCGCTGCGTGGTTCGCACTCAACAACACCGATCCGTCGCGCGACCTCCTGATCGTCCCGGGTCCCGTCGACGACCTCGATCACAGCTCGTCCTTGCCTGCCCTCGGGCATAAGATCGGGGTCGACGCGACACGCAAAGGGCCCGGTGAAGGCTATACGCGCGACTGGCCGCCCGACATCGTCATGGACCGGCAAACGCGCGAACTGGTAACAAAGCGCTGGCGCTCGTACGGCCTGGACGGCTGGCTCGATCGAGCGAGCGCCGATGACTGGTCCGGTCAGGGTTCGCAGGCACTGGAGCGCCTGTTGCGCGAACCGCCGCTCGAATGACGAAGCACGTCGCCCTCTTCTTACGCGACATTCGCATCGAGCACACGCTCTTTGCGCTGCCTTTCGCGTACGTCGGCGGGGTCATGGCAGCGCGCGGGATTCCGTCCGCGTGGGAATTGTTTTGGATCACGCTTGCCGTCGTCGGCGCAAGGACCGCCGCCATGGCGGCGAATCGGTACTTCGACCGGTTGATCGATGCGCGCAATCCGCGGACGGCGGATCGGCCGACGGCGAGCGGACGGCTCTCGCCGCGCGTCATGCTGGTCGCGATGGTCGCGGGCCTCGCGCTGCTGACGGTCTCAGCCGCGATGCTCAACCCGCTTTGTCTAAAACTCTTGCCTATCGCTGCGTTCGCGGTTCTGTTCTACCCGCTGTGCAAGCGCTTCACGTGGGGGACGCATTTCTTTCTCGGCGCCGTCGACGGGCTCGCACCGCTGGGTGCGTTCGTCGGCGTCTCCGGGACCGTGACGTTCCCCGCGCTGCTGCTGTTCGTCGCGGTCACGCTCTGGGTCGCCGGTTTCGACATCATCTACGCGCTGATGGACTATCCGATCGACGTCGCGCAAGGGATCCGTTCGATTCCGGCGCGCTTCGGCGCCCGGACCGGCCGCTGGCTGCCGATCATCTTGCACGTCGCGATGACGATCCTGCTGTTCTTGGCGGGCGGGCTCTCGCATGCCGGTACGCTGTACTACGCCGGCGTCGCGCTCGCGGCGATCCTCGTCCTCTATGAAGACCGGATGTTTTCGATCGCCAGAAATCTCTTCGTCCTCAACGACCGCGTCTTCGTAACGAACATGGTCTTCTCGGTCGTCTTCCTCGTCACGACAATCGCCGGCTTCGTATTACGGTGACGACGCGCAGGATGCGCTAGTGTCGACGAAGCCCAGGATGGGCGTGAGTCGACCGACGCGCAGGCGGTTCATCGCAGGTGCTGCAGGAGCGCTTGCGTTGGGCGCGCCTCATTCTGCGGAAGCTCAAATCCTCCAGTTTCCGACGCCGCTGGGCCAACAGCCGACGGTCCCGTCGCTGAGCTTCGGCGTCGCCGCTCCGCTCAGCGGCCCGCAACGACCGTTCGGCGAGCAGCTTCTCAACGGTGCGCGGGCGGCGGCCTATGATGCCAACCAATCGAAAGCGCCGACGGATCCGCTCTTCAACGTCCGCTTTTATGACGATCAAGGTTCGCTCGGCGTCGCGCCGTCGCAAGCGCAGTTCATCATCAACGATACGACGGTCGCGGCGGTCATCGGGCATTTGGGCGGACGCATCACGGACCTCGTCGTCCCGCGTTACGGCAGCTCGCTCGTCCCGCAGATCGTCCCCGCCTCGACCTACGATCCGATCACGTCGCACGGCTACCGCACGGTTTTTCGGCTGCCGACGAAAGACTCGCTGGAGGGACTGATGCACGCGCAGTATCTCGACTTGCACAACCGGCCGAACAAGATCGTCGTCTTTGCATCGGACGGCGACTATGGACCGGAAGTCGCACAATCGTTCGTCCAGCAAGCGACCGCCGACAAAGTCGCGGTCACGCGCATCACGGTCTCGGCGTCAAAGCCCGACTATCGCAGTGCGGCGACGCGTGGACTGGGAGAACAGGCCGATTTTGTCTTCTTCGCAGGGGCGCTGAAAGATCTGGGAGGGGTGCTCGACCTGATGCGCTCCGGCGGCTACGCCGGCGCAATCGGCGCTTCCCAAGGCTTTTTCGACGCTGATACGATCGCCCGTTACGGTGCGGAGGTCGAGGGCCTCGTCGTCTCGAGCTCGATGCCGCCGCTCAATTTCGCACCGACGGCCTTCGTGGCCAAGAACACCTTCGAACAACAGTACGGCCCGATGACGCCCTTGTCGGCCTTCGGGTACGCGGCCGCCCAGATCATCATCACGCTGGT
>DATNIC010000011.1:0-19902 GCA_035604635.1 Binatia bacterium
TGTTCAGCGACTCGCTGACCCGTCTCGCGTTCTTGATCCTTCTGTTGCTGTCAACGCCCGTAGGGCTGCATCACCAATTCCTTGATCCGGGCGTCTCTGCCGGCTGGAAATGGCTGCATACCGTCCTCACCTACGGCGTAGCCATTCCGTCGTTCATGACGATGTTCGCGCTCTTCGCCTCGTTCGAGTTGGCGGCGCGGCGCGCCGGCAAGCGTGGCTTCATCGAAACCGTGCGCTGGCTCCCGTGGGGCGATCCCGTCTTCAGCGGTGCCGCCCTCGGGATGATCCTCTTCATCGGCGGTGGATTCGGCGGACTCATCAACGCCTCGTACAGTATGGATATCTTGGTTCACAACACGATGTGGATCGTCGGGCACTTCCACATAACGGTCGGCGGACCGGTCGCGCTGACCTTCATCGGCGCCGCATACAAACTTGTCCCCACGCTGACGGGCCGACGGCTCTTCGCGCCGAAGTTTGCGCTGGTCCAAACGTATCTGTGGTTCATCGGGATGGTCCTGATGTCGCTCTCGATGCACTGGGCGGGGATTCTCGGCTCGCCGCGCCGCACGTCCGATGTGACGTACTTCGGCGCCGCCGGAGCGGAAACGTGGCACGGCCAAATGGTCGCAGCTTCGATCGGTGGGACGATCCTGTTTATCAGCGTCGTGATGTTCGCGATCGTCGCCGTTGGGACGTATCTCGCGAACGAGCGCACGAGTGAGCGCGAGGAATTCGCGTTCGCCGAAACCGAAGATCAGGCGATGCCGACTCCGTTGGTCCTCGATATGGTCGGCCGCTGGGGCGCCGTTGCGATCGCTCTTGCGGTCATCGCCTATGCCGGGCCGATCTACGAACAACTTAGCGTTCCGCACTATCTTGCGCCCGGGATGCGAACGTGGTGACGCGCTAGATGCGTGCCGCTATCGCGGCGGCGGCGGTTCTCGCCGTGGCCGCATGCGGCGCACAAGGTCCAAAGTACAGCGGGACCGTTCAAACCGAATCGGTCGCCGTCGGGAGTCAGACGGGTGGACGCATCGTCGAAGTCGCCGTTGCCGTCGGAACGCGCGTGCACCACGGCTCGGTCGTGCTCCGGCTCGATCCGGCTCTACTCCGCGCGCAATACGATCAAGCCCGCGCCCAAGCCCGAGCGGCCGCCGAACGGCTCGCGGAACTCGAGAATGGGAACGTGCCGACCGACGTCGCGCGTGCCCGCGAGCAGAGCGCGCAGGCGGCGGCGGAGTATCGTCAGGCGGTCGCGCAGCGCCGTCCGCAAGCAGCAGCTCAGGCAGCCGCCGTTCGTGAGGCGGAGGCAGCCCTCGTCCTCGCTCAGACAAACTTCAACCGCGCGCAAAGTTTAGCCGCAACCGGTGACGTCTCCAGACAGAGCCTCGATCAAGCGCGTGCGGACTATGCGCAAGCTCGTGCGCGCGTGGTACATGAACGCGCGACATATGCGAATCTCGTGCGTGCGCAACTGCCCGGTGAACAGGCAAGTGCGCGGGCCAATGCCCTTGCGCAGTCGGCAAACTATCAGACCGTACGCAACGGCCCCCGCACCGAAGAGATCACACAGGCGCGGGCCGCGCTCGCTGCGGCCGAAGCGTCCGTCGCATACGATCGGACCCGCCTTGACGAAGCTGTTATCGTCGCGCCGGCCGATGGGGTCGTAGCGAGTTTCAATCTTCATCCCGGCGACTTGCTCGATCCAAATCAGCAGGCAGCGATCATCGATACGTTCGCCGATCCATACGCGTACATCTACGCGTCGCAACGCGATCTCGCGTCCCTCTCGAACGGCACGCACCTGCGCATCGTCTCCGATGCCGGCGGCGCCACGTATGAGGGCGTGGTCGAGGCACACGATCGCACTGCGCAGTTCACACCGCAGAGCGTCGAGACCGCTGACCAACGCGCTGATCTCGTTTATGGGGTCAAGGTGCGCATCCGTGATCCGCATCATCGCCTGCTCTCCGGGACGACCGTTACGGTTTACCCACCGTGAGCGACCACGCGATCGTCATCGATCGCCTCACGAAGCGTTACGGCGACCGCGCGGTCGTCGACGAGCTCTCCATCAACGTGGACACGGGGAGCATCTTCGGATTCCTTGGACCTAACGGCAGCGGGAAGTCGACGACGATCAAGATGCTATGCGGTCTGGTACGCCCAAACGGCGGCCGTGCAAGCGTTGCAGGCTATGACATCGTCGCTCAAGGCGATGCGGTGCGCCGGTCGATCGGCTACATGGCACAGGGTTTCGCGCTCTATGGCGATCTCTCGGTCGACGAGAATCTCGAGTTCTACGCACGCGCCTACGGTCTTGGCAAGCGCACACGGGTGCGCAAGGACGACGTGATCAAAATTGTCGGCATCGGGCCGTATCGCGCATATCGGGGTTCGAGCCTCTCCGGCGGCTGGCAACGGCGATTAGCGCTGGCTGCCGCGTTGATTCACGACCCGCCCGTCGTCTTTCTGGACGAGCCCACCTCCGGCATCGACCCGGTAGCGCGGCGTGACCTTTGGGATTTGCTCTTTCGCCTTGCCGCGACCGGGAAAACGTTCTTCGTGACGACGCACTACATGGACGAGGCCGAGCGCTGTTCGTCTCTCGCCTACATCTACGAGGGGCGTGTGCTCGCCGCGGGCTCGCCGGATGCGATCCGTTCACTGCGAACGGTAACGCCCGAGGGCACCGTGCGCTACACGGTAGCTACGGACGACGTGATGGCGATCTTCAGGCGCGTGCGCGAGGTTGCGACGATTCGCGACGCAACCATTTTCGGTCGCGACATCCACGTCGTCGTCGATGCGTCGACATCGGCACAGGCGCTGGCCCGCGATTTGAACGTTGAGCCGAACCGGATATCGCCGATTCAGCCCTCGCTCGAAGACGCTTTCGTCGCCCTGACGCGGACGCGCGAAACGTGAGATCTCTGTGGAGCCTGCGTGGCTTCGATGCCGTCTTCTACAAAGAGTTGCGTCACATCGCGCGCGATCCGGTGACGCTGCGGTTCATCCTCATCATTCCGGTTCTCCAACTGTTGATGCTCGGATATGCGATCAATACGACGGTCCAGCACGTGCAGGCTGTGGTCTACCGTGGTGATCACGGCCGGGCCGCACAAGCATTCCTCGACGCCGTAGCCGGTTCGCGTACGTTTGACATCATCGGCTCCGTTGCCAGTCGCCCGGCGTTGCGTGAAGCGATCGTCTCCGGCAAGGTGCGCGTTGCATTCGACATCCCTGAGAACTTCACGGCAGACGTCCTCGCCGGGCGTCGACCGGCGATCGGCGTCCTCATCGACGGTTCGGATTCTGCGATTGCTCAGGTCGCCTACGGCTCCGCTGGCGCGTTCGCCGGCATTGCACTGCGCGACGTCACCGTACGGCAGGCTCCAGCGTTCGAGGTGCGACCCTTCGTCCTCTTCAACCCCGCCATGCGCAGCGCCGACTTCTTCGTCCCCGGATTGATCGGCCTCGTGCTCCAAAACATCACCGTCATCCTGACGGCGCTGTCGATCGTCGGCGAGCGCGAGCGCGGTACGATCGATCAACTGCTCGTGACGCCGATCGGCTCAGCCGGACTGATGCTCGGAAAGCTGCTGCCGTATGCACTCGTCGGCGGCGTGATCTTCATGAGTGTCTTGCTCACGATGCGGTTCGTCTTCGGAGTACCCATCGTCGGAAACGTCCTGCTGCTCGCGATCCTCTCGGCCGGCTTCCTGCTTACCGCCCTTGGGCTCGGGCTCTTCATCTCCGCGTTCGCGCAGAATCAAATGCAGGCAATGCAGATGGCGATGTTCCTGATTCTGCCCTCGACGCTGCTTTCGGGCACGATCTTCGAGCGTTCGTTGATGCCCGCCCTGATTCAGCCGATAGCTTACTTGATCCCGATGACGTACTACATCGACATCTTGCGCGGCATTATTTTACGGGGGGCCGGCGTGGTCGAGCTGTGGCCGTCGATCATTCCGCTCTTCGGCTACGGCTTGATCATCTTCGTGGTCTCGAGCTATGTCTTCGCCCGCACCACGCGTTAGGTGCCGAGCACCCAAAAAGAGGTTGCCGTGATATTGCTGATGCTAGCCGTCCTGATCGCCTTTTTCGCCCTCTTCGGTGCGCTCGTCCGCTTTGCCGAGAGCGCGATCCGTCCGCGCTGACGGGACCGTGGCCATCACATTGCTCCTGACGCTGGTCGCCGCCGTCGTCGCCTACCTCGGTTACGCGCTGATCTATCCTGAGCGGTTCTGACGCCGTGAACGCGCAGGGTTGGCTGCAGAGCGCCGTCACGCTCGCGCTCGGTCTCCTGATCAGCATCCCGGCCGGACGGTATCTGGCGCGCGTCTTTACCGGCGGCACGACGTTTGTCGATTGGATTTTCGACCCGATCGACGAGTTGCTCTACCGCGCGATCGGGCGGCACGCCGCAAGCCGTGCGATGGACTGGAAGGCATACACCGCGCATGCGCTGGCGAGCAACCTCGCGATGGCGGTCATCATGTACCTGATCCTCGTCTTCCAGGACCGGCTGCCGCTCAATCCGCTCCACCTCCCCGGCGTACCGTCGCTCTTGGCGTTCAACACGACGGCCAGCTTCATCACCAACACGGACTGGCAGAGCTACTCCGGCGAGACGACGCTCTCGGTGTTCAGCCAGATGGCCGCGATTACGTTCCCGATGTTCACGTCCGCGGCGACGGGCTTCGTCATCGCGATGGCCTTCATCCGTGCGTTCACCGTGACCAACGGGGGCGCAGACCTGGGCAATTTCTACCGCGATCTCATCCGGCTGATGACCCGCATCCTCATCCCGGTCTCTTTCGTCGTCGCCGTTTTCTTGGTCTGGCAAGGCGTCCCTCAGACGCTGCAAACCGCCGTCTCCGCACATCCGCTCGGCGGCGGCACGCAGACGATCGTACTCGGACCTGTTGCCGCACTCGAATCGATCAAGCACCTCGGAACCAACGGCGGCGGTTACTTCACCGCAAATGCGGCGCACCCGTTCGAGAACCCGACCCCGCTGACCAACCTCATCTTTATGGTCCTCATGATGAGTTTGCCGGCGGCGATCGTCGTGTGCTTCGGAGCGATGATCGGCCGGCCGCGCCAAGGTTGGGTCCTCTACGCAGTCATGGGCGCGATGCTGTTGGCGTTCATCCCGCTCGCAGTCGGGCCGGAGCAAGCCGGGACACCGGCGTTGGCGCGAGCGGGGATCTCGTTGACGCCGACGCTGGATCAACCCGGCGGCAACATGGAGGGTAAAGAAACGCGCTTCGGGATCGCCGCGAGCAGCCTGTTCGCAACGATCACAACCTCATTTACGACCGGAAGCGCGGACGCGATGCACGACAGCCTCACTCCGCTCGGCTCGATCCCGACCTTTGCCGGGATGATGCTGCAGTGCGTCTTCGGCGGAAAAGGCGTCGGTTTCCTCAACGCCCTCATTTACGGGATCATCGCGGTCTTCATCGCAGGGTTGATGGCGGGCCGTACTCCCGAGTTTTTGGGCAAGAAGATCGAGCGTCCAGAGATCACCTTGGTCTCTCTCGCGCTGCTGATCCATCCGCTCGTCATCCTGGCCCTGTCGTCGTGGTCGGTTGCTGCACCATACGGTCTCGCGGCGCTCGGAAATTCCGGGCTGCACGGTTATTCGGAGATCCTCTACGCGTTCTCATCGGCGGCGGCGAACAACGGCTCGGCCTTCGCGGGCTTGAACGCGGACACGCCATGGTACAATCTCGCGCTCGGATGCGCGATCATGATCGGGCGCTATCCGCCAATCATCTTCATGATGGCGGTTGCCGGATCGATCGCCGCCAAACCCACGATTCCGACGACGGTCGGGACGCTCCGGACCGATACCGTGAAATTCGGGGTCTTCTGGCTGGCCGTGATCCTGATAGTCGGAGCGTTGTCGTTCTTCCCGGCGCTCGTGCTCGGACCACTCGGCGAGTTCTTCGCGATGAAGACAGGACTTGGGCCCTAGTGGCGGCCGCGATCGGCCGTCTCACCCCGCGCGAGCCGCTCCACAAGCTGCCCGAGGAACGCGGTTATGGCTCCGAAGTGCTGCGCGGAGCGCTGCTCGACTCGCTGCGGAAGTTTGATCCACGCCTCCAAGTCCGCAACCCGGTCATGTTCGTCGTCTGGTTAGGCGCGCTCGTCACCGCCACGCTGACATTCGACCCCAATATCTTCGGCCCGACGCAAGCGTCACGCGCTTACAACGGCATCGTCTGCCTCATCCTCATCTTTACGGTGTGGTTCTCGAACCTCGCCGAAGCGTTGGCGGAAGGGCGTGGAAAAGCCAAAGCGGCGGCGCTGCGCCGCACGAAGATCGAGTTGACGGCGGATCGCCTGGGGGCCGACGGCGCCGTCGAGAAGGTTCCGGCCGCGGTGTTGCGCCGCGGCGACCGCGTCCGGATCGAGCGCGACGGCGTCATACCAAGCGATGGCGAAGTCATCGAAGGGGTCGCTTACGTCGATGAGTCGGCGATCACCGGTGAGTCGGCGCCTGTGCTCAAGGAGCCGGGAACCGACGTATTCTCGTCGGTCACCGCCGGTACCGTGCTCGTCTCCGACTATCTTATCGTCCGCGTCACCGCCGATCCCGGCGAGAGCTTCCTGGACCGCATGATCCATCTCGTAGAGGGAGCAACGCGCCAAAAGACGCCCAACGAGATCGCGCTCACCGTCCTCCTCGTCGTTCTGACGCTGATCTTCGTTATCGTTGTGACGGCGATGATGCCGGTCGCCGCGTATCTCCGTGCGCGGATCAACGTGGCAGACGCGATCGCGCTGCTGGTCGCGCTCATCCCGACAACGATCGCCGCGCTCCTCTCGGCGATCGGCATTGCCGGGATCGATCGGACGATGCGCTTCAACATACTCGCGATGTCCGGCAAGGCGGTCGAGGCTGCCGGCGACGTGCAGACACTGATTCTCGACAAGACCGGCACGATCACGATCGGCAACCGCCAGGCGACCGAATTCATCCCGCTCGCCGGGCGTAATTTGCGCGAGCTCGTTCAGGCCGCATACCTCGCTTCCGCATTCGATCAGACGCCTGAGGGACGCACGGTTCGCCAGTTCGCCGAGCGACTGCGCGCGAGGGCCGACGCACCACTCGACCGCGCACAGTTTGTCGAGTTCTCGGCGCGCACGCGCATGAGTGGGATCGATCTCGCGGACGGCCGCATTTTCCGCAAGGGCGCCGTCCACGCGATCACCCGTCACGTCGTCGAGACGTTCGGCGGATCCGTGCCGTTCGATCTCGACGAGGTCGCCGACCAGGTTGCGCGTAAAGGTGCGACGCCGCTGGCGGTCGCCAACCAAGGCGAGATCCTGGGGATCGTAGTCCTCTCCGATATCGTCAAGCCGGGAGTCCCCGAACGGATCGCGGCGTTGCGCGCAATGGGGATACGCTCGATCATGGTGACCGGCGACAATCCGATCACCGCGCGCGCCGTGGGCGAGCAAGCCGGGGTCGATGACGTCGTCGCCGAGTCACGTCCCGAGGAGAAACTCGAGATCGTTCACCGCGAGCAGCGCGCGGGACGACTCGTCGCGATGACCGGCGACGGGACGAACGACGCGCCGGCGCTCGCCCAAGCCGATGTCGGGGTGGCGATGCACTCCGGGACGATGGCGGCCCAGGAGGCCGCGAACCTCGTCGACCTCGACTCCGATCCGACGAAGCTCCTGGACCTCGTCGGGATCGGCAAGCAGATGCTGATCACGCGCGGCGCCCTGACGACGTTCTCGATCGCGAACGACGTCGCGAAGTATTTTTCGATTCTCCCCGCAATGCTCACGGCTGCGCTCCCCGGTCTTGCTGCCCTCAACGTGATGCGTTTGGCGACGCCGCAAAGCGCGGTGCTCTCGGCACTGATCTTCAACGCGTTGATCATTCCGGCGTTGATCCCGCTCGCGCTGCGTGGCGTACGTTTCCGGCCGGCCGGGGCGGAAGCGACGTTTTATCGGAACTTGATGATCTATGGCGCGGGCGGCTTGATCGCACCGTTCATCGGGATCAAAGCAATCGATCTCATCCTCGCTGCAGCGATTGGAGGCCATTGAGATGCGCGAGTTGCTTGCGCCTGCGCTACGCTGCGCACTCGTCCTATGGCTCCTCTGCGGGATTGCCTACCCGCTCGCCGCTACCGCGCTCGCGCGCGTCTTTCCCTTCCAGGCCGGCGGGAGTCTGTTGCGCGCGCCGGACGGAACCGTGCTGGGGTCTAGCATGATCGGCCAGTATTGGACCACTCCGCGCTGGTTCCACGGCCGCCCGTCGGCGACGGGCAGCACGCCCTATGATGCCGGTGCTTCCGGCGGTTCGAATTTCGGTCCGACCAGCGACGCACTGATCCGACGGCTCCTTGCCGATCGCAAGGCGCTCGAAACCTCGCAGCCGGAGTTGGTTGGCATCTCGCTGCCCGCCGACATGCTGACCACCTCGGCTTCAGGCCTCGATCCCGAGATCAGCGTTGCGAACGCGATGCTGCAGACGGCGCGCGTCGCACGAGCGCGCGGGGCGCCGGAAACGGCGATCCGTACGCTAGTCGCGCGCCGGGTCATCGAACGGAGTTTGGGCGTCTTCGGAGAGCGGCGCGTCAACGTGCTCGAGCTCAACCTCGCGCTGCAAAGGAGCTTCGGAAATCGATGAGCGCAGTTCCATCGGGCGACGCGCGCTTAGTCGAGTCGAATCATCTGGCGAAGCAACTCGCGATCCATCCTGTGAATGAGGTCGCTGATTGCACGCCGCGCGAATTCTTCAGCCGCAATCTCGGCATCCAATCGCTTTTCCAGTTCAGCCACGTCGTCGCTTTGCAAGAAGTGGTGAGTGTAGATCGTCAGCGTTCCTTCGAAAAAGGAAAGGACGCCACCCGGGAGAGCGACGTCGTGCCAGCGTCCGTCGTTGGTTCGATAGCGACAAATGCCCCACACGAGCACGGTGACGAAGTGCTCCCGACCGGCGAGCATGCCGAAGCTGCCCGAAGCATCCTCGCCGACGAAGCTCTCGACTTCGTCGATGCGCTCGCTAGTTCTCGCGTCACAGAGCTCGAGCGTGAAGTGTTTCATCGCGGCATCACCCCCCGCATGTAGCATGCCTCTTCCGGCATGTTATCGAAATCGCCGTGCAAAAACGCTTCGCAGTCGCGCAGCGTGTCCTCGAGCGCAACGAATGTTCCGGGTATCCCTGTGAGTTCGGCGGTCGCATAAAACGGTTGCGTCAAGTATCGCTGCAGCTTGCGCGCTCGCGTGACGATCCGCCGGTCGGCCTCCGAAAGCTCTTCGATGCCCAGCATGGTGATGATGTCCTCGAGCTCATGGTAACGCGCGAGGTGCTCGCGGACGGCCTGGGCGATGCCATAGTGTCGATCGCCCAACGTCGTGCGATCGAAGAGGCGGCTCGTCGATGCCAACGGATCAATGGCAGGGTAGATCCCATTCGCTGCCTGAGCGCGCGAGAGGACGACGATCGTATCGAGATGCGCAAGGAGCGCCACGACGGCCGGGTCCGTCATGTCGTCGGCCGGTACGTACACCGCCTGCACGGAGGTGATCGTGCCGGATTGTGTCGATAGGATCCTTTCTTCGACCTCCGCGACATCGGAGAGTAACGTCGGCTGGTATCCCACGGTTGCGGGCATGCGACCGAGGAGTCCCGAGATCTCACTTCCGGCCTGGACAAATCGAAACATGTTGTCGACCACAAAGAGGACGTCCTTATGCTGCGTGTCGCGCAGGTACTCTGCATACGTGAGCGCGGTAAGTGCAACACGGAAACGGACGCCCGGCGATTCGTCCATCTGCCCGTAGACCATCACGGTCGAGGGCATCAAGCCCGCCGCTTGCATGTCCCTCCACAGCTCATGACCCTCGCGAATCCGCTCACCGACGCCGGCGAAAACGGAGACGCCATGGTGAATTGCAACGGCGGACTTCATGAACTCCGTCATAAGCACTGTCTTTCCGACCCCGGCGCCGCCGAACAAACCGGTCTTGCCGCCACGGGCAAACGGCGCGAGCAGATCGACGACTTTCACGCCGGTCTCCAGGATCTCGTTCGTTGACAGCGTTTGGAGCAGTGCCGGCGGCTCGCGAAAGAGCGAACGTTGTTCGGCAGCCGCGATTGCAGGGCCGCCGTCGATGACCTCGCCGAAGAGGTTCACGAGACGTCCCAGAATCTGCGGCGCCACCGGGACCCGCAGCGTGTCGCCCGTGTCGAAGACGTCCATGCCCCGGCGCAGACCGCTCGCGCCATGAAGGCAGATGGTCCTCGCGCGGTCGGGGGCCAGATGGTCGTGGACCTCGAGGACGAACGACGCCCCATCACCGCCTGTCGTCAGGGCTCGGCGAATAGGCGGCAAGGCGGTACAGGAGATGTCGACCACGGCGCCGCTGACCTCGGCGATGACGCCGATCTTCCCGCCCCCTGCCGGTCCTCCGCTCGCCATTACCGAAGGCCTACCCGGCACCTACGAAGACTTGCTTGATGTGTTGGAGGAACCGTGGCTCGGCGACAGTTGCGCGACGAAGTAGCGCTGCGCTTGCAGCGCATCTCCAAAGGGGCACGCGAACGCCACGGCCTCTTGGCCAACACAATCTTTCTCGGAACACTCGGACTGATGCTCGTTTTGCCAATCGTCGCGGGAGCATATCTGGGCAGCTGGCTGGACCGGCACGCTGCTGGATTCTCGGTGCAGTGGACGATCGAGTGCATCTTGCTCGGCGTCCTCATCGGCGCGATGAACGTCTTCCTTTTAATCTGGAGACACTGAGGAGATCGAATGCCGCAATCCTCCGGTCCTCTATCTATCCCGGTACTCTTCCACCTCGGGCCTGTGGCGATCACACAAACCGTGGTAACGACCTGGGCGATCATGCTCATCCTGGGTATCCTGGCCTGGTCGACGACCAGGCGCTTTAAGACGCACGGGTCGGGTCTCCAAGTAGCTATTGAAGGCGTAGTTGAGGCGATGAGCGACACGGTTCATGCCACACTGCCATCAGCCTCCGAAGCCGCCTTTCCGCTTGTCGCGACCCTTTGGATCTTCCTGGTGGTGGCGAATCTCGCCGGCATCGTACCCGGCGTCTCCGCGCCGACGGCCGACCTCTCTGCAACTGCAGCCCTAGCAGTGATCGTGTTCGGCTCCGTCCATTGGCTCGGGATCCGGACCCTCGGAGTAAAAAAGTATCTCGCACATTACATCAAGCCGACGCCCTTTCTGCTTCCCTTCGAGATCATCAGCGAGATTTCAAGAACGATCACACTCGCGGTGCGGCTTTTCGGGAACATGATGAGTTTGGAGCTCACTGCCCTCATGGTATTGTTTATTGCCGGATTCCTGATCCCGATCCCAATTTTGATGCTACACATCGTCGAGGCGCTCGTGCAGGCCTACATCTTCGGCATGCTCGCGCTGATCTACGTCGCGGGATCGATGCTGTCGCAAGATGAATCGCCGGCTTCACGATGACGCAGATGGGTTCGCTGGTCACGTTGTCGACGATCGTGGCCGCCCTTGCCATCGCAATCGGCGTGCTCGGTCCGGCGTTGGCAATGGGACGCGCCATCGCGCAGGCGCTGGACGCCCTCGCTCGGC
Organism: Binatia bacterium; assembly: GCA_035604635.1. GTDB lineage: Bacteria > Vulcanimicrobiota > Vulcanimicrobiia > Vulcanimicrobiales > Vulcanimicrobiaceae > DATNIC01. The sequence goes on from DATNIC010000011.1 coordinate 11,610, forward strand.
AGCCGGAATCGGAGGCTGCCATCACGCGCACGCTCTTCATCGGCTTGGCGATGATCGAGTCGCTCGCCATCTACGTGCTGGTCGTGGTGCTCGTCATACTCTTCCGGAATCCGCTTATCAGCTATCTCATCGGGAAATAACGGCCGATGGAGCTCAACTGGGGCACCTTCCTACTCGAGACGATCAACTTCTTGGTCCTCGTCTGGATCCTCACGCGCTTTCTCTATCGCCCGGTCCGGCGCGCCATTCAAGCTCGTCAGGATGCCATTGCGAAGACGCTCGCGACAGCCGATGCACAAGAAAAGGCCGCCGCCGACGCCAAGCAACGCTACGATGCCCGTTTGGCAGATTGGGAGAGCGAGAAGGCAGCACTACGCCAAAGCTTCCTCGCCGATCTCGAAGGCGAGCGCACGAAATCCGAGGCCGCCCTAGCCGAAGTACTTCGCAACGAGCACGCGCGCGCGCAGGCGATCGAGGCTCAACAGGCCCAAGCACTGCAGCGCGGTTATGAAGAAGAGGCGTTGCGGGCAGCTGCTCTCTTCTGTGCGAAGTTGCTCTCCCGAATCGCTTCGCCCGAGGTGGAGGGGCGCCTCGTCGACGCCGCGCTCGAAGATATGAGCAGCATGTCGCCCAAAGAAAACCGAGCGCTTACGGCGGCGCTGAGCAACGATCGCGAAGCAGTCGTAACGACTCGTTACCCTCTCTCCGAAGTTCGCAGATCTTCGATCGAAACGGCGCTGCGCGAACTACTCGGACCAGACGTACGGATTCGTTTTGCCGACGATCGCGCTCTCGTTGCCGGGCTGCGCGTCGCGCTGGGATCTATGGTGCTCGATGCGAATTTGGCCGAGGAGCTTCGCTTTTTTACGGGCATCATGAATGGCCACCAGTAGCGGCGCTCCGGGTCTTTCGGCGCGCGCTGCGCGCTTGCACGACTACGACTTCGCAATTCGCGTGCACGAACAGGGTCGCGTGGTTTCCGTCGGCGACGGGGTCGCATGGATCGAGGGATTGCCGTCGGCAGCGATCGACCAGCTCGTCACGTTCGCGAACGGCGAATCCGGGCTCGTGTTCCATCTGCGCGAGAGCGAACTGGGCGCGATCCTGCTCGATGCCGACACGGATATCCGGTCCGGCACCAAGGTCACGCTCGGTGAAAAGCGCCTTGCGATCCAGGTCGGCGACGCCTTCATCGGCAGAATCGTCGATCCGCTCGGTCGTCCGCTCGACGACCGGCCCGCCCCCGACACTCACGATCATCGCTGGATGGACACTCCCGCGCCGCCTATCGTCGATCGCGATTTCGTCCACGATCCATTGTATACCGGTAACCGCATCGTCGACGCACTTCTGCCGATCGGCCGCGGGCAGCGCCAGTTACTCATCGGCGATCACGGGCTGGGCAAAACCGCGCTGGCCCTCGATGCCGTTCTCAATCAGCGCCGCAGCGACATGCGTTGCGTCTATATATTGATCGGGAAGCGCCGCTCCGACGTCGTGAACGTCGTCCAGACTCTGCGCAGTTCCGGAGCCCTCGAGTACTCGACGGTCGTCGTAGCCGAAGCAACGCAGTCACCGGGCCTCCAATACTTGGCTCCCTTCGCAGGGTGCACTCTCGCCGAGGCCTGGATGCATCAAGGCTTGCACACGCTCGTAGTCTACGACGATTTGACCCGGCACGCACAAGCCTATCGAGCGCTATCGCTACTGTTGCGCCGGCCGCCGGGGCGAGAAGCCTATCCGGGCGACATCTTCTATTTGCACTCGCGCCTTCTCGAGCGCTCGACCGTGCTAGCACCGGCGCTGGGTGGCGGAAGCCAAACGGCATTTCCGATCGTCGAGACCGAGGAAGGCGAAATCGCCGCCTACATTCCGACGAACCTTATCTCCATCACCGACGGCCAGACCTATTTCGATTCCGACCTTTTTTCGGCGGGGATCCTGCCGCCAATCGACATCACGCGTTCGGTCTCGCGTATCGGTGGAAAGGCGCAGGACAAGAGTATTCGAGCCGAAGTCGGACCGATGCGTCTGGACTATCTACAATTCCTGGAGCTGGAACGATTTACGCGCTTCGGAGCGCGACTCGAAGCATCGACGGAAGCGAAGATCAAGCGGGGACGGGTCCTGCGCGAAATCCTCAAGCAAGAGCGGCTCGCCCCCGTGTCGGCAACGTCGGTGCTGGCGTGGCTGATCGCATACAACGATCGCCTCCTCGACGATACGCCGCCGGAAGAGATCGGCGCGAAACTGCGTCTCTTCTCCGAGCGCACCAAGAACGGCCCGACGCTGCGCGACGACCGGGCGACTTGGAGCGTCGCAGTGCGTTCCTGGCTGGGTTGGGTGCATGGCTAGCCATCGCGCGCTGCGCACCAAGCTGCGGGCTTACCGCAGCCTTGGAGAGGTCGTCGAAACGATGCGCGATCTCGCCCTCATCGAAATCGGTAAATTGGGTCGCGCCCACATCGCGCGCAGACGCGTCATCGATGGTATCCGTTCCGTGGCGGACGAGCTCTTATATCATTATCCCGGACTTAGTGCCCGCCAAGCGCTGACTCCAGTCAATCTGCTCATCGGCTCCGAGCGCGGCTTCTGCGGCGACTACAATGACCGCATCCTCGAACATTGGCAGCATCATCTATCCACTGCGGAAACGCACGGTCCGATCGTCATCGCCGTCGGCCGCAAGATGGGAGAGAAGCTGCCGCCGGGGACCAATCTTTTTTCAACGCTCGAGGGTGCGGCGACGAGCGATGAACTCGACCAAACGCTCACAGCCGTCGTGCAAACCATCGATCGGCTGCAGCGCTCTCGGGGCACATCAGCGCTCAAAATCGTCGCTATCTACGCTGATGAGAACCAGGGGCCCAGGATCGATCCGATTCTCCCGATGCACGTCAGTTTAGGCTCGGCACCGAGCGCACGCAGCGCACCGGATACGAACGTCCCGATCGCCGACCTGTTCCGCGCCGTCGTCGACCAGTACGTGAGTTCGATGCTTGCAGAAGCGTTCAACACGGCGCTCATCGCCGAAAATCGCATGCGCCTCCAACACATGAGTGGCGCGGCTCAGCGGCTCAGCCAGCGCATCGGCGAGCTGACGCGATCAATGAACCGCCTGCGGCAAGAGATGATCACGACAGAGATCGAGACGATCCTCTTGGGCGCTTCAGGATCATCCTCGAGGAGGCAGCGCTTTCGCGGATAGAACTGAGCGGAAGAACATGGCCTTCGCGGAAAAGCCTACCGCAACGCTGCTCTAAACGTTCGGAAGAATGCGAAGCCGAGCGCCGCCGCGATACCCAAAAAGATCGCGATTGCGGCGGCGAGCGTGATACCGGAGACCCCGCCGCCGCAGATCGCGGCGATTCCGCTCGAGAGCGCAAGCGACAGCCGCACGAACGGGCTCGTGCGCTCGCGCAACGCCCGTTGTGCAAGCGACAACGCTTGTTCGGGCGTCCATAGGTTTCCGTCGATGCGATCGGTGATCCGGCCGTCCGAATCGAGGACGACGAGCGCTTCGGAGTGCTCCAGCACCCCGCCGCCGCCCGGCTTCGAGACGATCCCCATGCGGCGACTGAGCTCATCGACGTCGTCGTCCGACCCGGTCGCAAACGTCCAGCGATCGCGGAGTGCCCCGAAGGCAGCGCCGTAGCGCGTCAGCACCGCCGGCGTGTCGAACTCCGGATCGAGCGTCAGCTCGACGAGGCGGGTCGTTGATGGATCGATCATCCGCTGCAATCGTGCGAACTTGGCCGAGACAAGGGGGCACATCTTCGGATCGTTGCAGCGCGTGTAAATGAATGCCACAACGGCAGCCTTGCCGCCGAGCTTCCGGAACGAAAACGGCCGCTTCGATTGATCGACGAGCCGGACGTCGGGAACGATCGAGCCGACCTCGAGGACCGGGACATAGCGCTCCGGCCGCGCGTGCGCCCCCGCCTTGATCTCGTGTGCCGAACCCGGCCGGGAAAGGCCGACACACAGCGCCACGGCCAGGGCCGCAACGAGCGCTCTCTTCATCGCCCTAGTCTCCGGTAGCGGCGTCGCGCCCATGTGAAGGCGGCCCGGACCGGCGCTTCACGCAAACGGCACCTCGACCCCCTACGATCTCCCCGTCGGAGAGAGGAGGACACGTTCCCATGCCGAGCTTTGTTCAGAGTCGAGAGGTCCCGTTAGCGGCACAGAGCCTCCACGAAAGTCTGGGCGACGTGCTGGAAAGCATCGCCACCCGTTCGCAGGCTGACGCGATCGTGCTGAGCGCGCTGGTCGGCAAGGGCACGGGCCGGGTCAGCGTCCCCGTCGAGCTTAGCGTTACGAAACGCTCCGCGAAAGATTCGTCGATTGCGGTAACGATCAAGGCGCGGTCGGCAAAAGCGTTCTTCCCTCGCTTCAAGGGGGCTTTTTACGCGCTTCCGATGGCGCCGGCCCGAACGAATTTGCGCCTGAAGGGGACCTACACCGTCCCGCTCGGCCCGCTGGGGTCAACGATCAATGCGGCCGGGATGCACAAGATGGCCGAAGACAGCCTGCGCGATCTCTTCGAACGCGTCGCCGACGAAACGATCGCCGCAATTCGCAAAGAATCCGATCGACGCTATCGTCAGGCACGCACGTCGTCATGACCGAGCGCTTCGTCGTCGCGACCGATGGATCGTCGCCGTCCGATGCCGCGGTCGACCTTGCACTCTCGCTTGCCTCCAAACACGGAGCAGAGGTGCTCTTCATCCACGCGATCGACGACCCGGCGATCTTCGCAGCGACGGCAAATATGCCGTTCGATCCGACGCCGACGCTGCGCGCGCTCGAATCTTCGGGCGACAAGCTGCTCAATGCGGCAGCAGAGCGCGCAAATCTCGAGCACATTCATGCCGAGACGCGCTTGATGCACGGCGATCCCGTCGACGCAATTCTCAGCGGCGCACGCGAGTGGAATGCCGATCTCATCGTGATCGGGACGCATGGCCGGCGCGGTTTGCCGCATTTTTTCCTCGGGAGCACTGCGGAGCGCGTGCTGCAGCGCAGCTTTCTCCCAGTCCTCGTGACCAAACAGCCAGCAAAGCAGTAGCGGCTCTTTCATCTCAAGGAGAAGCATCGTGGACGACAAGAGCATCGTACAGATTGAAGATCCGCCCATCGCGAGGGCGCTGTTCTGCGACACGCGATGGGCTTGGATCTGGCTGATCGTGAGGCTCTACGTCGGCTGGGACTGGTTCAGTGAGGGGCTCGCTAAGACCGCGAGTCCGGTTTGGGCCGGAGCAAAGGCCGGTGCGGCGCTCACGGCGTGGCTGGCGGGCGCGCTCACGAAGACCCAGGGCGCGCATCCCGACGTTCAAGGCTGGTACGCTACGTTTTTGGTGGTCTTCGTCGCCCCGCATGCGGCGTTCTGGAGCATCCTGGTGAGCTACGGCGAGCTGTTCGTCGGGCTCGGTCTAATCTTTGGCTTGCTCACCGGGATCGCGGCATATTTCGGGACGGTGATGAATGCGAGCTTCCTCCTTGGCGGAACCGTCAGCACCAATCCGATCCTGCTCGGCCTTGGAACGCTCCTCGTGCTGGCGTGGAAGACCGCAGGTTGGTGGGGCCTTGACCGCTGGGTCCTGACGCGTCTGGGCACGCCGTGGCATCGCGGACCGATCGCACAGCCACTCGCGCATCCGGTCACGTAGCGCTCTTTTGGCCATAGATGCCAGCGCCGTGCTGTGCAGAGCGCGCATGACGCACCACGACTTGGCGGGCCCGGTCATCGCCGTTGTGTGGGGCGGAGAGTTTTTCGTTGCCGGCTACACGACGTTCGAGCGGGTGGCGTACTTCATCGAAGACGCCGATTCACAGGCCGCCTCGAGCGTCACATCTCTCCTCGAATCAGTCGCGACGCTGCTCAATGTCTGCCGGACCACGCCGGGTATCGACGCAATAACCGGTTTGGGAATCCTAGCTTCCCCCGATCTCCAAGCGCCGTACGACTACGCGATCGACGGCGCGTTGCCGGCGAAGATCGACGTGTCACCGGCGATGCGCGGGATCGCCCACGACCTCCGTTGGAAGGTCCCCGTGGACACGATAGCCGCGCGCTTTCACGAAACGCTGGTCTCGATTGCGCTGCGCATCGCGCTGAGACTCCGCCGCAACCGCGGTCTGTCCGACGTCATCCTCGACGGCGGCGCGTTCCGGAACGAGCGGCTGGCGGCCGACCTTTCGCAAGCCCTCGCGACCGCAGATTTTTCCGTCTACCGAAGCTGATCGAGCGTTTCCGACGCTTCCAGTAATTAGGCCTCGCTTCGTAGGTCTTCGAGCATCGTTTGAACGGTGACGAGCTGGTTGTCGAAGATCTCGCGCGCAGCATCAAGGAGGCGCCAAATCGCAGGGTCGCTGATCTCATATCGAATCGTCGTGCCTTGGCGCTGGGTAACCACGAAGCGGCGCGCGCGCAACAGGCCGAGATGTTGTGAGAGGGTGGATTGCTCGACGCCGAGCTTCTCGCGCAGCTCCCCGACGCTGATAGAACCGCCTCGCAGTGCATCCAAAATTTGGATGCGCAGGGGATGAGCGAGGACTTTGAAAAACTCCGCCTTGAAAGTGTACATTGCGCCTTAGAGCCGACCCAACAATCGCAGCAGGCCGTCAAGAATTGTATAGGGGTGGGGAGGGCAGCCCGGGACGTAGAGATCGATCGGAATGAGGCCCTCAAGCCCGTTGCCTACCTCTTTGTGGTCCCGATAGATACCGCCGGAAATTGCGCAGGCCCCGGCCGCAATGACGAGCTTTGGCTCGGCTATCGCTTCGTAGGTCGCGAGCAAGGCCGTCTTCATATTCGCGGTTACCGGCCCGGTGACCAGAATGCCGTCGGCATGTCGTGGCGAGGCTACGAAATCGATCCCGAATTGACTAGAATCGAAGACCACATTGCCGAGCGCATTGACCTCGACGTCGCACCCGCTGCAACCTCCGGCGCTGACCTCGCGCAGTCGCAACGATCGCCCAAGTAGTCTCCGCAGGTCGCGACCGAGCGCCTCGACCTGTAACGAGCGATCGCGAGTGACGAGCAACCCCTCGCGCTCTGAAGTGGCAAGCCGCCAGTCCTGGGTGAACGTGATCGCGCCACTCGAGCACGCCGCAACGCACTCTCCGCAGAAGATGCACCGACCGAGGTCAAGTTCCGGCCCAGACATCGTAACCCGCAAGGCATCGGTTGGACAGATATCAACGCACTGCGTGCAATCGGAAACGCATCTTTGCGGATCGAGAACGGGACGGCCGCGGAACAACGGCGGCAAATTTGGATTCTGCGCTGGATAAGGAGCCGTGCGGTAGCCTTGCCGCACCCGAGCTATGAGCTTCCTGAGTATGACGCCCCTCCGTTCCTATAGGTCATGGCCGCTATAGGACAGGTTGAAACTCTTGTTACATAGCGGAAAATCCGCTATCGCTTGGTCGCGCATCGCGATGCCCAGCGCGTACCAATTACGGAAGGACGGGTCGACGATCTTGTATTGCAAGAATCTTCCCGCCCCATCGGTTATCGCCAAGTGAACTATCTCGCCTCGCCAGCCTTCCACGACCGAGAGCACGATGGTATTCGGCGCGAGCGGTTCCATGGGCGAGATGACGTTGCCGCCTCCGGGCTCGTCGAGCACTTGCGTTAAGAAGAAGACAGAACTCTCGATCTCTCGCCAACGCTGGAGTGCGCGCGCGGAAACGTCTCCGTCATCACCAACGACGGAGGCCGGACGCCGATCCACATAAAGGCCTGCCGGAAGATCGCGCCGAGAGTCGCGATCGATGCCACTCGCCCGCGCGGCGGGGCCGACGACACCCAGGTCCATGGCAATTTCCTTTGTAAGGATGCCGACGTTCTCGAACCGCGCCCTGACAGAAGACGACTGCCACAGCAAATCGACCGCATTTTGCATGTCATGCAGGGCCTGGACGATGCGCCGCTTCACCTTGCCGAGCATTTCGTTCCCGGCGTCGCATGCGACACCGCCGGGCCGGAGCCAACCGCGTCCGAGTCGGCTGCCGCACAACTCGGCCGTCAGGTTCAGCACGTCGCCGCGGATGCGGCCGCAGTAGTTGAGCGTGGGCAGGAAGCCCACGTCGCCGGCCAGCGCGCCGAGGTCGCCGACGTGGTTGGCCATCCGCTCCAGCTCGGCCGCTATGCCGCGGATGACGTGCGCCCGCGGCGATACGGGGATGTTCGCGAGGCCCTCCACCGCGCGGCAGTACGCCACGGCGTGGCCGATGGTCGTGTCGCCGGCGAGCGTCTCGGCGTAGTGCAGTGCCCGCCCGGGGT
>DATNIC010000012.1:0-5531 GCA_035604635.1 Binatia bacterium
GAATTTGACCGTCGCGACGTCGCCGCCGTGCTGGTTGATCCACGCGCGCGTCGCGTATTCCGTCAGCGTCCCCAGCCCCGCGCATGCGAGCGTCTTTCCGTTGAGATCCTTCCCCGTGCGGACCGCCGAGTCGCCCGGCACGAAGAGCGCGCTATTTCGCGCACCCTGGGTCCACATCGCGCCGGCAGCGACCAGGACGAACGGGACGTTTTTCGTGTGCGCGATCGCGAGCGGGACGAGGCTCGAGAATCCGACATCCGCCGCACCTCCCGCGACCGCGGCCGCGACGGCACTCCCGCTCTGAATCGACGTCATGTCGACATCGAGCCCCTCCTTCGCGAAAAACCCCATCTCTTTCGCGTAGAACGCCTGCGCGCTGTTTTCGAGCGGGATGACGGCGACGTGCAATTTTGCCGGAGTCTGCGTTGCGCCCGGCGCGGCAAGCGCAAGCAGCAGTGTCAGTGAGAGCATCAACCTGGAAAGTTTCACGAGAACCTCCGATCCGGAGTGTTACTCCGCCGCGGCAAGACCGATTCGTCCGCCCAAGCGCTGGATGATCGCAACCAAGACGATCAGGAAGGCGACCATGATCGTCCCGAGCGCCGCGATCGCCGGATACTGGCCGTTGGACCATAAGTCGAAAATCGCAATCGAGACGACTTCGCTGCCCTGCGAGTAGAGGAAGATCGCCGCCGAGATCTCGCGGAACGCGACGATCATCGTCGTGAGGAACGCTGCCAAGATCGACGGCATCAGCAGCGGGACGTAGATGCGCCAGAACGTCGTGATCCAGGTCGCGCCGCTCGCAGCCGCCGCTTCCTCGAGCTCGTCCTTGATCTGGATCATCCCCGCGCTCATGTATCGCATCCCGTAGGGAATGCCGATGGTGACGAAACCGATGACGAGCAGCGCGAGCGTCCCGTATAAATGGATCGGCAACGGTGCGATCAGGTACCAAAAGAGGATGCCGATCCCCATCAGGATGCTCGGAACCGCGATCGGGAGCGAGGCAAGGAGATCGAGCAGCCAGATCCCGGGGAGCTTCGATTTCAGCGTGATGTACGAAACGATTGCCGTCAGTACCGTGACGATCGCACCCGCCGAGACCGACGTGATAACGCTATTGATCAGCGCATGCTTGATCAACGGATAGTTCCACACGCCCTGATAATTTGCCATCGTCAAGTGCTGCAGCGCTGCAATCGAGGGCACTTCGTACGACGGAAGAAGTGACGACCACAAAAGGACTGCGAGCGGCAGCGCGACCGCAATGATGAAGAATCCGATGATCGCGAGGCCGGCGAGCCAGCGCCACGGGCCGAGGTCGAGGCGCCGAGCGCGAAAAGCCTTGCCGGTAACGGTCGCGTACCGGCCTCCACGCGAGAGCCGGTGCGAGAAGAACACGCCTGCACTCGCGATGATGAGCACGACAAAGCCGACCGAGGCCGCGCCGCCGTAATCCGGCGGGAACGCTTGCAGCTTCGCGTAGATCTGGCTGACGAACACGTAGATGCCGGCCGGGACGCCGACGAGCTGCGGGACTTCGAAACCCGCGATCGTCTGAATGAAGACCAGCAGCGCGGCGGCGAAGATCGCCGGCCGCGCGAGGCCCAGCGTGATGCGGCGAAACGCGGTCAGCGGCCCACAACCGCTTGCAACCGCCGCCTCTTCGAGCGATGGATCCATCGCGGTGTACGTTGCGGCCGCCATGATGAAGGCGGTCGGCGTCACGTGCAGCGCTTGAATCAGGATCATCCCGGGTAACGAATAAGCGTTGAACGGCCGGAAGTGAAAGATCGATTCGGTCAGGGCGTTGATGATCCCGATCCGCGGCGAGAGCAAGAAGAGCCACGCAACGGTGTTCAGGATCCCCGGGATAATGAGGGGAATGAGCGCGGTCAGCATCCCGAACGTCCGGAACGGCGCGTTGGTCCGCGTGTAGAGAAATGCCAGCGAGAAGCCCAACACGATCGCTACGCACGCGACGCCGAGCCCGAAGATCATCGAGTTGAGGACGAGCCGGTAAAAAGAAGCGTTGCCGAACGTGCGGATGTAGTTATCGAGCGACCAGTGCGCGTCGTTCGTCAAGAAGCCGGCCTGCAGGCTCGCATAGATCATCGTCACGACCGGGACGAGCGCCAGGTATGCGACGATCAGCGAAACCGAAGCGAGCAGGACGATCTTTCCGTCGAGCGTCCGCGCCTCGTGGCGTAAAGTCGACGGGTGCTGGCGTGGGAGGCCCTCGACGCTCACGAAGTGGTCTTGTTGAACTCCAATGCGGCGGTCCCGAGCGCGTGCGCCTCGTCCTCGGCCAGAACCTGCTCTTTGGGTTTGCCGATCATCCCGTGGATGCGATTGCGCAACTCGATGAACTTGGCATCGCTGCGCGTGCGGACTTGCTCGCGCGGCTGGGACAGCGGGACCTGGACCTCGGCGACGACGACCGACGGCGGCGGGCTCAGGACGAAGACACGATCCGAAAGATAGACCGACTCGTCGATATCGTGAGTGACCAGCAGCATCGTAATGTTGAAGTCGGACCGCAACTGCAGCGTGAGATCTTCGAGATCGGCCCGCGTCAGCGCGTCGACCGACGCGAATGGCTCGTCGAGCAGCAGGATCTCGGGACGGAATGCGATCGCGCGAGCGAGTGCGACCCGCTGCTGCATCCCGCCGGAGAGCTGCCACGGGTAGTAGTTCGTAAAGCGCTCGAGGCCGACGGCCTTGATCGCCTCACGGCAGAGACTTTCTTTTTCCGTCTTGCTGATGTCGGAGCGCTTCTTGAGCGGAAAGATCACGTTGCCTATGACGGTCAACCACGGGAACAACGAGCGTGCGTAGTCCTGGAAAACCAGGATCATCTCCGGCGGCGGCGACTCGATCACGGTTCCGTGCAAGCTGACTTTGCCGGACGTCGGCGCAAGCAGCGCGCAAATCGTCTTGAGCAGCGTCGTCTTGCCTGCGCCGGAGGGACCTACGATCGAAGCAAACTCGCCCTTGCGGATATCGATCGAGATCTCTTGGATCGCAAGCGTCCCGTTGGCGTAGCGCTTTTGGAGCGCTTCGACCTCGAGAATTACCTCGCGCTCTACGATCATAATGCTGGTACCTCCGGAGTTACCGCGTTCGCGCGGACTGTCCGTAGTGCCATCCGAGCACCTTGGACTCGACAAAAACAAAGACTGTGTTGAGCGTAAAGCCCAGAATAGCGAGCAGAATGACGCCCCCGTACATTTCGGGGATGGCGAACGTGCGCTGAGCTTGTAAAACGTAATAGCCGATGCCGTTCGTGCTCCCGATCATCTCGGAGACGACGATCAAAATGAACGCAATCGCAAGACCGGTTCGCATTCCGGCGGCGATCTGGGGCATAGCCGACGGAACGACGACGCGACGCAGCGTCTCGAACGACGTCAACCCGAAGACGCGCGCAGTCTCGAGCCGCTCGCGCGGAACGAGCCGCGCGCCGTCGGCCGAGTTGATCAGGATCGGCCAAACCGCGCCGAACGCAATAACGAGGATCTTCATCTCGTCGCCGATCCCGATCAGCAGGATCCCGACCGGGATGATCGCTGTGGCCGGCGTCGCACGCCAATATTGCAGGACGGGGTCGAGCAGCCGGAACATGAAGCGGTAGTATCCGACGATCACGCCGACCGTGACCCCGCACACCGCCGCGATGATGTAACCGAAGAACATGCGATACAGACTTGGGACCGCCTGATCCCTGAAGGTCGCCGAGAACCACTCGTGCCAGAACGTGATCGCTATCTGCGTCACGGACGGAACGTAGACGCTGTGCTTCAGGCGCGCGATGACCTCCCAGGCAAGGAGCGCGATCACGACCGTCGCGATCGAAAGTACCGTGCCCTTTACCGTGCGCTGACTCTGCGGTATGGACGCTGCAGGCAGGTCGGCTTGTCTTTGCGCGGCCATAGCGCGCGTCGAAATGCTCATGCGGGTTTATCCTGTGCCGCGGGCGTCCAGAAGACGATGCGGCGGTCGAGTTGGAAGAACATCGCGTTCAAAAGAAACCCGAGGATGCCCGTGAGGATGATCGCGGCGTACATCGGTGGGAGCCGGTTGGCCTGTTCCATTTGCGAAATGTAAAATCCGATTCCACTGTTGCCTGCGATGAGTTCGGTCGTGACGGTCACGACGAGCGCGATCGTCGCGCTGACGCGGAAGCCGGTCATGATACCGGTGAGGGCTGACGGCAGCGTCACCCGCCAAAGCGCCTCGGCGCCGGTGATTCCAAAATTGCGCGCGACGTCCAAGGCCTGCGGGTCGATACCGCGGACGCCGTAGAGCGTGCTGATCAAAAGCGGCCAAAAGGCGGCGTATGTGATGACCGCAACGCGCATCTGCACGCCGAGGCCTAAGAAGAGGATCGCGAGCGGAATCATTGCGACCGAGGGGACCGGCCGCATGAACTCGACGACCATTTTGAATGCATCTTGGACCGGCTGGTACGTCCCCATCAGGATCCCCAGGGTGACCGCCAGGCACGTCGCGAGCGCCAGGCCGATGAAATACGCGTGCAGCGTCGCGCCGATTTGGCTGGAGATCTCTCCGTTGATTAACCCCTGGCCGAGCGCGACGAAGATAATCGACGGCGGCGGGACATAGCTCGTCAGCCACCCCAAGCGTGCAGTGATCTCGAAGACGACAATGCAGCCGATGACAAAGGCAATCCCAGGGACATTGACCCGTAGAAGTTTCTGTCGCGCCACGCCTACTCCGGACATCCGTTGCAACGAATTCTCATCGGTTCACCTACCCTGCTTTCTTCCCTGCCACTTTAACGCAGAAAAAGCAGTCCCAGTGCGCCTCCGCCGAGGATGAGGATCACCACGCTGGCCTTGGTCCTCAGCGTGAGGACAAGCGCGGTTGCCGCGATCGCGCCGGCCCGCCAGCTTTGCACGCCGCCCAAGGCGATCACGAGGGTACCCGACCAGAGCAAACCGATCACGACCGGGGCCATTCCGGCCGCGAAGATCTTCCGGAAGGGATGCTCGCCGAGCCGCGACCACAGTGCCCCGCCGATCGTCACGATGATCCCCGACGGGATGAACATCGCCCCGGCTGCTACCGCGGCGCCCGGGAGTCCGCCGACCGCGTAGCCGACCAGCGCGCTGATCGTTGTCGTCGGCCCGGGCGCCATCCTGGCCATCGCGTAAAATTGCGAGAACTGGCTTGCCGTCAGCCAGTGGTAGTGGTGCACGCTCTCGGTAAACATCTGGGGGATGATCGCGTTACCACCTCCGAACCCCAGGAGGGAGAGAACGGCGAAAACACTGACGAGCTGGTAGTACACTACACCTTTCCTCGCCAGGCACGCAGACCGATCGACAGCGGCGCCAGGATCAGCAGCACGAGCTCTAGTGAAAGGTGCAGACCGCTCACGGCATACGCGGTTGCGGAGATGAAGACCAGAGCGACGGGAAGCCGAAAGTACGGTGTCGTCAGCTCGAACGCATTGGCGACGTTGATTCCGACGACGCCGGCGGCGCAGCCGCGAAACATTGCGA
>DATNIC010000013.1:0-7307 GCA_035604635.1 Binatia bacterium
CCCCGTAGCTGCCGATCCGGCGGCCGTCAATCGAAGAACCGAATGCGTGCGTGGAGTCTTCGATGACGCGCAGACCGTACTTGCGCGCGAGCGCGTAAACGCCGTCCTGATCGCAGGGAATCCCCGCAAAGTGCAGCGGCATGATGGCCTTGGTTCGCTCGCCGATCAGCCGCTCGGCTTTTTCGCAGTCGATCCCCAGATTGTCGTCCCGGATGTCGCACATCACGACCGACGCGCCGGCCATGTTGATCGCTTGATGGTCGGCGACGTAGTTGAATGATGGCGTGATGACTTCATCGCCGGGGCCGATGCCTGCCGCCATAACGGCGATATGCAGGGCACTCGTCCCGGTATTCGTCGCGACGACGTAGCGCTGCGTACCGAGAAAGCCCCCGATGCGCTCTTCGAACTCTTTCGTCGTTGCGCCCATCCCCAGCCAACCGACGTCGAGGGCGTCGGTCAGATGCTTTAGCGTGTCGACGCCGATGTAGGGCACGAAGACCGGGATCTTCTCAACCGGAGGCGCGGCGACCGTAACTTGGGCGCTCATAAGCTGCGATATCGGATCATCGTAAGCGCCCCTTTAGGTTCGGCGATCTGCGCGGCCGGCCTCATCCACGCGTGTAGGGAAGCGGACTCGGCCGGCGCTCCCACGTCGAGCCGGCTCGCTTTCGCGCCGCGAAGAAGAGGCCGACGCCGCCTTCCGGTTGGGGTCGCGTGAAGAGCGTGTTCGCCGTAACCGGGAGCTCGTTCGCCTCGGCGAAGCGCTGCAATGCAGTCGGCGTTATTTGAAAGTACCCTTGGCTCAAGCAATCGTTGGCAGGCTCGACGCAAAGGAGTTGTCCCCCGAAGGCAGTCTGCCTGACGACGCTCGTGAGAGCGCGCAGCACGTCGAACGACCAGGCCAGCGCCCCCAGCGTGATCGTTGTGCGATAGAGATTCAGCTTCAGCGGATCGACGAGTTGGGTCGTGAGCGTCTCGAAAGAAACCCCCTCGACCGGTCCGACGCCGGCCTGCATCAGTGCCTGCCCGATCATCGCCACGTCTCCGAAGCCCATCCCATCCGCCCGGCCCACAATCAGAACCGGCGGCGCCAGCGGCACCTTCCCGTGATGCGCCAGCACGAGCTCGAGGCAAGAGCCGCGTTCCATCGCGACGGAGTCGGCTTGCTCCATCCTAAAACTCGTATCCGAACATTTCGATTTCCGTAGCGAAGGAGCGGCGCACGATCTCAATCGTCTCTTCGTCGTAATATTGGCGGTAGTTCTCGTGCTCGGACACGTTGGCGTGCGGTAACGCCTTGTGCGGAATTCCCAAGCGAGCGCAAAGGAACGCATAGTCGTCGTCAAGACGTTCGTGGCGGCCGATGTAGTCGAGCAGCACCCGGCCGTTGTCGTCGGTGAGGAAACTCTTGTAGTCGGTCTTGATCTTCGGCCAAGCCTCGGTGAGAAATTCCTTGAAGCTCTTGCCGAGGACGATCTCGTAGACGACGGGATGACTCTGCTTCACTAGATCGATGATCTGCTGCACGTAGAAATAGGTCGACACCATGAAATCCCACGGATTTCGTACGAAAGAAAACTTGTAGTAGGAATCCCAAATCTCCGGCGGGATCAACGGCTTGAGCAGAAATGCCTGCAGATGCTGGATCGGATACTCGGTGCCGTGCAGCGGAAAAAGCTTGCGCCAGCGCCCGAACAGGTAGTCGCGATCGGGACGATTGGCGATCACGTCCAAGAACGTCGCGCTGCTGATAGGATCGAACGTGACGCCGGCTTCGGCAAACGCCTGCATCATGCTCGAACCGGCGATCTTGCCGATGTGGATGTAGATGAACTTATGGCTGTGTGATATCGGCATACTTGCAGAATACACCCACGTGGTTCGGCATTCCCCATCCCGCGATGAAGTCCGCGTCCGATGTCGTATGCGCCTCGAGTGCCGCGATGTCGCCGGCCGCAATGCGGTCGAAGGCCTCCCGTAGACTGCGGATCAGGCCCACCGCCGCGGCTTGGCGCTCCCCTCCGTCGGTGAGGACGCGCTCTCCGCCGACCAGATCCTCGACGTAGCGCAGAGTTTCGCGGACGCCGCTCAGCGCCGCCGCATCCGCCCGCTCGATCAAGACGTCGACGTCCTCGACCAGGCGGTTCACTCGCTCACCGACGGATCGGATCCAGGCAAGGTCGCTGGAATGAAGATAGGCCTTGTAGCCCGTGAGGAAGCTCAGAGCGCTGCGTCCGACGTGCACTTCGCTGCGAAGCAGCAGGTCCTCGCGCGCAAGCAAACGCTTGTGCCAGTACATGTCGAGCGAATCGTGGTACGACGGCCACGACGAGTAGAGTTGGAAACCGTGTTCCAACGCTTGCCGGCAAAGATCCGAGGCGTCGAGAAAGTATTTCAGCCGCACAAACGGGTTGTTCAGGACGTCCATGACCCACGACTCGAAGCGCCGCGTGTGCGGGATCGAGTCCCACTTCTTCGCGTACAGGTCGCGCGCGGTCTGCTCGGCATCGCCCCCGCGAACGCGCCGGGCGCTGTGGTAGATGGCCTTCAGGCAAAGCTCGACGAAGCCGCCTAGCCGGTCGTAGTACGTGATGACGAACAGCCCGCCCGGGAGCAGCAACCTATTAAAGGAGGCCAGCCAGCGCGCAATCGGCTGCACGGTGTAGATGAAACCTTCCGCATCGATCAGGTCGAACTGCCGCTCGCTTTGAAATTCCTCGACGTCGCCCGCGATCAGAGCCTCGAGCCGATCCGCAAGGTCGAAGCGCTTGAAGTACTCGCCGATCGGGCCATGCGCGCGCAGATTCGGCTCGACGAGGGTCAAGCGAGCGCCGTTGCGCGCAAAGACCAGGGCGTCTTCTCCGCTGTCGGGACCGAACTGCAGGATGGAGAGACCATCGAAATAACGCCGCGGAATGAAGAGCTTCTCGGTGAACAGCCGGTCGCGAAGCGCGGCATAGCGCGACAAATCCTCGTCGCCCTTGAAATCGGCGAAGGTCGGCAGAATGGTCTGATGCTGGTAGTAGCTATAGAGAGACTTCATCGGGAGCCTTGCTTGCGCCGGCGGACGCCTGTGCGGGCCCGCCATCCTGAAGGCGGTACTGCCTTCGGCGCGGCGACGATAACTCCCGATGGGGGCGGACGATCGTCGGATCGCCGGCGGGGGATGCGAAAGCCTGCATGATTCGCTGGCGGCTTTGTTCGAGATCGATCCGGCCGGGCACCGGATACTTCGCGTAGAGATAGTTGAGGATCGCGACGTTTTCGCTTGCCTTGTAGGCAGAGATGTTGCTCTGGTCGCGACGGAAATCGACGTTCGCGGTCACCCGCGGAACCATGATGAAGTCGTGCCGCTGCAGGATGCGCAGGTAGAGCTCGAAGTCCGCACCTTGTTTGGGCGCAAGATCCATGGGACCCAGTTCGTCGAAAATGCGCCGGTGGTAGAGGACCGACGTACCGCCGACGATGTTGTTGGCCATCAGCTCCGTGGGATCGATGGCAGCCTGGGCGAGCAGATTATGCCCGATCAGATCGTAATAACCGTCGGGATTCGGATCCAAGTAGGACGAGAACATGAAGGCGTGCCCGACGCTGCCGCCGCTGCGTTCCAGAGCGCCGACCAGGCGCATCAAGTGATCCGCGTAGATGTAGTCGTCGTCGCCCAAGAAACCGATATACTCGCCCCGCGCTACGGCGATGCCGTCGTTGAGCGACGGCGTCACCCCTAGGTTCACCTCGTGATTGACGACGCGGGCATTCGGGAGATACGCGACGAGGTCGTCGACGGGCGGACCGCCGTCATTGACGACGATGATCTCCACGTTGGGATACGTCTGGTTCGCGACCGATTCGATCGCACGCGGCAAGACGCCGCGGCGATCCTTCGTCGGGATCACGATCGAGACGAGCGGCGTTCTCTCCGGTACGAGGGGTCTTGCCGCTTCCATCGCCGGCCCTAGAGATTCCAGTCCGGGGATGCCGGCGCGCAATTTCGGCGGGTTTGCGCCGAGTCCCATGAGCGTCGCAGCGAGGATGGAGCGGAAATTCCAAGGGTCATAGGTGCAGACGCCGTCGATGTATTCGTTGGCGCCCGAGTACGTGCTCGCCACGACGGGAACGCCGCCCTTCGCGAGCTCGATTGCCGCCGCGGGATCACCGATGGACGCGTCGACGATGACGGCTGCGCTCTCGAGATGCTGCTGGGCCTCAGCCCGGCCGACGAATTTGGCGCGCAACGAGAACAGCGTCGCCCCGGGCGGGGCGTCGCAGACGATGACGACGGGCGCGTGCAGCTCCTCGTAGGCGAAAGCGAACATTGCGAGCTCAGACGCAGTGCGCTCCGGCCCCCACACGACGATCGTCCTGGAGCCGCTCCGCGATTTGAAGGAAGGGACGGGGACGAGAGGCGGCACGACCGCCCGAACTGCATGGACTTGCGCGGTTCCCAGATTGGCGCGAAGCCACCGGTCCTCGACCCACGAGCGGACGATGAGGGAATCGCACAGCATCGCCAGGCACCGCAACGCGCTCAGGGTATCCGCGTTGATCCCGAATTCGCTCTGATTTCTGCCGTCGATCGTCAGCTGACCGACGGCGATCGCATCGCAAAAGGAGCGGCGCTGCGCGAGATCGGGGACGGCTTCGAGGACGCGAGGCGCGAGTCTCTGCGCCACGATCGACCGCGGGTCGACGATGGCGAGCGCCCCGAAGAACCTCCGCCCCGTCCGCGCGCGGTCGACGCCTTCGGCGAGCGCATCGCCGATCAGCGTCTCGTCGGCGAAAACGATGTCCAGGTCCGCTGGAAACCGTGCCGCATAGAGTTGTGCCGCGACACCAAAGGCTGCTACCGGCATCGCCCTAGGCTACCTTTGCTCCGGAAACGAATCCTCTCAGCAAGCAGCCTGCGCAAGGGCTCCTCAACCGCAGCGCATAGAAAGCCGATATTTCTGTTGTAATCTGTGCTCCGGAGGAGTCCGTAATGGCCGTAAGTACCGCAGATATTGCGGTTCGCATGCTCAACGAAGGGAAAGACGTCGAAGCCGAGGCGTACTGTCAGCAGCAGCTTGCGTCGTCTCCCGACGATGCGATGATGGTCCAGCTCATGGCTCTCCTTCGGCTGCGTCAAAACCGTCTGAACGAGGCGCTGCCGTATCTCCTGCGCGGTATTACCCTGCTGCCCACATGGTCGGACGGGTATTTCGTCGCCGGGAAGCTCCTGCACGAAGTCGTCGGTAACCATGAAGAGGCGGCCAAGCTCCTGCGGCGAGCCATCGAGCTCGCTCCAAACGATGCGGACCGGTACTTCGCCCTCGCGCAAACGCTGCCGTATTCGGGCCGCATGGACGACGGAGCCGAGTCGCGGGAGCTCTTTGCGAAGGCCGTAGAGCTGCGTCCCGACTGGGCGGAAGCGTGGACGCAGCTCGGCAATGCGTGGATCTCGACCGGGCACCCTGCGGACGGAGAAGCGGCGCTTCGGCGTTCTCTTGAGCTGCGTCCCGGCAACCTTCAAACGCTGGTGATTCTCAGCACGGCGCTGCTCGAACAAGACAAGCCCGCCGAGGCGCTCGGCGTCGCCGAACAGGCCCTTGCGGTTGCGCCGAACGATCCCGGCCTGTTGGCCGAGCGCAACCGGCTCGCCGACATCGCCCGCTCGCGAGCCAAACCTGAGCGGCTCGCGCGGTACCCACGTGCGGTCAAGGAATTCGACGACCTGCGCACGTTGATCGACAAGTACATTTTGAGCGATTTCAAGCAGCGCTACCCGATCATCTCTCCGACGACCAAGGTCTTCGCGATGGGATCGTGCTTCGCGATCAACCTCGCGACGACGTTACAGCGGCGCGGCTTTCCCGCCGAAGCCGTCAACTACCCCGATCAGATCAACAGCACGTTCGAGAACAGGTACTTGCTGGAGTGGGTGGTCAACGGGCCCAGCGAGCGGACACGCGGATTTCAGCAAGAGTTCGGCGATGCGTACAGGCAGAAGCTGATCGGTCTCATTCAAAGCTCGAACGTCGCCATTCTCTCTCTGGGCGTCGGGGCGTGCTTCTTCGACAAGGAAACGGGCGAGTTCGTTTCCACGTTCGGGATGAACTTTCACACCGCGCTCCTACTCTCGAAGTTCGTGTTCAAGACGACGACGGTCTCGCAGAACGTCGAAAATCTCCGGTTCATCGTCGACGCGCTGCGTCAGATCAACCCGAAGATTCACCTCGTGCTCACGGTCTCGCCCGTTCCTCTGAAGGCGACGTTCGAACGCGGCTCCGCGATGATCGCAGACTGCGTCTCCAAGTCGACCCTGCGAGTCGTCGCCCACGAGTTCATGCAATTGGAGATTCCGGATACGTACTACTGGCCGTCGTACGAGATGGTCCGCTGGATCGGCGGTCACACGACGGTCTTCGGCGCCGACGACGGCAGCCCGCTGCACGTCAACCAAGCGATGATCGATCTCATCATCGACAGTTTTATCAGCATCTTCGGCAGCGCCGAGATGCAGGCCGCGAACGCTCCGGCCGTCTAGAGTTTTCGTAAGGAGTCCGTATTGCCCCAGCACGTCAGTCAAAATATGGTTTTCAAAGCAACGGTGGGCGGCGCGCCGGTCGAACTCTCCGCCACCGCACCGTTGCCTGACGGCCGAGAGCTCGTACAGGGGCCGCTCACGTATAACGGAGACGGCCTCGCAACCGCCCATAACCTGGGGTTCATGTCGGACCCCCGTTTCTTGGAAGCCTCAGCTTTGGGAATGCGACAGATCGAGATCCACGCTCCGGAGACTTATGCCCGGATGTGGGACTTGCGCTATCGGATCTACGATTTTTGCTGGGCGGCCGATCACGCGAGGCACCTGAAGGGCGACTTCGTCGATTGCGGCGTGTGGGTCGCAGCCTTCTCGGCCTCGGCTGCGAAGTACATCAGCTTCGAGCAATACACCGACAAGACGTGGTACATGCTGGATACCTACGAGTCTTATCCGCTGGAGCAATTCAATCCCGAAGAACTCGCGATGGGCATCGATAAGGACACGCCTCATTTCGCGACCACAAATCTGCACGCGATCGTCGGCGAAACCTTTTCTCCGTATCCCAACATAAAACTCGTCAAAGGGCCGATACCCGACACGCTGACGCAGGTCCCGAGCACGGAGATCGCCTACCTCTCGGTCGATCTCAACGCCGCGAAACCGTCGGTCGACGCCCTCGAGTATTTCTGGCCGAAGCTCGTCAAGGCAGGCGTCGTCGTGCTCGACGATTACGGCTTCCAGAGGTACGCAGCACAAAAGAAGGCGCTCGACACCTGGGCAC
>DATNIC010000014.1:0-8911 GCA_035604635.1 Binatia bacterium
CGTCCCGCCGCAACGCAGGCTTGAAATCCTCAAAGATCCACGCCACGGGACGTTTGCGATCTCATATTTTGCCGTTGCAACCGCGCTCTGGCTAGCTGCTTTGTTCGCGCTGCCGATCGCCGGCCTCGAACAGAACTGCGCGCTCGCCGCAGGCAGCGCGCGCTTTGCGGCAGTCCTCGGCGCACTCGACCGGCGCCCTTCCCCCTTCATCCTGGGACTGGATGCCGTCTTGCTTGCCGTGTTGTCCGTCTCGATCTCGCCCTGGGCTTGGATCGTCATCGTCGCGATCGTCGTATTCGCGTTGCTGCAATGCACCGTTTTACGCCGCGCATTGAGCAGATTGACCGGCGACGCGTACGGCTGCACGATCGTCTGCTCCGAGATCGCGGCGCTCGTCGCGCTCGTATTCCTCCCGCGTCCGTGAGCCGGGTCGTCGACGTCCTCGTGCAGCTGAAAACGGCGCGCTTCGATCGCCCGTTGACGTACGAAGTCCCGCCGCACCTTTCGGTCGGGATCGGAGACGTCGTCCGCGTCCCGCTTGGGCCGCGTGACGTCTATGCCTACGTCATCTCGGAGATGCGACTCGACGCTGCGCCGCTCCCCGGCTTGCGGCCGCTCCACAACCGTGCCGACGTCGCGCCGGCATTTACACCGATTGGTTTGGAGCTCGCCCGCTGGATGGCGGATCGTTACCTCAGTCCACTCGGCGAGGCGCTGGGGGCAGTCGTCCTCGCCGGCGCGATCCCGCGCATCGTCGAGCGATTCGTCGTCGAGGGGCCGGCCCCAAATGGAAGAATCGCATCGGTCCCAGCGCGCCTCGTTGCGCTGATTTGGAATGATTTGCGCGGCGGCTTTACGATCGAGCAACTCTTACGGCATCCCGAAGCCCGTCGGGCCGGGGATCGCCGATCGCTGCTGCGCGCGGTCGGGACGCTCGTCCGGGCGCGCAACCTCATTCGAACGCGCGACTTCGCGGGTTCGCGAATCGCAGCGCGACACGCGAGCATTCTCATCCCGGGCGACGGCGCGATCGCCGGTCGAAAGGCGGCGGCGCTCGTTGCACGCGTCCGCGACGAAGGCGAGCTGCGACGCGCCGACGCGCTGCTCGAAGGCTTCTCGCAAGCCGTGATCGCCCGTTCGATCAAAGCAGGGGCGATCCGTGAGATCGAACGCGAGATCATCCGGGCGCGCGGCGAAGCGCGCGTCACGTTGCCGGAGTTGGAACCGACCGGCGAACAACGGGCTGCGATCGCGGAGATCGATGCGCTGCTCGATGCGGGTGGTTTCGGTCAACTCTTGCTGCACGGCGTCACGGGGAGCGGCAAGACGTACGTCTACCTTGCTGCGATCGCGCGCGTCGTCCGCGAGGGCGGCCGCGCGCTCGTCCTCGTCCCCGAGATCTCGCTCACGCCGCAGACGGCGCGCCGTTTCGAAGCGGTCTTCGGCGCTCGCGTCGCGGTGCTGCACTCAGCCCTCTCCGAGCGCGAACGCTACGACGCCTGGCAGGCCGCGGCGCGCGGCGACGTCGCGGTCGTCGTCGGAGCGCGCAGCGCCGTCTTTGCGCCGCTTCCGGGCGTCCGCCTGATCGTCGTCGACGAAGCGCACGAGAGCAGCTACAAGCAAGATACGGCGCCGCGCTATCACGCGGTGAGCGTCGCGCGCGAACGGATGCGCCGGGAAGAAGGCGTGCTGATTCTGGGCAGCGCGACGCCGGCACTCGAAGAGTTCGCCAAGGCGAAGGCCGGCCGTTATCCTTTAGTAACGTTGCGCCGGCGGGTCGCCGAACAGCAACTCCCCGAGGTGCACGTCGTCGACATGGCCCGCGAGCTGGCCGGCGGGAACCGGCGGATCTTCAGCACCCGCTTGATCGCGGCGCTCGAGCAACGCATCGGCAAGGGCGAGAAGAGCGTCTTGTTCGTGAATCGCCGCGGGACCGCGAGCTTCATGCTGTGTCGCGCGTGCGGAGCGGTTCCATCCTGCGCACGCTGCACGACTTCCCTTGCGCTGCATCGTTCCGAAGGGCTCCTGCGTTGCCATTACTGCGACGCCCAACGGTCGATTCCCGAACTGTGTCCACACTGCGGGAGCGGCCCGATTCGCGAGTTCGGCGTCGGGACCGAGCGCGTGCAAACCGATCTGGAGCGCTTGTTCCCCGGCGCGCACGTCCTGCGGATGGACAGCGATACGACGACCCGCGTGGGCGATCACGCGCGGATACTCGATGCGTTCGAAACGAGCGGCGACGTCTTGGTCGGGACGCAGATGGTCGCCAAGGGCTTGGACTTTCCCACGGTCACACTCGCTGCGGTCGTGGCCGCGGACATCGGCTTGCATATCGCCGATTTTCGCGCGGCCGAGCGGACGTTCGCGCTCATTTTGCAGGTCTGCGGGCGGAGCGGGCGCGCGTCACCGGGCGAGGCGATCGTCCAGACGTACTCGCCGGATCACCCGGCGATCGTTTTCGCCGCGAACGCGGACTATGACGGCTTCGCCGAGACCGAGCTCGCGGAGCGCCGTGCGAGCCGTTATCCGCCGTTCGTCTCGCTCGCCTATTTGGGCGTGATCGCGCGCGCTCGGCGGCTGGCGGAAGAGCGCAGCGCCGCCTACGCAGCAATCCTGCGCGAGCGCGACGGGATCGAGGTCCTCGGTCCTGCCCCGTATCCGATTGCCCGCTTGAACGAGGAGTGGCGGATGCGCATCGCGCTCAAGGCAAGCCGGCTCGCTCCGCTCCGCGACGCAATCCGAAGCCTGATCCTGCCGCGTGCGCACGCAGACGCGCAGACTCGCCTCGTCATTAACGTGGAGCCGTGACGCTCGACGTAAGCGGGCTTGCGGAGTCAGGCCTCGTTCGTGCGATAATACACCCATGAAGAATCGACTCGCGGCCGTCCTGCTCGCATTCGCAGTGCTCGCTTTCGTGGCTCCTGTTGCGCAAGCCGCTGCACCGCCTTCGGAGCAAACGGCGGTCCTGGCCGGTGGCTGCTTCTGGGGCATGGAAGCGGTCTTCGAAAACCTGCGCGGCGTCAAGCGCGCCGTCGCCGGTTATGCCGGCGGATCGAAGGAGAGCGCGCACTACGAGATCGTCAGCTCCGGGACGACGGGGCATGCGGAATCGGTGCAGATCACCTACGACCCGAGCGTGATCTCCTATCGGGAGCTGCTGAACGTCTACTTTACGGTCGCGCACGATCCGACCGAGCTCAACCGGCAAGGTCCCGACGAAGGGACGCAGTACCGCTCGGCGATCTTTTACTCGAGCGACGAACAGAAGCAGGTCGCGCAAACCTACATCCGCGAGCTCACGCAGCAGAAGAAGTTTCGCAACCCGATCGTCACCCAGGTCGTCCCGTTGCACGCGTTCTACGCCGCCGAAGACTACCATCAGCACTTCGTCCAGCACAACCCGTACAACCCTTACGTCGCCACCTTCGATCTCCCCAAGCTCGCGGAACTGCGCTCGAAGTTCCCGCAACTGGTCGTAAGCGCACGCTAGTCTAGGGAGGCATGATCAACTTCCTCGATCCCTTCGGCATCGCGAAGACGACGCTCGAGACCATGGAGGCCGCCGCGCGAAATCCGGAGGCGGCCCTCGAGCAGCAAGCAATCTACAACCAGCGATGGCTTGACCTCGTGGAACAAAGCGTCGCAGCGTTCTCGGGCGAACCACATCACGCCGTGGTCCGACCGGAGCCCGGCGACAAGCGTTTCGCGCACCCGGCTTGGAGCGAGAACGCCTCGCTCGAAGGCGTCAAGGAAGCGTATTTGCTCGCGACCGAGGCGCTGGCATCGGGGATCGAAGCGATTGGGGATCTCGACCCCGTGGTCAAGCGCCGCGCACGCTTTTGGGCGAAGCAGTTCGCTGATGCGGCGAGCCCGACGAACGTCGCGTGGCTCAATCCCGTCGTGATCGAAGAGACGCTTCGCACGGGGGGACAGAACCTCGTGCGCGGCATGCAGAACCTGATTGACGACCTGCAAAACAACGACGGACGCGTGCGCCTCGTCGATACCGGCGCGTTTACGGTCGGGGAAAACATCGCGACGACCCCGGGGAGCGTCGTCTATCGCAACGACCTCATGGAGCTCATCCAGTACGCTCCGTCGACGCCGACGGTCGCCAAGCGCCCGATCGTCATCATCCCGCCGTGGATCAATAAGTACTACGTCCTCGATCTGCAGCCGGCGAACAGCATCGTCAAGTACTTGGCCGAGGGCGGCTTCACGACGTTCATGATCTCGTGGCGCAATCCGGATGCCTCGATGGCCCAGCTCAGCATGGAAGACTATCTGCGGGAGGGACCCCAAACCGCGTTTCGTATCGCGAGCGAGATCACCGGAAGTCCCGACGTCAACGCCGTCGGCTATTGCATCGGGGGGACGCTTCTAGCGATCGAGCTGGCATACGCTGCGGCGCAAGGTGAGACGCCCGTCAACGCGGCGACATTCTTTGCCGCGCTCGTGGATTTCGAGGAGCCGGGCGAGATCGTCAACTTCCTGAACCCTGAAGGCCTCGCGTTCGTCGAAGAGCAGATGCGCGAGAAGGGCGTCCTCGAGGGGCGCTCGATGGCCGACACGTTCAACCTCATGCGCGCGAACGACTTGATTTGGAACGTCGCCGTCAACCGCTATCTGTTGGGCAAAGATGCGCCTGCGTTCGATTTGCTCTACTGGAACAACGACTCGACGCGCATGCCCCGCGCGATGCACAGCTATTATTTAGAGAAGATGTACGGCCAGAACGCGCTCGTGAAGCCCGGGGAGATCTCGATGTTCGGCGTGCCGATCGATTTGGCGAAGATCCGGAGGGATCTTTACGTCGTCGCGACCGCCGAGGACCACATCGCGCCGTGGAAGTCGGTTCGCAGAATCACCGAATTGACCGGCGGCGCGAGCAGGTTCGTCGTCGGCTCTTCCGGTCACATCGCCGGCATCATCAATTCACCGGCGAAGAAGAAGGGCTCTTATACGGTCGACGGCCAGGAACGCGAAGGTTCTTGGTGGCCCGACTGGATCGAATGGCTGCGAGCCCGATCCGGAGATCAAGTTCCGGCGCGAACGCCGGGAGACGAAAAACATCCGGCGCTCGCAAAAGCGCCGGGCACGTACGTCTTAGAAAAGTGACGTAGGCTTACTTCGCCTTGGCGCGGCCGCGCGCGGGCTTCGCCGGCGCTGGGGCCGCAGCGGCCTGCTTCACGCCGGCTAGGGCCTTTGCCAGACGCGATTTCTTGCGAGCCGCCTTATTGGGGTGAATGATCCCCTTGCCGGCGGCCTTGTCGTACGCGCTCTCGATGGAGGGGGCGCTGGCTGGATCGGCCTTTCCTTTTTTGAACAGCGTCTTCAGACGGGTCTTCGCAGCCAGATTTCGCTGGGTGCGCTTTTCGCTCTGGCGCGTCCACTTGATGGCGGCTTTGATATTTGGCACGCCGCCTACCATACCACAGCTTCCGTCGCCTCCGCAAGGATCGCGGCGTAGCTCGCGTACCTGCTCCGGGCGACTGTCCCGGCCTCGACGGCCCCCCGAACCCCACAGCCGGGTTCGGTGAGATGCCGGCAATCCCGGAAGCGGCAGCGCGTCGCAGGCTCGCGTAAATCCCGAAAGCACGCGACGAGCTCCGCCGGCTCGACCCGTCCCAGGACGAACTCGCCGATACCGGGACTGTCGATCAGGAAGCCATCCTCGAACATGAACAGCCGCGCCGCAGAGGTCGTCTGGCGGCCCCGCCCAGTCTTGCTCACCTCGCCGACGACGCTCGTCCCGCCAAGTCGAGCGAAGAGCGTGCTCTTCCCGACACCGGACTGCCCAACCAAGAGCGCATGGTGGCCGGCGATGCGCTCCCGAAAGCCCTCGACGCCCATGCCTGCGCGCGGATTGAGGACGAGGGTCGGGTAGGCGAGCGGCGCGCCTTCGTAAAGTGAAACGACGCGCGCGACGGCGTCGCCGCCGGCGAGGTCGGCTTTCGTCAGGGCCAAGATGATCGCGAGCTCGTTTCGCTCGGCAAAAGCGATGAGGCGGTCGACGAGCTCGAGGTGCAAGGGCGGATCGGCGAGCGCTGCAACGGTGATGAGGGTGTCGATATTCGCAGCCATGACCGTGCGCCGTCCGCGGCCGCTTTGCCGTTGGACCGTCGATGCGCGCGGATGGATCCCGTCGATCACGGTGCGCGCGTCCTCGAGTTCACGTGCGTCGACGACGTCGCCGGGGACCGGCATCGTGCGCGGTCCGTCACTTCTGTCGCTTCTGCGTAAAGAGGCCAGGCGCGGGTGGGCCTCGCCGTCGAACACGATCCAAGCGGCATTGCGGCCGACGCTCACGACGCGGGCGCGTCGTGCTTCAGCTATATGCAAGAAGTTGCCGCGGCACTGTACGACTGGTGAGAGACCGTGGTGGTTCGAATGACGCTTGCGATCGAGGATGAACGTTTCGGTCGCGGCGTGGCCGCCGCGCTCCGCGGTCCGGGAGGGCCGGCCGGGATCGTCGCCTGCGAAGCAAACGGCCGCGAGCTGACGATCGCATACGATGACGCGATGACCTCTTCGGCGGTCGTGCGGCACCTCATCGAAGTTGAACTCGCCGCGCGTGACGCGGATATTCCGAGCGACCTGGGGGAACTCGCGCGGATCGCCGCACGCGGCTTAGATGATCCGCAACTCGACGAGCGGCGCGTCATCGAATGGCACGTGCCGTGATCCAGGCCTCCTTGGGTTCGCTCACGTTCGGTGTAGCCGACTTCATCGATATCGTCGCGACGTCGGTCCTCATCTATTACTTGCTGCTGTTGATTCGGGGGACACGCGCCGTCCAGATCCTCGTCGGCCTGCTCGTCGTGCTCTTGATTCTCGCGCTCGCCAACAGCTTCCACCTCCTCGTCCTTGCGACGCTCATGCAGTATCTGTTGCTCGGTACCGCCGTTACGATCCCGATCGTCTTCCAGCCGGAGCTCCGCCGCGGCTTGGAGCAGATCGGGCGCGGACGGCTCTTCGGCCGCCGTAGCTTAGAGGAAGGGGATGCTCCAGCCGGCCGGACCGAGGCGGTGGCGATCCTCTCCGAAGCCGCTACCACCCTCTCGCAGACGCGAACGGGCGCCTTGATCGCGATCGAGCAGCAGACGGGCCTCAAAGAATACGTCGAGAGCGGGACGACGCTCGACGCGAAGCTCTCGATCGAGTTGCTGGTAACCCTCTTCACGCGAGGGACGCCGCTGCACGACGGCGCCGTCATCGTTCGAGAAGCGGTGATCGAAGCAGCGGGCTGCTTCCTGCCCCTTTCGGAAAACGTTGCGACGGACCGGCACCTGGGGACGCGACACCGCGCTGCCTTGGGTCTCTCCGAGCAAACGGATGCGGTCGTCATCGTCGTCTCGGAATCGGGCGCCATCTCGGTCGCGCGCGGAGGCCGGCTCTCACGCGAGATCGACGATCAGGAACGCTTGCGGAAAGTGCTCCTCGCGTGTACGCGGCCTCCGCGCGTCCGCCGGCGGCACCGCGAAGGCGTTTTTGCGAATCTGCGCGCATTGCGTCCACGTGTGGCAACTCGTACGGAAGAACTTCGGACTTAAGGTCCTCGCGCTCGTCATCGCGATCCTCGCGTGGGTGTACGTGCGCTTTGCTGGGAATCCCGTGCTGACCGGCCACTTCGATCAACAGGTGACCGGGCCGCCGCATCGGCCGGCGCCGACTGCTTCGGGATCGCCGCAGTGAGCAGACTCTTCGGTACCGACGGAATCCGCGGCGTTGCGAACACCGAGCTGACGCCTGAGCTCGCATTTCGTGTCGGGCGCGCCGGTGCAGCGGTCCTGGCGGGAGCGTGCGATGCCAGTCAACCGATCGTGGTCGGGCGCGACACACGCTTGTCCGGGACGATGCTCGAAGCAGCAGTCGTAGCGGGGATTACGTCGGTCGGTCGCGAGGTGCTGTTGCTCGGCGTCGTCCCGACGCCGGCGGTGGCATTCATCGCGCGCTCGATCGGAGCGGCTGCAGGCGTGATGATCAGTGCCTCACACAATCCGATCGAGGATAATGGAATCAAATTCTTCGCGGGTGACGGCTTCAAGCTTCCCGATGAGATCGAAGATGCGATCGAAGCGCGGCTTGATGATCCGACGCTCGCGCGCCCGACGCACGCAGCGATCGGGACCGCCCGCTCCGGCGGAGATCTCGTCGATCGCTACGTCGGGGCGCTGGCCCACAACGCCGGGGATTTGAGCCGGCTGACGATCGTCGTCGATGCCGCATACGGCGCAGCGTACGTGATCGGACCGGAAATTTTCAAGCTCCTCGGCGCGGACGTCGTCGCCCTCAACGCGGAAGACGACGGGCGGAAAATCAATGTCGAGTGCGGCGCGACGCACATGGAGACGATCGCACGTGCCGTCGGCGAGCTCATCGCCTCAGGTAAGAAGAACGTCGTCGGCGTCGCGTTCGACGGCGATGCCGATCGCGCGCTATTCGTCGACGAGACCGGCGCGATCTTGACCGGCGATCACGTCCTGATGATCCTCGCGCGCGAACGCAAGGCGCGCAACGCCTTGCCCGGTGAGGGCGTCGTCGGGACCGTGATGGCGAATCTCGGCCTCGAGCGCGCGCTGGCGATGGACGGCATCGCACTCATTCGCACGCCGGTCGGCGATCGTTACGTCCTTGACGCGATGCGCAGCGGCGGCTACGAGCTCGGCGGCGAGCAATCCGGTCACACGATCGATTTTGCGTGGAATACCACAGGCGATGGGCCGATGACGGCGGTCTCGTTGTTCTCCATCGTCGCCGAGCGCGGCAGCCTCCACGAACTCGGACGCGATTTGCGCGTCTACCCGCAAACCTTGGTCAATGTCAGAGTTTCGGACCGCGACGTCCTCGAGAAGAACCCGGCAATCGGCGTCGCTATCGACCAGGCCCGTGCGCAGCTCGGGGACGG
>DATNIC010000015.1:0-31524 GCA_035604635.1 Binatia bacterium
ATAACCCGACGGATTCCAAACCGGGACCGTGGTTTGCGTCTCGCGCTAAGACGTACGAGCTCGCTTGTCGCGCCGTCGCGAATAGCGGAGAGACGCAAACCACGGTCCCGGTTTGGAATCCGTCGGGTTATCTGCGCAACGTCATCGAGACCTACAAGGTGAGCGTATCATGAAAGGAACTTTGCTGCGATTCCTCACCCTGGCAAGTGCGGTCGCCGTCCTGGGTGCGACCTACGGCACCGTCTCGATAAAGTTCCCGACGTTCAACGTACCCTTCAAGCCGGGTCCAGGCCAGGACGTGACCATCGCCAATTGCAGAACGTGCCATTCGGCGGCGTATGTCTACACGCAACCGCCGCTGACCAAGGCACAATGGACGGCCGAAGTGATCAAGATGCGGAACGCGTACAAAGCGCCGATCGCCGACGCCGACGTCCCGACGATCGCCGACTACCTCGTGACGCAGAACGGCAAGCAGTAGCTAGATTCCGGGATGGATCGAGTGATGGAATTCGAGCGCTGGGAGACGCGGTACGAGACCCCGGACTACCTTTTCGGAACGGAACCGAACGCATTCTTGGCCGCGCAGAGGTCGCGTTTGCCGAAGAGCGGTCGCGCGCTCGCCGTCGCCGACGGCGAGGGGCGCAACGGTGTTTGGCTTGCGGAGCAAGGGCTCGACGTGCTGTCGATCGATTTTTCACCGAAAGCACAAACCAAGGCTCGCGCCTTGGCGAACGCTCGCGGCGTCAAGCTGACGATCGAGCTGGCCGACGTGACGCGCTGGGAGTGGCCTGCGAATTCGTTCGATGTCATAGCCGTGATCTTCACGCAGTTCTCGGGACCGGTCGAGCGCGAGCGCATGTTCGCCGGCATCCGTAAGGCGCTCAAGCCCGGTGGTCTCCTCGTGATGGAAGGCTACACGCCCAAACAGCTCGAGTATGGGACCGGGGGACCGTCGCGCGTCGAGAATATGTACACGCGCGAACTGCTGGAGAAGTCGTTCGGCGATTTCGCGAAGATCGAGATCAGGGAATACGAGACGGAGATGAGCGAGGGGTCACGTCACGCAGGCATGTCCGCACTCATCGATCTCGTCGCCACGAAATAACCGTTCGGCAGAGAATTCCTAGTGGGCGCTGTGCACCTTCATCCAGTCGACGATCTTTTCGATGGTCGCGTTTTCAATGCCTAAGTAGCCGTGGGGCGCGAATGGTTGGCAAGGCGGATCGACCGCCTCCGTGCTCGTCACCATGACGATCGTGACGAGTGAAGGGTCGATCATTCTCGCGGCCGCTTGCGCACCGCTAGGCGGGGAGACGCGGCACCCGTCGTTGGTGTTGTGCACGAACAGGACCGGTATCTTGAGGTTCTTCAACGGATAGTCGAGGACGTCGCGCGACAAGTTGCCGGGTTTGGTGACGGTCGAGGTGAGGACGATCCCGTCGGGGCCGTCCGCGCCTAAGCGCGTCGCATTCGCCACGGCGACGACCGTGCCGTTGCTCGTCCCGATCACGAAGACCGGGCGAGCGATCGCGCGAAGCCGCGTGATGAGCGGCGCGAGGTTGCTCGAGTTTTCTGCCAGGGCGGTCACGAAGCCGGCGGCCGGATAGTCCATGCGGGTGCGAACGAGAAAGTTCGTATTCTTATCGAGGTTGCTGCCGTCGCCGACGATCGCCAGCCGCGTCGATCCGCCGGTGATGAGGATGACGCTGCCGGAGGGCTTTCCCTCGGGACTGTAGATGACGGCCTTGTTATTGCCGAGATCGATGACTTCGCTCGTCGCCGCCGGCGCGCCGGAGAAGACCGCGAGCACGATCGTCGCCGTCAGGATCGCGCCACGCGAGAGGCGTTGGATCATAGCGGGATGTTACCGTGTTTGCGCTGCGGGCGGTCGACGCGTTTGGTCGCGAGCATCTCGAGCGCGCGCGCGATGACGGGTCGCGTCCGCCGCGCTTCGATCACATCGTCGACGTAACCGCGCCCAGCGGCGATGAACGGGTTGGCGAAGCGTTCGGTGTACTCGGCGACGAGCTCGCCCTCACGGGCTGCCGGATCGGCCGCTTCCGCGATCTCGCGCCGGAAAATCGTCCGGACCGCGCCCTGCGGTCCCATGACGGCGATCTCCGCGGTCGGCCAGGCGACGTTGAGGTCGGCGCGGATGTGTTTGCTGGCCATGACGTCGTAGGCGCCGCCGTAGGCTTTGCGCGTGATGACCGTGATCTTCGGGACGGTCGCTTCGGCAAACGCGTAGAGCAGCTTGGCGCCGTGCTTGATGATCCCGCCGAACTCTTGCGCCGTCCCGGGCAAGAAACCGGGGACGTCGACGAACGTCACGAGCGGGACGTTGAACGCATCGCAAAAGCGGACGAAGCGCGCCGCTTTGATCGAGGCGTCGATGTTGAGGACGCCCGCCAAGTTCATCGGTTGATTGGCGACGATCCCGATCGAGCGGCCGGCGATCCGCGCAAAGCCGACGACGACGTTCGTCGCGTAGTTCGGGAGGATCTCGAAAAAGTCGCCGCCGTCGACGACCGCCCCTATCACAGCGGTGATGTCGTACGGTTTGTTCGGTGCATCGGGAATCAGGGTATCGAGTTCGGGAGATTCGCGCGCAGGGTCGTCGTCGCTTCGCAACAGCGGCGGATCCTCGAGATTGTTCCCGGGGATGAACGACAGCAGGCGGCGGACGTGTTCGTTCATCTCGTCTTCATCGGCCGCGACCAGGTGCGCGACACCGCTCTTCGTCGCGTGCGTCATCGCGCCGCCGAGCTCTTCGAAGCTGACGTCTTCGCCGGTCACGGTCTTGATGATTTCCGGACCCGTCACGAACATTTGCGCGATCCCCTCGACCATGATCGTGAAGTCCGTGATTGCCGGGGAGTAGACGGCGCCGCCCGCGCAGGGTCCAGCGATCAGGCTGATTTGCGGGATCACGCCGCTCGACTGAACGTTGCGCCAAAAGATCTCCGCGTAGCCGCCCAGACTGACGACGCCTTCTTGGATGCGCGCGCCGCCCGAATCGTTGATCCCGATCATCGGACATCCCGTCCGTAGCGCGAGGTCCATCACCTTGCAGATCTTCTCGGCGAAGGCTTCGCCCAGCGAGCCGCCGAGGACCGTGAAATCGTGTGAGAAGAGGAAGACTTGCCGTCCGTCGATGGTCGCGCGTCCGGTGACGACCCCGTCGCCGAGAAACTCGCGACCGTTCAGCCCAAATGCGGCGCTGTGGTGCGCAACGAACATGTCGAACTCGACGAACGAGTCCGGATCGACGAGCGCGGCGATCCGTTCGCGCGCCGTCCGCTTTCCACGCGCGCGCTGGCGCTCATTGGCCTCTTCGCCGGCCGGGGCCGCGGAGGCTGCACGCATCGCTTCCAGTCGCGCGTACGCTTTCTCGTCCATTCGCGAGGGCGGAGCGCTACCAGATGCCGAGTTGAAGCTTTGCCTCGTCGCTGGCCATCTCTCGCGGATCCCACGGCGGGCTAAACGTGATGTCGACGCGCGCCGACTTGACGCCCTCGATCGACTCAACCGCCGTTTTGACGTTTTGCTTGAACATCGGTCCCACCGGGCACATCGGCGACGTCAAGGTCATCGTCACCGTGACCTGCTCCTGCTCCGGGCCCTCGACGTCGATCCCGTAGACCAATCCCAGATCGATGATCCCCAGCATGATCTCCGGATCCTTCACGTCTTTGAGTACTTCGCGAACCTGCTCAACCGTCGGCATATGTGTTTCCCCCCGCAGGCTGGAACTTCGGGATACGTCCCAAAGGTTACCGTTCGCGCACTTTGGCGCGCTCCCGGGCCGTGCGCAGGCTCTCTTCGCTGTCGATGTCGAGCAGGGCATCCGAATCCTCGACCGCGATGATGCGCCGCCGGAAGCTGCGGTCGCCGCGCAGGGCTCGCAACGAGTCGCCCTCCGGAAGACCGGCGAGCGCGCGCCGCGCCGCCGGCCCGAAGATCGCCGGATGCGCCGGGACGCCGTCGCGTTCGGGCGAGAGGATGTCGAGCGAATCGTCCCATTGTTCGATGATCGCATCGACGTGCCGGCGATCGACGAACGGCATATCCGCGAGGATGACGGCGATGGGTGCGTCGATCGGCGCGGCCTCATCTGCGAGCCGCAGCGAGTGGGTCATTCCGCGCTCGGGCGCGTCGTTTACGACAACGGTCCGCTTCGACGTCGGGACGACGTGCGGCGCGACCAGCGGCGAAGCGACGACGATGACCGGGCGATTCCCGCACGCGTCGAGCGCGCGCTGCAGCAGCGTCCTCTTCCCGACTTCCGTCAGCACTTTCTGGGCATGCAGCCGCCGGCCGATCCCGGCGGCGAGCACGACGCAATAGAGTTCTTCGTCTATGCTTCCGCCAGCGCGCTCTTCACGCGCGCCACCGTGAACGGGACTTCGCGCAGACGTTTGCCGGTTGCGGCGAAGACGGCGTTTGCGATCGCCGGCGCGACGGTGATCGTCGCCGGCTCGCCGGCGCCGAGCGGACGCTCTTGCGGCCGATCGATCAGCGCGACATGGACGTTCGGAATCTCGGAGAACCGAAGAATCGGATAGGTGCGCCAATCGACCGACGTTACGCGGTTGCGATCGAACGTGACCTGCTCTTTTAGAGCGCGGCTCGTCCCTTGGATGACGCAGCCCTCGATCTGATTGCGCAGTCCGTCCGGATTGACGATGAGGCCGCAATCGTGCGCGACGTAGACGTCGCGAACGCGCAGCGCTCCCGTCGCCGGGATCACGTCGACGTCGGCGATCATCGCGACGTACGCGTCCGTCGTTTCATACCGCGCGAACGCGACGCCACGGGCGCGAATCACGCCGTGCGCGAGGCCTCGCCTCGCTTGGCCCGGTTGCCACTGCGCGAGCCTTGCGACGGCGTTGAGCACGTCTTTCGAACGCGGATCGTTGAGGTGCGCGAGCCGAAAGGCGACCGGATCGGCGTTCGCGGCATGGCAGAGCTCGTCCATGAACGATTCGTTGGCGAAGCAGTTCTGTGGGGCACCCAGTCCGCGCAACGCCGAGGCGCGTAAGACCGCCGTCGGCTGCCAGTGGACGGAGACGCGCTGATTTGCAAACGCGTACGTGGTGGCGGCGTTGCGATCACCGCCGACGTTCCCGTTCTTCGCCGGCGGTGCGCCGGTGAGCTGACCGTCGAGCAAGTTGCCGGCTTGACCGCTCGGGCGGGTCGAGTGCGTGGGCGTAAACCCGTCGAACTTCCACGCCGTCACGGTCCCGTCGGGTCCCACCGCGCCGGCGAGATCCATGACCATCGCCGGCCCTTTCGGATCCCAACCGTGCTCATCGGCGCGCGACCATTGCACGCGGACCGGCCTGCCGATCGCCTGAGCAACGAGGACCGCGTCGGTACCCGAGTCGTCGGCACCGTTGTGGCCGTAGCAGCCCGAAGCTTCGACGTAGTTGAGTTTGATCGACTCCTTTGAGACGTTGACGAGCCCGGCGATCGCATCGCGCATCTGATAAACGCCTTGCGTTCCGTTCCATACGGAGATCGTACCGTCGGGATTCACTTGGGCGACGCCGCAAGACGGCCCGATCGAGCCGTGCGTCTGGAACGGCCAATAGTAGGAGGCCGTCACCTTCTTCGCCGCGCTCGCGAGCGCGTTATCGACGTCCCCGGCTTGCCCCGCGACTTTGACGTCGGCGGGCGTCTTGCGAATGATATCGTAGAGATCGCTCTGCGCGGGGAGGCCGCCGCCGGACCACGTCACCTTCAGCGCGCGCGCCGCCCGAATCGCGTCCCATTCTTTGGGAGCCGCAACCGCGACGAAGTTCCCCTTTTGTACGATCTTGACGGTCGGAATCGCGCCGACCGAGCTGCGATCGAGCGAGACGAACGTCGCGCCGACGGGGTTGGGCCGGATGACGCGCGCGTGCCACATCCCCGGTATGCGGACGTTCTGCACGTACTTGAACGTCCCGTAAGCCTTTTCGGGAAAGTCGACACGTTTGAGCGATCGGCCGACGAGGCGGAACGCGCTTGGGCCCATCAGCGGGGTCTGCGGATTGACCGTCAGGTCGAACTTGCGTCCGCCGATCAATTCGCCGTACCCGACGGCGCGCGCGCGGTCGCCGTCGCGCGGCATGACGTAGCCATCGCGCGTGACGAGGTCGGCCGAGGCGACTTGGAAGCGCTGTGCTGCAAGCTCGAGCAACCGCATCCGGGCCGTTGCGGCGGCGCGCCGCATCGGGATCGATCCGGTCATGATCGTTTGGCTGCCCGAGGTCACGCCCTGATCGGGCGTCACGCCGGTGATCCCGGAGATCATGCGGACCATTTTGAACGGGACGCTGAGTTCGTCGGCGACGAGTTGCAAGAGCGCGGTTTCCGTCCCCGTCCCCAATTCGACCTTGCCGGAATAGACGGTCACAAGCCCGGTGCGTTCGATGGCGAGCCAGGCGTCGACGGCGTTGGAGCCGGCGCCGATCAAGGTGGGGTTGACCGTCGCTTGCGGCGTGGCTGCCGTTTGCGCGAGCGCGGGCGCGCCGACTGAAAAGCCGACGAGCAGCGCGCCGCCGCTCTGTTTGAGAAAAGTCGCGCGATCGATTGCCGTGCTCATGCGGACTTCATCCCTTCCGCGGCGGCGCGCTTCACGGCGCGCACGATCCGCAGATGACTCGCGCAACGGCAGAGATTGCCGTCGAGCGCGGTCTTGATCTGGGCGTCGGTCGGGTGTGGGGTTTTTTGCAGCAAGGCAGCGGACGAGATGATCATCCCGCTCGTGCAGTAGCCGCACTGCGCCGCTTGTTCGGCTATGAACGCCGTTTGCAGCGGATGGGGCTTGTGTTCGTTCCCCAGGCCTTCGACCGTCGTCACCGTCCCGCCGTCGACCGAGGCGATCGGGTACTGGCACGAGCGAACCGCGACACCGTCGAAGAGAACCGAGCACGAACCGCACTGCGCCAGCCCGCAGCCGAACTTCGGCCCGTTCAGATCGAACTGGTCGCGCAGGACGTAGAGTAACGGCTCGCTGGGATCGTCGACGGTCACCTTCCGTCGCCGGCCGTTCAGCGTGAATGAGACGCTCTTTGCCATCATAGCCTCCGTACTAGGTTCCCATAAACCGGAACTTCTGAAGTCGCTTGCCGGTATCCACTTCGCCGGTGTAGATGTTCCCCTTCGAGTCGACGCCGATGACGTGCACCCAATGGAACTCACCTGCATTGCGACCCGAGCGGCCGAAGCGCGAGACGATCGCGCCGGTGTCGCGGCGAAGGACGCGAATTTCGTTGTTCTCCCCGTCGGCCTGGATCAAGTACTCCTGCGTGCGCAGCGGCCAAAAATCCATGTCCCAGACCGAGCCGCTCGCGAGCGTTTGGGTCAGGAAGCGGTACTCGTTGACGAACGTCCCGTCTTTGTGGAAGACCTGGTAGCGGTTGTTGACCCGGTCGCAAACATACACGAGCCCGTCGCGCGCAATCTTGATGCAATGCACCGGATTGCCGAACGTCGGTGAGGGCGGCGCGTTGGGGTCGTATTTATCCGGTCCGTCGTCTCGCGGCGGGCGCCCGTAGGCTCCCCACATCCTTTTGAAGGCACCCGTTCGCGTATCGAAGACGATGACCCGATGGTTGCCGTAGCCGTCGGCGACGTAGAGCTCGTGCGCATCTTCGTCGACTTGCATGTCGGCGGGTTGCCCGAGCTTCGTCGTGTCGTTGCTGTTGGCGGGCCCCGGCCGGCCGATCTGCATGACGAATTTCCCGTCGCGCGTGAACTTGAGGATCGCCCCGTCGTCCTTGCCGTTGCCGCCGAGCCAGACAAAGCCCTCATGGTCGACGAAGATGCCGTGCTCTTGCGCCGGCCAGTCGTAGCCTTGACCTGGGCCGCCCCAGCCTTGAACCACGCTGCCGTTTTGATCGAACTCGAGAACGGGCGGCGCCGGCCTACAGCAGATCGAGATTGGGGGATTCAGCGTGGCGCCGCGCTCGTCGGGCGTGAGCGAACGCGGGCGTTGGAAAACCCACACGTGATCGCGTTCGTCGACGAAGATCCCGCCGATCTGACCGATCAACCAATTATTAGGAAGCGGCTTGGGCCAAGCCGGATCGACGGCAAAACGCGGGATCGACTGCGCATGCGGCGCGACGAAGAGCAAGGCCATGGCCGACAGCGCGAAAGCGACCGAAGCAAGGAATCTCGTCACGGTCGTGCGAGCTTCGTCCCGCCGCGAGGCGGTCCTACCGCCGGCGTAAAACGGACCGGCAATGTCATTTTGGTCGTCGCTCGGAATGGTCGAGCACAACATTCGCTATATAGATGCGGGTCCGATAAGGACGCGCATCCTCGAGGCCGGAAGCGGTGACGAAGCGCTCGTGCTCCTTCACGGGAGCGGAGGCCATCTCGAAGCCTACGCGCGCAATGCCGGCGCTCTCGGCGAGCGCTTTCATGTGATCGCGCTCGACCTGATCGGGCACGGCTATTCGACGAAGCCGGATCGCGACTATCACATTTCCGACTACTGCGCGCATCTGCTTGACGTGCTCGACGCGCTTGGCCTCGAGCGCGTCCATCTCGCCGGCGAGTCGCTCGGCGGATGGATCGGCGCCGCTTTTGCGGCGCGCCATCCCGAACGCATCCGCAGGCTCGTCATCAATACTCCGGCCGGACTTACTTGCAACGAGCCTGCGCTAGCGCGGCAGCGCGCGCTTTTTCTCAAAGCCGTCGACGAACCCAGCCGCGAAAACATCCGCGCTCGCCTGGAATGGCTGATGGCCGATCCGGCGACGGTAACGGACGATCTCGTCGATGTGCGCTACGCGATCTATACGCAGCCGGGCTACGCGCGGATCATGCGGCACATCTGCGTCTTGATGGAGCCCCAGGGGCGGCGCAGCAACATGCTGCACGACGACGACTTGCACGGGATCGACGCCCCGACGCTGGTGTTGTGGACCGCGCACAATCCGACGGACGGCGTCGACGTCGGCGAGCACGCGGCGCAGACGATCCCGAACGCGCGCTTGGAAGTGATGGACGGGTGCGGTCATTGGCCGCAGTTCGAAGACCCGCCGCGCTTCAACGCGCTATTGCGCGATTTTCTCTCGGCTTAACGTAACGCGGTGCTGGTGAGGCCGGCGTGGATCGCATTGCTGCTGCCGGTCAAGCGGCCGCCGCTGCGGCCCGACCGGTTCGCGATGATCTCGCCCGCTATCGAGATCGCCGTCTCTTCGGGCGTGCGCGCGCCGAGGTCGAGACCGATCGGCGCGCTGATCCGGGCAAGCTGTTCCTCCGTAAAGCCCTTCGCCCGCAATTCCGCGAAGCGGTTGGCTTGCGTCTTGCGGCTCCCCATCGCGCCGATGTAGCCGGCTGTCGTCGTGAGTGCAACCTCCATCACGGGGACGTCAAACTTGACGTCGTGCGTCAGGATCACGAGCGCGGTGCGATCGTCGACCGGCGCATGCGAGAGAAATTCGTCCGGCCACTCGACGATGACGTCGTCGGCTTCGGGAAAACGCAGGCGCGTCGCAAAGATCGGCCGCGCGTCGACGACGGTCACCTGGTAGCCGAGATACTTCCCGATGTGCACCATCGCTTTGGTGAAGTCGATCGCGCCGAAGATGTACATATTCGGCCTGGGCGCAAAGGACTGGATGAAGATCTGCACCTCGTCGCCGATCGGTTCGCCTTCGTTGCCGAAGGTCCGGATCTCCGACTCCCCTTGCGTGAGCAGCGCCCGCGCCTCTTCGATCACGGCGTGATTGAGGCCGGGCGTTCCGATACTGCCCATGTGCTCGTTTTTCCAAACCGCCAGGACCTCGCCGATCTCGGGACCGTCGAGCCGCGTCGCCAGCGCAACCGGGAAGTCCGCACGAAGCGATTCGAGGAGACGGTCGAATCCGCCGGGCGCTATGAGAGAGATAAAGACGTGGATCGTCCCGCCGCAGGTCAGGCCGACCGAGATCGCTTGATCGTCGCTGATCCCGTACGTCACCCAGCGGGGCCGGCCGGTCTTGAAGACGTCTTGCGCTTCCTCATATACGGCGCCCTCGACGCAGCCGCCGCTGACCGAGCCGGCGACTTCACCTCGCTCGTTGACGGCCATCCAGGCACCGGGTCCGCGGGGCGCCGATTGCTCTACCGAGGTCACGGTCGCGCGCACGACGCGTTGACCCTCTTTGAGCCAGCGTTCGATCGTCTCATAGATGTCGGTCATGTCATTCCCTCGATTGCGTCTGCGATCGCGTCGAGCGACCGCAGGTTGTGTCCCTCGACGAAGGCGTCGACGTACGGGAGCGCTGCCGCCATTCCGCGGGCGAGCGGTTCATACGCCGGGTGCTTCTTTTGCGGATTGACCCACACGATCCGCCGGGCCAAGCGACGCAGGCGTCCCATTTCGCTGCCCACGAGCGCGGGGTCTTCGCGCTCCCAGCCGTCAGACAGGATCACGACGGTCGCGCCGCGGGTTGCACCCGGCTGGGCATAACGGTCGTTGAACTCATGCAATGCGGCTCCCATGCGGGTCCCGCCGCCGAAGTCGCGCAGGAGGGCGGCGGCGCGATCGAGTGCCTGGTCGGCATCGCGCTCGCGGAGCATCGCCGAAAGGTCGGTGAGGCGGGTCGCAAACGCGAAGGCGCGGACGTTCGGGCGGGCGAGGGCACTGGCGTGCGCGTAGCGCAGGAGAGCGCGCGCGTAGGGTTCCATCGATCCGGAGACGTCGCACAGAAACACGAGCGGCCGCACTTTGCGGCGGCGGGTCGCGTAGCGCAAACGAACGGCCTCGCCGGCAGTCCGCAGCGCGACGCGCGTCGTCCCGCGCCAATCGAATCGTTCGCCGTCGACCACGGCACGCAAACGTCGCGAGCGACGCTGCTCGACCGCGACGCGCAAGCGCCGCAGGAGCAGCGCCGCGGCGGCGCGCTCTTCATCGCTGAGCAGTGCAAAATCGGTATCGCGCAAGCGCTCCTCGCTCGAAGCGAGCGCGAGCCGGACCGGTCCCTCGTTCTTCGCGGCCGGCTCGAGTGACGGAGGCGTTTGGGGGGATTCACGCTGCACCGTCAGCGGAATCGGCGGCGATGCCGCCGATTCTTCGGCTGAACGCGAGCTCCAGAATGCTGCAAACGCGGCGTCGAAGCGGGGCAGATCGCCGATCGACGGCAGCATCGCGATGCGCGCGATCCAGTAGAAGTCGCGGGCGTCGACGCTCCGGCGCGTCCCCAGGGCCCGGACGAACGCATCGGCGCGCATCCGGCCCGCCGTGACGCCGCGTCCCGCGAGCGCGTGTTCGAACGCGAGCGCCTGCGCGGGGACGTCGATCACGCCGTCCCGTGCGCAATCGCCGCAGCATTCGCGGAGGCAAGTGCGATGTCTTCAGGATATTTCACGACCGCTCCGAGCGTGGCGCGGACGGCCGCCTCGTCGAGGACCACGTCGTGCAGCAGACCCAGGCTCGCGGCCCAATCGAGTGCCTCGGCGACGCCGGGCGGCTTGCGCAAGTCGAGTGACCGCAGTACCGCGACCGCGCGCGCGACCGATTCGGCGGTATGTGCAGGGAGCTCCGGTATCCGCGCGCGCATGATCGCGATCGTTCGCTCGATCGACGGATGCTCGATCCAGTGGTAGAAGCAGCGCCGCTTGAGCGCATCGTGCAGATCGCGCGTGCGATTCGACGTCAAAACGACGGTTGGGGCGACGCGGGCGGCGACCCGTCCGAGTTCCGGGATCGTGATCGCATAGTCGGCGAGAAACTCGAGGAGAAATGCTTCGAACTCATCGTCTGCGCGGTCGATCTCGTCGATCAACAGCACGATCGGGTGCTCGTCGTCGGCGTCAAGCGCGGCGAGCAGCGGACGACGGATCAGGAACTCGGTGCCGTAAAGGTCCGGCGTCCGTTCGCTGCTTGCTTCAGCGGTCCGGATGGCAAGGAGTTGTTTCCCGTAGTTCCAGTCGTAGACCGCCGTGTAGACGTCGATCCCTTCGTAACATTGCAGGCGAACCAATTCGGCTCCGTACGCGAGCGCGAGCGCGCGAGCCGCCTCGGTTTTTCCGACGCCGGCGTCGCCTTCGAGCAAGAGGGGACGGTGTAGCGCGGCCGCGAGGGAGAGGGCCGTTGCGAGGCCGCGATCGGCGAGATAACCGACGGCGCGCAGCCGTTCCGTCAACGCGTCGACGTCGACGTCGGGAATGGAAGGTTTTGGCATCGTCACGGGGTAGTTTCGCAGCCCTTTGCTTGGCGAGGTTTACATGCGTAAGGTCGAGATCGAGGTCAACGGTCAGAAGGCTTCCGGCGACGTCGAACCCCGGGTACTCCTCGTCCACTTCCTTCGCGAAAACCTCGGACTTACCGGCACCCACGTCGGCTGCGACACCTCGAGCTGCGGCGCGTGTACCGTCTTGCTCGATGGCGTTTCGGTCAAGAGCTGCACGATCTTCGCCGTGCAGGCCGACGGCGGTAAGGTCACCACGATCGAAGGGATCGGCTCGGCGCAAGCGCTG
The DNA here is from genome assembly GCA_035604635.1 of Binatia bacterium. Lineage (GTDB taxonomy): Bacteria > Vulcanimicrobiota > Vulcanimicrobiia > Vulcanimicrobiales > Vulcanimicrobiaceae > DATNIC01. Next base: position 12,466 of record DATNIC010000015.1, read on the forward strand.
CATCCGATGCAGGAAGCATTTTGGGCCGAGCACGGCTTGCAATGCGGCTTCTGCACGCCGGGGATGATCATCAGCGCGATCGATCTGCTGCAACGTAATCCGCAGCCGACGGATGCCGAGATCCGAGAAGGCATAAGCGGCAACATTTGCCGCTGCACCGGCTACGAAAATATCGTCAAGGCGGTCAACGCCGCGGCGCGCGCAATCAAGAACAACGAGCCGCGTCGCAGCGTCCGCGAGCTCCTCCCGCCGAAGCCTGAAAAAGTCGGCGCGTAGCGTGGCGTTCACGGCCTTGGTCGGCGCCCGCATCAAGCGGCGCGAAGATCCCCGGCTCATCACCGGACGCGCGACCTACGTCGACGATGTCAAGGCGGTCGGGACCGTCTATGCCGCGTTCGTGCGCAGCCCGCACGCGCATGCGAAGATCAAATCGATCGATCTCTCCGTCGCGAAGAAACATCCCGGCGTTTTTGCGGCATACGCCGGGAGCGATATCGCGAAGGCAGGTGTGAAAGGGCTCCCCGTCGCGCACAAGATGGCCAACCTGCACACGCCCGCCCATCCGGCGCTTGCGGTCGACGAAGTGCGCTATCTCGGCGAGCCGGTCGCCGTCGTCGTCGCGAACGATCCATATGCTGCGCGTGACGCCGCCGACACGGTTGCCGTCGACTACGCGCCGCTCGCCGTGGTGGTCGATCCGCTCAAAGCGCTCACCGGAGCGCCGTTCGTTCATGCATCGCTCGGGACGAACGTCGCGTTTACGATGCCGTTCAAAGCGGGTGACGCCGAAGCGGCGTTCCGGGACGCCGACATCGTCGTCGAACAGCGGCTTGTCAACCAGCGCCTGGCGCCGGTGCCGGTCGAGCCGCGCGGGATGCTCGCGCAATGGAATCCCGGGGAAGAGACGCTCACCTTGACCTCGTCGACGCAGATCCCGCATCTGCTGCGGACGCAGCTCTCGATCGTCCTCGGCCTCCCGGAAAACCGCGTCCGCGTCATCGCTCCCGAAGTCGGCGGCGGCTTCGGCGCGAAGCTCAACGTCTATTCCGAAGAAGTCGTGGTCTCGTGGCTCGCGACGCAGCTCGCGCGCCCGGTCAAATACGTCGAAACGCGCAGCGAGTGCTTCCGAGCGATGATTCACGGGCGCGATCAAATCGACGACGTCGCGCTCGCGGTTCGCAAGGACGGGACGATCCTGGGTATGCGGCTCAAAATCGTCGCGAACCTCGGCGCATACCATCAGCTCTTGACGCCCGTGATTCCGACGCTAACGCTGCTGATGGCGCCCGGCTGCTACAAGATCGACAACATCTCGGCCGAGGTCGTCGGCGTCTTTACCAACACGATGCCGACGGATGCCTATCGCGGCGCGGGGCGCCCCGAAGCGACATATCTGATCGAGCGGATGCTCGATCTGGTCGCGCGCAAACTCGGCCTCGATCCCGCCGAGCTGCGGCGGCGAAACTTCATCAAGGCCGCTTCGTTTCCGCACACGACCTCGACCGGATTGACCTACGACTCGGGGGCATACGAATCGACGATGGATGTCGCGTTGCGCGCGGTCGACTATGCGGGGCTGCGGAAAAGACAAGACGCGGCGCGCAAGGAGGGCAGGCTCGTCGGGGTCGGACTTTCGACATACGTCGAGGTCTGCGGCATGGGGCCGTCGGCCGCGATGCCCGCCGCCGGCTGGGATTCCGCGACGGTTCGGGTCGAGCCGACGGGGAGCGTGACGGTGTTGACGGGCATTTCGCCGCACGGACAAGGCGAAGAGACGACGTTCGCGCAGATCGTCGCCGACGAGCTCGGCGTCCCCATCGATCAGGTCAATGTCATTCACGGCGATACCGACAAGGTGCAGTACGGCGTCGGGACGTTCGGCTCGCGCGGGACCGCCGTCGGCGGCTCCGCCCTCAAGCTTGCGATCGAATCGATTCAGGCCAAAGCGATTCGCATCGCAGCGCACCAGTGGGAAGCGAACCCCGACGATCTCGAGTATCGCAACGGTGCGATCGCGGTCAAAGGCGATCCGTCGAAAACGATGACGACGGCCGAAGCCGGGTTCCAAGCGTTCATGGGAGACAAGCTCCCGCGAGGTCTCGAACCGGGTCTCGATGCGACCCGGCGCTTCGAGCCGCCGAACTTCGTCTATCCGTTCGGGACGCATTGCTGCGTGGTCGAAGTCGATCCGCAGACCGGTGCAGTCAGGCTCGAGCGCTATCTCGCGGTCGACGATTGCGGGAAGATCATCAACCCGCTCATCGTCGAGGGACAGATCCACGGCGGGATCGCGCAAGGGATCGGTCAGGCGCTCTTCGAGGAGCTGGTCTACGACGACGAGGGCCAAATGCTGACCGGATCATTGATGGATTACGCGGTCCCGCACGCACGGCAGCTGGTGCATTTCGAACTCGAGCACACGACGACGCCGACCGACGTGAATCCGCTGGGCGTGAAGGGCGTCGGCGAGGCTGGGACGATTGCCTCGACCCCGGCGATCGTGAACGCGGTGATGGATGCGCTCGCGCCGCTCGGGGTCACGCACATCGATATGCCGCTGCGGCCCGAGAAACTGTGGGCCGCGATCAGCGAGGCTCGCAGATGATCCCCGCACAATTCGAGTATGTCCGCGCCGATAGCGTTGCGCAAGCTCGCAAACTGCTGGCCAAGCATGGCGAGGATGCGAAGCTGCTCGCAGGCGGCCACAGCTTGATCCCCATGATGAAGCTGCGGCTGGCGCAGCCGAAGGTGCTCATCGACATCGCACGGATCCCCGGGCTCGGGTCGCTTGAGATCAAGCGAGACCGGATAACGATCGGCGCGCTCGTGCGGCACGCCGCACTCGCCGCGAGCGGCGAGTTACGGCGCAGCGCCCCGGCGCTTTGGGACGCCGCCAACGAGCTCGGTGACGCGCAGGTGCGCAATCGAGGTACGATCGGCGGAGCCTGCGCCCACGGTGATCCGGCGGCTGACTATCCGGCGGTCATGCTCGCGCTCGACGCCGTCTTTACGATCGAGAGCAAGAAAAAGCACGAGGTGAAGGCCGACGAGTTCTTCCAGGGGATGTTTGCGACGGCGCTCGAGCCTGACGATGTCCTCACCGCTGTGGGCTTTGCCGCTGCGCCTCACTCGGCGTACGTCAAACTACATCACCCCGCATCACACTACGCCGTCGCGGGAGTCGCGGCGAGACTCGAAGTCAGCGGGGCGACGATCACGGCTGCTCGGATCGCGATCACCGGTGTCGGCTTCACGGCGTTCCGTGCACCGCACGTCGAGCAGGCGCTCAGGGGCGTCGCGGTCGCCGACGGCGAGCGGATCCGCGCAGCCTGCGCCGGCGCGGCGAAGGGCGTCGATCTGCGCGCCGACCAGTATGCCTCGGCGGCGTATCGATCGGCGATGGCCGACGTGTTCGCGGTCCGCGCGGTCGAAAAGGCCCTCAGCCGGTCCTAGTGCCTTAAGAAGGTAAGGCGCGCACTTAAGCTTTGCGGCGTCGTCCCGCGCCGGTACGGCGCAGGGCGGCCCCGAGCGCCATGTCGTCGCCGTTGGCAAAGAGCCGGACGAGGGCGTATTCGATGACGGCGCTCTCGCTGAAACGCTGGTAAAAGGCAAAGGTTCGCAGGCGCTCCGCGATATCGTAGGTCAGGGTGTGCGAAACCTTAACCACGTTTGCGGCTTCGCGCTGCAAGATAGCGGGCAGGCGGCGCTTCATATCGACCGCGCTACGGCGGCCTCGGGGGCTCATCCTACGAGCGACTTGCTACCTTTTGGGCGCTTGTTTTATCTATTTGGATAGCGTCCGGTATTAGAAAGCGTACCGGTTCGCGGCCCCCAAGCGAAAGGTCGCAACCTGCAGGCTTTGGGAACCGTTATGTAGTGAACCGTATTCAGCCGACGACCGAGACGCGAGGGGGTCAGAGGAGAACGGACGGGGAGTCTTAGAGCGCCATGTCAATGTGGGAACCGTTTACCGAGCGAGCGCGCCGCAGCATCGTGCTGGCACAAGAAGAAGCGCAGCGGCTCGGTAACAATTACATCGGAACCGAGCATATTTTGCTCGGCATCATCTCCGAAGGCGAAAGCCTCGCGGCGAAAGTCCTCGAGACCCTCGGCGTCAATCTGGCAAAGGTCCGCCAAGAGGTCGAGGCGATCGTCGGGCGGGGGGGGCAAACCGTCCAGCAGGAGATGGTCTTCACCCCGCGGGCCAAGCGCGTCATCGAGCTGGCCTTTGAAGAGGCGCGGCAGCTCAATCACAACTACATCGGGACGGAGCATCTCCTCCTCGGCCTGATCCGCGAGGGCGAAGGCGTTGCCGCTCGGGTCCTGACGAACCTGGGAGTCGATCCCGCCAAGGTGCGGGTCCAAACGACTAGCTTGCTCGGAGCAGAAGGGCAACCGCCCGCGCCCAAAGGCAAGTCGAAGACGCCGACGCTCGACGCCTACGGCCGCGATCTGACCACGCTCGCGCGCGAGAACAAACTCGACCCGGTGATCGGCCGTGCGAACGAGATCGAGCGCGTCATTCAGATTCTCTCCCGCCGGACGAAGAACAACCCAGCCCTCATCGGCGAGCCCGGCGTCGGCAAGACGGCGATCGCCGAAGGTTTGGCGCAGCGCGTCGTCAAGGGCGATATCCCCGAGCCGTTGCGCGACCGTCGCGTCATCACGCTCGACCTTGCGGGGTTGGTTGCGGGGACGAAGTATCGCGGCGAATTCGAGGAGCGCATGAAGCGCGTCATGGACGAGATCCGCGGCGCGGCCGGCGAGATCATCCTCTTCATCGACGAATTACACACCTTGGTCGGTGCGGGCGCCGCCGAAGGGGCGATCGACGCGAGCAATATCATCAAGCCGGCGCTCGCCCGTGGCGAGCTGCAATGCATCGGCGCGACGACGCTCAATGAGTTCCGCAAGCACATCGAAAAGGACTCGGCGCTCGAGCGCCGGTTCCAGCCGATCATGGTCGGGGAGCCCAGCGTCGAAGAGACGATCGAAATCCTCAAGGGTCTGCGCGATCGCTACGAAGCGCACCACAAGGTGACGATCACCGACGAAGCATTGGCCGCCGCGGCCAAGCTGGGCGACCGGTACATCTCGGATCGCTTCCTGCCCGACAAGGCCGTCGACCTGGTCGACGAGGCCGCCTCGCGCGTCCGCCTGCAGGCGACCTTGCCGCCGCAGTCGATCCGCGACATCGAGGTCGAGATCCGTAAGGTCAAGCAAGAGAAAGAAGCCGTCGTCAAGTCGCAAGAGTTCGAGAAGGCCGCTGCGATCCGCGACCGTGAAGAGAAGCTGCGCCTCGAAAAGCAGCGCCTCGAAGCGGAGTGGAACGAGAAGAAGGCCGCTTCCGACAAGGTCATCAAGGTCACGGAAGAAGACATCGCCTACATCGTGAGCGCGTGGACGCACATTCCCGTCTCGAGGCTGGCACAGGCCGAGACCGAGAAGCTGCTCTCGATGAAGGAGTCGCTGCACAAGCGAGTCGTCGGCCAAGATCCGGCGATCGAAGTGATCACGCGGGCGATCCGCCGTTCACGTGCGGGCTTGAAGAATCCGAAGCGCCCGATCGGTTCGTTCATTTTCCTGGGTCCGACGGGTGTCGGGAAGACCGAAGTCGCGCGCTCTTTGGCGGAGTTTCTCTTCGACGACGGCGAGTCGATGGTCCGCATCGACATGTCGGAGTACATGGAGAAGTACGCGGTCTCGCGGCTGGTCGGGGCACCTCCGGGATACGTCGGTTATGAAGAAGGCGGTCAGCTGACCGAGGCCGTCCGGCGCCGCCCGTACTGCGTCGTCCTCCTCGACGAGATCGAAAAGGCGCACCCCGACGTCTTCAATCTACTGCTGCAGATCCTCGAAGACGGCCGTCTCACAGACTCTCAAGGCCGGGTCGTCGACTTCAAGAACACGATCATCATCATGACCTCGAACGTCGGCGCGACGGGGATCACGTCGACGACCGACATCGGCTTCCGTCCGCAGAAGGACCTGGGCGTCAGTGAAAACGCGCAGTACGAGAAGATGAAGAACAAGGTGATGGACGAGGTCAAGCACACCTTCCGCCCCGAGTTCCTCAACCGCGTCGACGAGATCGTCGTTTTCCATCAGCTTACGCGCGAGGAGATCAAAGAGATCGTCGGACTCGAGCTCGAGAAAGTCATCCGCGAGGTCAAGGCGCAAGAGATGCATCTCGAAGTCACGGAAGAAGGCAAAGAGCTGCTGGCTAAGAAGGGCTGGGATCCGCAGTTCGGCGCACGCCCGCTCCGGCGCGCGATTCAGCGCGAAGTCGAGGACGAACTCGCCGAGGAAATGCTGCGCGGCAAGTTCGGCGCGGGCGATCGTATCCTGGCGGAACTCGATCCCGACAATCCCGAAAAGCTGAAGTTCTCGAAGATCCCAGCGATCGAGCCGCCCGCAGTCCCGCCGGCCGAACCGCAGACCGTCTGAGCCGGCGCGCTACGCGCTAACGAATGAACCCGTTCGCGACTTGGCGCGCGCGCTTACCCGCATCGATCGGCAATTGGTTTGCCCGTGACCTGACGCGGAGCGCGGTCGGGCTCGCCGAGGCCGGACGCGTGACGTTGCGCGCCGTCGATGACGATAAAATCGAGTCGACGGTCGAGTCGAAGGGGTCGATGAACGTCACGATCGAGTGGTCGAGCGGGACGGGCCCACAAGCATTGCGCAGCATTTGCGCCTGCGGCGGGAGCGGCGTGTGCGAACACATCGTGGCGACGCTCGAGGCCGTCCGCCTGCACGGCGATGGGCTGCAAGGTGAGTCGGACTCCTCTGGTGATGACTACGCCTGGCTTCCTGCGCTGCAGGTCGACGCGCCGCGTGCTCGGGCCCGCAGCATTTGGCCGGTGCTCTCCAGCGACGGCAGGACGTTGGCCGGGACCCTCTATCTCGATACGCCGCGTTTGCGCGGCGTGATGCGCGACGCCGAGTCGATCGCGGCGATGATGGAGTCGACGCCCGCCGACGACTGGGACGATTCCGATCGCGAACTCGTCCGCGACGAAGCGATTCTCGAGGCATTCGCCGCGCGAACCCTCGGCGGGAACCAGCATGCGGGGCGCGCGCTCGCCCGCGCGCTGTTCCGCTTGCAACGCCATCCGCGCCTGCGCTTCGACGACGCCCCGGGCGCCAACCGTCATCCTTCGTCCCTGCCCGTCTTCGGGGTTGACGTGCGCGGCGTGCGCTTGCGCGCAGTCCGCGCGGACGGGCATTTCGTCCCGATGCTCGAGGACGTCGACGGCGCGCGTTTCTCACCCGCGAAAGGCTGGCTGCTCGAAGGTCCGCCGACCTGGTTTGGCACGACGCACGGCGTCTATCTGCTCGATGGGACGTTCGATCCCAAACGGGTCATCGAGGCAGCGCAAAGCAACGGCGCCGCGCCCAACGGCCGGCCGCCCAGCGCGCGGACGATCGCGCGCGTCGCGCCGTTCCTTCCTCCGGAAGAGCGTGCGACGCTCGGCGTCCTCGACGCGGAGCGTCCGAAGATCAAGGCCGTGGTGGGCTGGCGCGACGGCGCACTCGTAGCGCGCTGCACCCTCGTCGATGAAGCCACGTCGGCGCAAGTCGTCTACTCGAGCCTGGGCGGAGTCGCCGAGGCCGACGGCCGGTTCATCCGGTTCGGACCGCACATCGCCTCGACGCTCGTCCGGCCGTTCGTCGAAGCGGGTTTCGTCCCGCGCGGCAGCGACGCGTTCGCGTTACACGGTCCCCAACGCGCGGCGAGCTTCGTGCGCGAGACGCTCCCGCAGTGGGACCTCGAGTACGAACTCGATCCGGCGCTCGACGCGCTCACGAGCGATCGTTCCTCGCTGGACTTTCGCGTCTCGGCGCTGCGCAGCGGAGAACGGCCCGACTGGTTCGAGCTGGCCATCGACGTCTTCGTCGGTGAGGGCGAGCCGCTCACCCAAAAAGAACTGCAAGTGCTGTTGGCGAGCACGGGGCGCTTCGCCGAGATTCGCGGGAAGCTCGTCGACGTCGCGAAGCTGCGGGCACGCGAAGCACTGCTCACGGACCTCGCCGACCGCAAGCGGACCGGCTTCGCGGCGCTGCTGGCTCTGCGCGACGAGCTGCACGAGAGTTTCGAAGGCGTCTCCCTGCCGCCGGAGGTCGAGCGCTTGCGCGAACGGCTGCGCGAATTTTCCGGGATCGAGAAGATCGATCCGCCGGGCAATCTCGGCGACGTCTTGCGTGACTATCAGCGGCAAGGCCTCGACTTTCTCGCATACCTTGCTGGTTTCGGCTTCGGCGGCATACTGGCAGACGACATGGGTGTAGGAAAGACCCTGCAAACGATTGCATACTTGAAATGGCGGAAAGAAAGAGATGGCGCCGCACCGTCGCTCGTCATCGCGCCGACCTCGGTAACGCACAGCTGGGAAAACGAGATCGCCCGCTTCGCGCCGGACCTCACGATGTTGCGCTTGCAATCGGGGTCGGATCGCGCGCAAAAGTTCGAAACGATGAAAGACTACGACATCGTCATCACTTCGTACGCTCTTGCTCGCCTCGATGCCGAGATATTAGCGAAGCACCGTTTCCGGACGCTCGTCCTGGACGAGGCCCAGAACGCGAAGAACCCGAGCTCGCAAATCGCGAAGGTCGTTCGCGCGTTGCAGGCCGATCACCGGATCGCGCTGACCGGGACGCCGGTCGAGAACTCTCTGCGCGACTTGTGGGCGATCTTCTCGTTCCTCGAGCCGGGCTTGCTCGGGAGCGAAGGCTCGTTTCGCCGGCGCTTCGAGGTTCCGATCGCCGAAGGGGACGATCGCGCGGTCGCAGCGCTGCGTTCGCGGCTCGAGCCGTTCGTGCTGCGACGCACGAAGGAAGACGTGGCGCGCGAGCTCCCCGAGCGGACCGAGGTGACGCTCGAGTGCGATCTCTCGCCGACGCAGCTGCGCATGTATCGCGGGATCGCGGAAGCGGCTCGGCGCGACGTCTTGAGCCAAATCGGGCCGAACGGGATGGAAGGCGCTGCGGTTCACGTCCTGGCGGCGCTGACGCGTTTGCGCCAGGTGTGCGCGCATCCGGGGCTTCTGGTCGACACGTACGTCGGCGAGCCGGAGGTCAGCGCGAAGTTCGACGCCTTCCTCGAGACGATCGAAGAGATTCTCTCGGGAAACCACCGCGTGCTGGTCTTCAGCGCGTTCGCGTCGATGCTTCGGCTCATGCGCCGCCATTTCGAGAAGACGGGACTGGGGTTCGGCTACCTTGACGGCGCGACCAAAGACCGCGACCGTCGCGACGAGGTCGAGCGCTTCATGCGAGACGACGGCCCGCCGGTCTTCCTGTGTTCGCTCAAGGCCGGCGGCGTCGGCCTAACGCTGACCGCAGCCGACTACGTCGTCCTCTACGATCCGTGGTGGAATCCGGCGATCGAACGTCAAGCGATCGACCGGACGCACCGGATCGGGCAGCATCGGGCCGTTACCGCCTACCGCTTGGTGACGCGCGGGACGGTCGAGGAGAAGATTCGCGCGCTCGCCGAACGCAAGGCCTCACTTTCGAAGACCGTTGTCAAAACCGACAGCGCCGTCGCAAAGTCCCTTACGCGCGAAGATCTGGAATTGTTGTTCGCCGATCCAGAAGGCTAGACGTAGCGAATTCGGGAGTCGACGAGATATGCGCCCAGGCGGTGCTCCTCGCGGCGTCCTGGACGGCGGCGACGTTTTCGGCACCGACGTGATCGGAGATACGGTCGGCGACGTGCCGCGTCGCGGCGACGAGAGCTGCGTGTTCGGTCGGCGTCGGAGTGTGAACTTCCATGCGCGTCTGCAAGGTCGCGATCGCTTCGCTGTCGAGGTCGGCGGCGATTTGACGGTTGTAGACGATCGCGTCGGCGATCGCGCGTTCGACGATGTAGGCGTACTCGCCTAGCGACTCGATCATCGCTGCGTTCCCGATGAAAAACTGCATCGTATAGCTGTAGGCGGCCAAGCTCAGGTAGCGTTGGACTTCGAACAGACGGCGCGTCACGATGTTGACGAGTCCGCTGCCCTGGGCGTCGACCTCGCCCCGCGCAATCGCCTCGTATACCCTGTTGACGGCGATCGGCGTCGGAATCGCGCCGAGGGCATCCGCGGTGTAGAGATGAACCGGCGCTTCCTGCACCCGCAGGCGCAGGCGCACGAAGTCTTCCGGCAGGCGCAGCGGCCGATTCGACGAGGTGAAGTGGCGGAAGCCATTGTCGATGTAGCCGAAGCCGATCAAACCGAAGTCGCGCAGCTTCTCGAGGATCACTCGCCCGACCGGACCATCGAGGACGCGAAACGCATGATTGCGCGATTCGAAGAGATAGGGGAGCTCCAAGATCTGCGCTTCGGGGAGAATGTTCCCGACGATTCCGGCGAGGATCGGCGCGAGCGCGATCTTCCCGCTGCGCACGTCCGAGAGGATACCGAGCTCCCCCCGTCCCGCGGCGGCATACAGGAGCTGCAAATCGACCTTGAGCGCACCGTTCGTCCGCTCTTCGATCAGCTTCTTCAAGTAGCGCATCGTCAGTCCGGTCGCCGAATCGGGCTCGTTGACGACGGCGATGCGCAAGGTTTCGAGCGGCGCGGGATAGCGGTTGTGACGGGCGCCGAGCTCGACGGTGTGATACTCGAGCGCGTTGATGGAAAGGACGCTCTCGGCGGCGGCGCTGTAGTGCGAGCGCGACAAAGCCAACAGCGACTCGGCGGAACGCCCGAACTGCTCGCTGCGCGCGGCCTGTCCGCCGATCGCCTCCTCTACCCGCGAGAAGGTCTCGACCGTGCCGTGGACCGCCTCGGCGATGACGCTCAACGCCGCGCGCGCGGTGTCCGAGGCTTGGTTGGACGTGGCGACCGCGCCGTCGGCGTCTTGCGAGATCTCACGCGTCTCCTGGCCGCGAGCGCGCACGTCGTTGAGCAGGGTGACCATCTCTTGCGTCGCCGTGCGCGTCGAATCGGCCAGTTTGCGGACCTCGCCTGCGACGACGGCAAAGCCGCGCCCGTGCTCGCCTGCCCGCGCGGCCTCGATCGCGGCGTTGAGGGCGAGGAGGTTCGTCTGCTCCGAGACTTCCCGGACGAATTCGACGATCTCGTCGATCCGTCGCGTAACCGAAAGCAAATCGAGGATCGCGTTGCTCCCGTTTTGCGTGAGGGTTGCGAGGGTCATGACGCTCTCGGTCAACGATCCGAGTTGGTTGAGCGTGTTGCCCAACTCGGAGTTGACCCGGTCGGCGCGGCGGCGTGCCTCACCGACCAGATCGAGCGTCGTTTGCAAGTCGCCCGATGCTTCGTTCGCGATGACGACGATGTCTTGAAGCGCTGTTGCCTGCGTTTGCGCTTCGTGCGCGATTTGTTGCGACGAGCTCCGGACGCGCTCGATCGCGCCCCGCATTTTCCCAGCGATCGCGTCGGGGTTAGAGAATTCCTTCACGCGAGGACACCCCCCGCAAAGGTAGCGTCTCGAACTGCGTCTAGGATAGCGACGACGTGCGAGTCGCCGACGTCTTCGCCGATCCGTTCCGCGACGCCGGCCGTCGCCGCGACCCAGGCTGCGCGCTCGTCGGCCGACGGCGTGTGGACTTCCAGCCTCGTTTGCAATGAGGCGAGCGCTTCCGCGTCGACCTCCGCGGCGATGCGCCGGTTGTACGCGATCGCGTCACCGATCGCCCCGCGCACGACCGCCTCGTGCTCTCCCAGCGCCGCCATGACGTTGGGATTGCCGACGAAGAACTGCGGGGTGTAGACATGTGCGGTCAGAGTCAGATAGCGCTCGACCTCGTGCAAGCGTAGCGAGAGCGTGTTCGGGAGCGGGCTGTGCTGCCCGTCGACCTCGCCGCTCTGTAAGGCTTGGTAGAGACGAAACACCGGAATCGGCGTCGGGATCGCGTCGACCGCATCCATCGTGTAGACATGGACGGGCGATTCTTGCACGCGAATGCGCATGCGGGCTATGTCGGCTGGATTGCGCAGCGGCCGCACGTGCGAGGTGAGGTGGCGAAAACCGTTCTCGATGTATCCCAGGCCGACCAGGCCGAAATCCTCGAGCGTTGCGAGCATCGCCCGCCCGTAGCGGCCGTCGAGCACCCGAAAGGCGTGGTTGCGCGACTCGAAGAGAAACGGAAGCTCAAAAAGCTGCGCTTGCGGCAGAATGTTGCCGACGATCGCCGCACCCACCGCGGCGAACGCGAGTGCGCCCTCGCGAACGTCCATGAGGATCTGTAGTTCGCCGCGCCCGCCGGCGCCGTATCCGACGAGCGCCTCGACGCGCAGCGCGCCGTTGGTCCGTTCTTCGATCAGCGATTTCAAATGCCGGATCGTCCGTCCCGAGCACGATTCCGCCTCGTTGACCGTGGCGATCCGCAGCCGCTCTATTCGTTCCTCGCAAGGGCGAGCGCCGAGTTCGACGGTGTGAAACTCGAGCGCGTTGACGGAGAGGACGCTCTGTGCCGCAGCGCTGTAATGCGAGCGCGACAGCACGAGCAGCGATTCCGCGGAACGGCCGAACTGGTCGCTGCGTGCGGCTTGCCCGCCGATCGCCTCCTCGACGCGCCCGAAAGTCTCGACGGTTCCGCGTACGGCGTCCGCGATCACGGCGAGCGCGGCACGCGCCGTCTCCGATGCCTGATTCGAGGCCTGCACGGCAAAGTCGGCGTTCTTCGAGATCTCGCGCGTCTGCTCGCCGCGCAGGCGCACCTCGCCCAGGAGTGTGACCATCTCTTGCGTCGCGGTCCGCGTCGAGTCGGCGAGCTTGCGGACCTCGCCGGCGACAACGGAGAACCCGCGGCCGCGTTCCCCGGCGCGGGCCGCCTCGATCGCTGCGTTGAGCGCGAGCAGATTCGTCCGCTCGGAGACGTTACGGACGAATTCGACGATCTCGTCGATGCGACGGGTCACGGCAAGCAAGTCGAGGATCGCGTTGCTCCCGTTTTGGGTAAGGGTCGCCAGGGTCAGGACGCTTTCGGTCAGCGACTCGAGCTGTACGAGCGTGTTTCCCAGCTCGGAGTCTACCTGATCGGCGCGACGGCGCGCTTCGCCGACCAGATCGAGCGTCGTCTGAAGATCCTCGGCGGCCTCCTCAGCGGTCGTGACGATCTGCTGCAGTGCGATAGCCTGCGTCTGCGCCTCGTTGGCGATCTGCTGTGAAGAGCGCCTGACGCGCTCTATCGCGACCCGCATCTTCGCAGCGATCGTCTCTGTGCCCAAACCCTCCACCCTGCAGTCTCCCAGGTGCTCGGGCAGGCATCCTTTAAAAAAGCGCCGGACTTCGCCCGGCGCTTGGCACTTCGCGACGCTTCCGCCACTGCGCGGCGGAAACGTTGCTCCGCGCCCCCACGCCGACTTCGCGGCGTGGGACCCCAGCGGGAGCGAGCGAATGAGAGGGCATGGACGCTGAGAAGAGCGAGCCGAAGGTCGTCCTTCTCGTGCGGTTGCTCAACGCGATCGACGAAGGCAGGCATTCGTTCGAAGAGCTCAAGTATCGGATCGCGGACGGCAAGCCCCCGAGTACGCGCAGCTTGCGCCGCTATCTGGCCGTCCTCGCCGATGCAGGATTCCCCTGGTACTTCGATCGCACGACGGGCACCTACCGCTTCAGCGAGGGCTACAGCCTCAAGCGCCTCAACCTCAACTCGCGCGAACTCTTCGGACTCGTCACGCTCAAGCGCTTGGGATCGTCGCTGGGCGGTACCCTGGGCACGTACATCGACGAGGCGACATCGAAGCTGCTGACCTCGGCGGACCGGCGAACGAACAGCGCCCTCGATGCGGCGCCGTCACTTACGATCAAGTTCGATGCCGTCGCCCTCGACCCCGAGACCGAGCGCGTCTTCGAAGTGCTGCAGAGCGCGGAGCGCAGCCGCCGCCGCGTCGCGTTCACGTACATCGACAAAGTCGGTAATACGAGCGCGCGGCGGGTCGACCCTTATGGCTTCATCGTCTCGAACGGACGCGTCTATCTCGTCGGGTACGACCACGCGCGCACGGGGATGCGGGTCTTCGCGGTCGACAATGTCAGCGAGCCGCAAGCGCTCTCCGCGACGTTCGAACGGCCGACCGATTTCAACCTCGACGCGTTCGGTGCGAACTCGGTGAGCGGCGTCGTTCATGCCGAGCAACTGACCGAAGTGACCGTCCGCTTTTCGCCGATCGTCGCGAAGGCTGCTGCGCTCGCGCCCGCGGCGCGGAGCCGCCGCATCGAGCGCCGGCCCGACGGCAGCGCCGAGATCACCTACGCGGTCGCGGATCCGATGGAGATCGTCCGGTGGTCGCTCAGTTGGGGGGCCGAGGCCGAGGTCGTCAGCCCCGAGGTTGCACGGGCGTCGGCGAGAGCGCTACTCGACGCGATGACCGCGCGCTATTCCTGAGAAAAACAGCTGAGCCTGCGGGGTTAACCGCAGGCTCGAGTGTACGAACTTTGAGTGGAGCTGCCTGTTTGGATCGAGGGATCCCTACTGACGTTCGCATCTCTTCGCTCGAGTGGCTCGGATCGACGCAGGCGCCGGATCGTCAACACCATTCGCTCACGGTTGTTCGTAAACCGCACTTCATTTCTGAAGTGATTCAAGCGTATCAAACGATATTTGTCGTTGCAAGAGCAAATTTTGGTCACCCACAACATGTCCACAAGAAACTCGAGTTATTCGCAGAAATCCACAGGTTCATGCACAGATTCAACCGCTTCGGCCCGGCGGCGCTTGCTTTGGCCGCCGCGCTTTCCACCTGTCCCGGCGGCGCGGACGCGGCTATGCCCAGCGGACAAACGGTCAACGGCATTCGCTGCGATCCGGCGGAGCAGGTCGCTTTCCACATCCATCAGCACTTGGCGATTTGGAACCGCGGCAAGCCGGTCACGGTCCCGCCGGACGTCGGCCGGCCGCTTCTCGCGAACTGTTTCTATTGGCTGCACACGCACACGCCCGACGGGATCATCCACGTCGAGTCGCCGACGTTTCGCAGCTACACGCTCGGCGACTTCTTCAGCGTGTGGGGGCAGCCGCTGAGCCGGAAGGAGGTCGCGTCGGCGAAGGTCACGCCGGGGAGCGCGATGCGGGTGTGGGTCAACGGCCGCCCCTACTCCGGTAATCCGAGCGCGATCGAGCTCGCTCAGCATACCGACATCACGATCGAGGTGGGGCCGCCTTGGAAGCCGGTGACGCGCTTCACGGATTGGCAGGGGAACTAGGCGGAGGCGGATTCGCCCAAGTACGCGGTCGTCACGTCGCGGTTGCGCAAGAGATCGGCACCGCTGCCCGAGAGGACGATGCGGCCGCGTTCGAGGACGTGCGCGGTGTCCGCGATGGCCAGCGCTTTGCGCGCGTTTTGCTCGACGAGAAGGATCGAAGTACCCCGCCGCCGTTCGTCGGCGATGATCTCGAAGATCGCGCTGACGAGTCTCGGCGCGAGCCCCATCGACGGTTCGTCGAGAAGCAAGACGCGGGGCCGTGCGACGAGCGCCCGTGCGATCGCGAGCATCTGCTGCTCTCCGCCGGAGAGCGAACCAGCCGCGACGTCGCGCCGCGTCCCGAGGATCGGGAAGCGATCGTAGATGAGCGCGATGTCGCGCGCGCGATCGGCGTGCGGTCGTAACTCGGCGGCGACCAAGAGATTCTCTTGGACACTCATTGAGGGGAGGACGCGCCGGCCTTCCGGGACATGCAGCAATCCGCGCGCGACGATCGCGTGCGACGGCGCGCGCGTGATGTCGACGCCCTCGAGGAAGACCGTCCCCTTGCGCTTGGCGATCAAGCCGGAGAGCGTCATCAGCAAGGTCGTCTTACCGGCGCCGTTTGCGCCGACGATCGCGCCAAGAGTCCCATCCTCGAGTGCAAGAGAAACGCCGTGCAGGACTTCGATCTTGCCGTAGCCTGCGACCAGATCGCGAATGTCGAGTGCGCTAGCCATCGTCGGAGCCCAAATACGCCTCGATGACGGCCGGGTCGGCGGCAATCTGCGCGGGCGTACCGCGCGCGATGACCTGACCGAAGTTGAGGACGACGACGCCGTCGCAGACGGCGCGGACCAATGACATGTCGTGCTCGACGAGCAAGATGCCGATGCCGTCGGCGGCGATCGACCGGATGATCTTGCCCAATGTCGACGTCTCGACCGGATTCATCCCGGCGGCCGGTTCGTCGAGCATGATCGCTGCCGGCCGCGCGGCGAGGGCGCGCGCGAGTTCGAGCCGGCGCTGCTCGCCGTAAGGCAATCCGCTTGCGCGCGAGTCGAGCGAGCCGGCTTCGATTCCGACGCGGGCGAGCAGCGCACGCGCCTCCGCGTCCGGAAGCGCCGTGCCGCGCCGATAAGCGCCGGCGTGCAAGTTCGTGCGGACCGAAAGCGCCCCAAAGAGCCGGATGTTTTGATAGGTCCGCGCCACGCCGGCGCGCGCGATCCGATACGTGGGGAGGCGGTTGAGCGCAAGTGTACCGAGGCGGATCGAGCCGGTTTCGATCGCGACGATCCCGGTCGTCGCGTTGATCAACGACGTCTTCCCGGCGCCGTTGGGCCCGATGAGACCAACGACGTTCCCCGGCCCTACGGTGAGGCTCACCTCGCGCAGCGCCTGCACTCCGCCGTAGCGGACGGAAACATTCTCCAACGCCAGCGCGCCCGCGGTCATGCCCGCCTCCAAAGCGACGAGATGCCGCGGGGCGCGAAGAGGACGACGAGCAGCAGGATGCCGCCGTTGACGATGTCGCGGTAGTCCTGGAGAAAGCGAAAGATTTCGGGCAAGAGGCTCAAGAGTGCGGCGCCGAGCATCGCGCCGATCGGGCTCGTCGTCCCGCCGATGACACAGTAGACGAGGATTTGTTCAGCGCGGCCGAACGCGAAGTCGCCCGGCTGCACGAAGAAGTTGTTATGCGCGTATAGCGCGCCGGCCAGCCCGGCGATCGCGCCGCCTGCAACGAGCGTCCACAAACGGACGGCCGCGGTATCGACCCCGACGCCGCGGGCCGCCTGTTCGTCCTCGCGCGTCAACGACATGGCGAGCGTGAATCTCGAGTCGCGAAGCAAGAAGAAGACGGCGCCGACGACGGCGAGGCTCCCGTAGATCCAGCGCGTATCGGCGTCGTTCGGGATCCCGGAGAATCCCTCGGCACCGCCCGTGATCGATAGGTTGTTGATGATGATCCTGATGATCTCGCCGAAACCGATCGTCGCGATCGCTAAGAAGACGCCGCGCAACCGCCTGATCGGGAACGAAAGGAGTGCCGCGACGAGCGCCGCCAGCGCTGCGCCCGCAAGCGCGCAGCCGATCAGCGGCCAGCCGGCCTTCGCCCCCAAGAACGCGGCGGTATATGCGCCGACCGCCATGAACGCGGCTTGCGCAAGCGCGAGCTGTCCGGCTTGCAGCGAGACGCTCAGCGACAGGGCGAGCAGCGCGTTGATACCGATCTGATCGATCAGCTTTGAGTGTTGCGCGTAGAACGTCAGCAACGCATCAGGCCGAACGGAGCGCGCGTTTCCCTAGGATACCGGTTGGACGCAGAATTAGGATGAGGAACATGACGCCGAACGCCAGCGCATCGCGCCATTGCGAGCCGACGTAGGCGATCGACAGCGTCTCGACGGCCCCTAAGATGAAGCCGCCGATCACGGCGCCCGTGATGCTGCCCATCCCACCGAGGATGATGACGGCCAGGCCTCTGAGCTCGATGCGCGATCCCATCGAGGTGGTGACGCTGTCGTACTGGAGGCCGACCAGGACGCCGGCCGCGCCGCCGAGGGCCGAGGCGATGAAGAACGTCAGGGCGATCGTGCGCTCTAGGTCGATCCCTAGGAGTGCGGCGGCGACGCGATCTTCCGCGACGGCGCGGATGTTTCGTCCCAATGCCGTCGCGCGCATGACGTACGCGAGGACCGCCATCAAAACGAGTGCCGTTGCGAAGATCGCGACATCGAGTGCGGTAAACGTTATCGAACCGGCGTGCAAGGCGACTGACGCTGCCGGCGTCCGTGGAAAGTGCCGCTCGTCGATCCCGAAGACGCCCCGTACCGTCGCTTCGATGATGATCGCGACGCCGATCGAGGAGATGAGCGGGACGAGCGTCCCCGCGTTGCGCCGGCGCAGCGGCGCAAACGCGACTCGGTCGACCAAAATGCCGAGCATTCCCGCGAAGAACATCGCGAGGAGCAGGGCGGCCAAGAGCGGGACGCCCGCCGCATTGAGGACGAGCGCGACGAATGCCGCGGCCATGAAGACGGCGGCGTGCGCAAGATTGAGGATGTCCAGAACCCCGAAAACCAGCGTGTAGCCGATCGCAAAGAGCGCATAGACCGCGCCTAGGAAGAGCCCGTTCGCGATCTGTTGACTTAGCACGCCGCGCGGGCTATTTCAAAGATGCGAAGCCGTCCTTGACGATTTGCAGCACGACCGGCGCGCCTCTCGCGTCGCGGTTGGGCTCGAAGCTGTACGGACCGAGGACCGTTTGGACCGTCTTGAGGTTCTTCATTCCGTTGCACAGCGCGGCGGGCGTCACGTTGCCCTCTCTTGCGAGCGAGGCAATGATCTGCGCGGCAGCGTAGGCTTGGGCCGCAAATTGATCGGGGAGCGAGCCGAACCGCTTTTGATAGCGGGCGACGAACGTCCCGTTGCCGCCGGTTTGGCCGCCGATGAACCAAGCTGACCCGACGACGACGCCTTCGGCATTCGGCCCGGCGACTTCATACATCTTCGGCGAGTTGAGTCCGTTGCCGCCCATCATATGCGCCTTCAAACCGAGCTTCCCGGCTTGATTGATAATCTTGGTCGCCTCGGGAAAGAGCGATCCGTTGACGATCACGTCCGGACTCTTGGACTTGATCTTGGTCAGCTGCGCTTGGAAGTCGACGTCGTTGGTATGAAACGTTTCGACGTCGACGATCTTGACATTGCGCTTGTCGAGCGCGGCTTTGAAGATGTCGTAGTCGGCCTTCGTGAATGCGTTGTCGTCGCCGTAGATGATCGCTGCCGTCTTGTATTTCCACATTGCAGCCGTCTTATCGACGGTCGCTGGGACGACTTGAGCTTCGGAGAGCGAGTTGCGGAAGACGCACGGTCCCTGTGCGGTAATCCCGTCCGCCGTGTTCGACGTTGCGA